>NZ_JBKZCD010000008.1:0-62770 GCF_046938665.1 Lactobacillus delbrueckii subsp. bulgaricus
TGAAACGTAGATTTTCTCGTTCTTATCGTGGGTGGCGTTCCAGCTGTTCAAGAAGTCGACCCTGTCATTGTCATCAATCTCGCGAATGAAGCGCGAGATTGTAGAGTCGCTGTAAATCTTATTCTGTGGCGTCATCAAAGGGTGGTTGTAGGCATAATCCGGGAAGTGCTGAGCCACGTTGCTTTCTGCGATAACTGAATACGCGGCGAGATCAAGAAGCAGCCCTTTTCCCCGGTCATCCCAGCGCTTCAAGTGTTCAGCGAGCTTGTAGTCTTCAATAATTCGTCTGACTACAGAGAAGGCACCAATTCGGATACAGCTGCTTCTGGATTCGTTGACTGGTTCAGCCGCAGTTCCTTCGGCAGGAATCTCAACATCAGGGAAGAACTTTTCGAAGTTAGGGTTAGGAAACATCATTCCCGGATGATCTGGGTCGGCTTTCCCGATGGTCGTTCTTCTGGCGACGTTGTATTTCTTCTCGGGGAGATACTCTCTAGCATAAGTGTATTCGATGTAGGTAGTCTTCCCCCGTTTATTTCTGGAAATTTTACCAGTGTTCTTAGGAATATTAACCAGGCAGTTGTAGTACATGATGGCCTCCTTTGTTGAGTATGATATCATACTCAAATTATAACATAGAAAAGCACATCAATGCAAGCAAAGATGTGCTAAAAATGTAGTATTTTTGCGGGTTTAGGGCACTTTCTCAGAGGACTTGAGTTTGATTGCTCTGGGAAGTTAGCATTAAACGTTCTTCCAGCTTCCTGCCGATTTTTTCCGCCCGCTTCAAGCGCGCATAGTAGTATAACCAGCCAATACCGAGGAATGCAAAAATTACTGCTATAACTACATCAATGTTCATTTACACATTTGCCATGATTAGGGTCAGTCCCTCCCAAGCTAGCCACTTGAATAGTTATTCCGCTCTTAATCACGGCTCCCTCTTTTCTAAATTTTTAGTTATCTCTTATTATGACTATAACACACCAACTTTTAAATGATCATCTATATTTCCTGTCAAAAAGCATGCCAATATCAGAAAAAGTCCTCTGCATCCCTCTTTTTTTCTCTCGCGAAATAATAACTCCAGCGTTATTATATTCATATAGTGTTAGGAAAGGACATCTAAATCAAATGAACGCGCTGCAAAAATATCTCGATCAAAACGGTGTCACTCGCTACCAAGTAGCTAAACAAACTGGGATTGCTAATACGACCTTGGCCAACGCCGTTAAAGAAACTAAGCCTTTGTCCAGGCAAACCGTCAAAGTCATTAGTGCAGTTGCACAAGCCTTGGGTAAGACGCCAGGCCAAGTCCTTGACGATCTGATTGAACTTGATGAGGATAATTCAAAGTAACTATTTCTCATCTAGTTTTCCATGCAAAAAGTCGCTTAGAAGATCTCTAAGCGGCTTTTTAGCTCTTCAACATTTAAAAAAGCTTCTTAAATATCGAATGAATCATATCGAATATTCCAATTATGGACAGTACTATTAGTCCTAGTATTAAGTCACCATAGCGATCAAAGAACCATTTTATAAACCAAAGAACTGCCACTACGAGGACAATAAACAATATCCATTCACAACCGGATTTCTCATCTTTATTATCCTGCTCAGTATCCCATGGCTCTTCCTTCATCTTCTACCACCACATTCCTTCTGCTAACTTAAAGAGGCTGCTCACCGCTCCCGACTAGAAATTTCCTCTTTACTCCTCAAGCATCTTTCTGCGCTCTGCAATATATTCTTCCATGAGCTCCAGATCTTCCGCGGTTGCCAGCTTCAAGATAAAGTTTTTCGCCGCTGACCGCTTGGTAATATAGGCCTTCCGCTCCTTGTTGGCCTCATCCCACTTCTTGTTTGCTCTCCTTTGCGCTTCGCTTACTTTAGCCATTCCATTGCCTCCTAATAATATGTTTTCTTCCTCCAAATTATACCATCTCCACGCCCTCTTCCTCTACCTAAAAAAGCGGATCAAGCCTTGCAGCCTGGTCCGCCTTTTGCGTTTATTCTAATTTTCTTCCGCCAGCTTGCCTCTGACCTCATCAACCTGCTTTTGGACTGACTCCGGCGTCGGTCCTCCCAAAGAAGTCCGCTTGGCCAGACAGTTATGCAGGTCAATTGCCTGGTACAAGTCTTCCTCAAACAAGTCGCTGTAGCCCTTGTAAGTTTCAAGCGGCAAGTCTTCTAAAACCGTGTCCTGGTCGATGCACAAGGCCACCAATTGCCCGGAAATATGGTAGGCATCTCTAAATGGCATCCCCTTCTTGGTCAAATAGTCCGCCAAGTCCGTCGCGTTAATAAAGCCCTTCTGCGCCGCCTGGTGCATGGCCTTCTCATTGGCTTCCAGGGTCTTGATCATCGGAATAAAAGTCTCCAGGCACAGCTCAACATTGTCGATGGCGTCAAACAAGGCTTCCTTGTCTTCCTGCATATCCTTGTTGTAGGCCAGGGGCAGTCCCTTCAAAGTCGTCAAAATCGCCATCAAGTCCCCGTAGACCCGGCCGGTCTTCCCCCGGGCCAGTTCGGCCATATCAGGATTTTTCTTCTGCGGCATGATGGAAGACCCAGTCGTATAAGCATCCGCCAGGCGGACAAAGTGGAATTCCCAAGATGACCACAAGATCAGCTCTTCGCTTAAGCGGGAGAGGTGCATCATCACCAGGGCCAAATCACTTAAATCTTCCACCACATGGTCCCGGTCGCTAACCCCATCTAAACTGTTGGCTACCGGAGCCTTAAAGCCCAAAAGTTCCGCTTCATAAACCCGGTCGATCGGGTAAGTCGTCCCGGCCAGGGCGCAGCTGCCGATTGGCGAATAGTTCATCCGCTCTTCCATCTGCCCGAGACGGTCCAGATCCCGCATAAACATGTAAGCATAAGCCATCAGCTGGTGGCCAAAAGTGACCGGCTGGGCCCGCTGCAGGTGGGTATAACCCGGCATGAGACTGGCCTTGTACTTTTCTGCCTGGTCGCAAAGAGCCGCCACCAAATCTTTTAAGAGCTGCTTGATCTGCCCGTTTTCTTCCCGCATATACAAACGGATATCCAGAGCCACCTGGTCGTTTCTTGACCGGGCCGTGTGCAGCATCTTCCCGTCCTGGCCGATCCGGTCAGTCAAGGTTTCTTCAATAAACATATGAATGTCTTCAGCGGCCGGATCGATTTCCAGCTTGCCGCTATTTAAGTCAGCCAAGATGCCCTCCAGGCCGGCAATGATTTTCGCACTTGCTTCTTCAGGAATAATCCCCTGCTTGGCCAGCATCTTGGCATGGGCAATGGAGCCGGCTATGTCTTCTGGATACATTCTTTGGTCAAAACGGATGGATGAGTTGAAGTCGTCCGCGATCTGGTCAGTCTTACCGGAAGTTCTGCCGGCCCACATTTTTTTCATATCACAATCACCTAATCTAAAAAACTTGTCCCGTCTTACTTTTTCTTGGCGTCCAGCTTGGCTTGCACCTGGATCGGCAGGCCGAAGAGGTTGATAAAGCCTGCAGCTTCCGCCTGGTCATAGTCTGATTCGTCAAAAGTTGCCAGTTCAGTTGAGTAAAGGCTGTTTGGCGAAGTTACCCCGGCCTTGATGATATTGCCCTTGTAGAGCTTCAGCTTGACCGTCCCGGTCACGCATTCCTGGGTCTTGTCGACAAAAGCAGCCAGTGCCTCTCTTAATGGGGTAAACCATTGCCCGTCGTAAACCAGTTCCCCGTATGTAATGGCCAGTTCAGACTTCTTGTGCTGAACCTGCTTGTCCAGGGTGATGGTTTCCAGGTATTCGTGGGCAAAGTAGAGAATGCTGCCGCCTGGAGTTTCATAAACCCCTCTTGACTTCATCCCGACTAAACGGTTTTCGACCAAGTCCAAAAGGCCAATCCCGTTTTCCCCGCCGACCTTGTTCAGCTTCTCCAGCATTTCCATTAAAGGCATTTCCTGCCCGTTTAAGGCAACCGGCACGCCCTTTTCAAAGTCCAGCTGCAGGTAAGTTGGCTTGTCCGGGGCATCCAGCGGTGACACGCCCATTTCCAAAAAGCCCGGCTTTTCATAAGTTGGCTCAAGACTCGGGTCTTCCAAATCCAGCCCTTCATGGCTTAAGTGCCAGAGGTTCTTGTCCTTAGAGTAGTTGGTCTCCTTGCTGATCCGCAAAGGAACATTATGAGCGGCGGCGTAGTCGATTTCATCTTCTCTGGAAACCAGGTCCCATTCCCGCCAAGGAGCAATGATCGGCATGTCCGGGGCAAAGTGCTTGATCCCTAATTCAAAACGAACTTGGTCGTTGCCTTTACCGGTTGCCCCGTGGGCAATCGCGTCCGCCCCTTCCTTAATCGCTACTTCCGCCAGGGCCTTGGCGATCAAAGGACGGGCGTTGGCCGTCCCCAGCAGGTAGCCTTCGTACTTGGCATCAGCCTTCAGACATGGCAGCAGGTAATCGTTGACATATTCTTCTTCCAAGTTGGCCACGACCAGCTTGGCCGCCCCGGAGTTCTTGGCCTTTTCCTCCAGCCCTTCCAGTTCATCCCCCTGGCCGACATTGGCTGAGACCGCGATAATTTCCGGGTTGTTGTAGTTTTCCTTCAACCAGGGAATAATCACGGAAGTGTCCAGGCCGCCGCTGTATGCCAATACGATTTTCTTGATCTTGCTCTTGTCGATGTTCATTAATATTCTCTCCTGTAAAATTCTAACTTACTTTTAATCTGTTCCGTTAGTCCGCCTCATTTTTATCACCTTTTCTATCAAAAAAGCCGCCCTTTTGCTAATTGCAAAAGGACGACTTGCTCGCGGTACCACCTTTAATTCCCAGCTATATCCGGCTGGACCCTCTTGATTCTTAACGCGAATCAAACGATGGCCGCTTCTCGGTCATTTTCCCGGCTGCGTTCCCCGCGCTGGCTCTGTTTCCTCTCAACTACGAAACTCGCTTGAAGAGTCAGGGGAGCGGGTACTACTTCCTTCGTTTAACTTGTTGGATTTAATTCTAACAGGTCTCTCATTTTATGCAAGCCCCTTTTACAAACTTTTTTGAATTTTTCTGCAAAAATCTACATAAAGCGCTTGCCATTTTCACGGCAAAGCCCGTCCTGATCGCATTCATCCTAAATTGATAATATTTTTCGCTTTTTTGATCAATTTTTTAAACCAGTTCTTTGACTTGGACTAAATAATGGGGTATTCTGTGCTCATAACGAGAGCAAACAAAATTAATCAGAAAGACTAATACTATCCATGAATACCGATAAAATCAAAATTTTCCTTGATTTAGCAGAAAGCCTGAACTTCTCGCGGACTGCTCAAAACATGAATATTACCCAATCGGCTGTTTCCCAGTCAATTTCTTCATTAGAGCGCTACTTAAATACCAAGCTCTTCTACCGCAGCCGCAAAGAAGTCAATTTGACCCCGGCCGGCCAGCTTTTTTACCAGGGGATGCAGCCGGTCATCACCCAGTTCAACAAGGCTGTCACCCATGCCCGGGAAGTGGCCCAGTCAGTCAACACTCTCTTGACCATTGGCTTCTCCGGGTCCGGTTATGACCGCTACGCCATCAACCAGTTGATCAATGAATACCGGAAGGTCAGACCGGAAGTCAAGATCTTCTTGGAAAATTACGACCACCGGACCATGGTTGCCCGCTTAAAGCAGGGCTTTTGCGACGTGATCTTGACCAGACCAGAATCAATCGACTCCGGCATCACCTTGACTTACGAAAAGCTGCTGGAAGGACGCTTTTACGCTGTCTGCAGCAAGAACTACTGCTACATGGGCAATTCGCCCGTTACCTTGAAGGACTTGTCTAAGGAGCGCTTGATCTTCCTGGACAACAGCTGGTGCCTGCCCAAGCAGAACTCCCTGCAGAATGCCTTAAGCCGGGACCTGGCCAGCCTGGACTATGCCGTGGCTAACAACATGGCCGACTACATCCAGATGATTTCCGCCGGCCTGGGCATCGGCATCTGTGCTGACTTTGTCGTCGACCCCAGCGATGACCAGCTGGAGCTTTTCCCTTTGGAAAAGGAAGTTACTGATGAAATCGGCATGGTCACCTTGAAAGACCGGAAGTCACCGGCCGCCGATTTTATCGCCTGGGTCAAAGAGCGGGGGCTGCCGGCCACCCACCCGGTCACAGAATAAGGAGCTGGAGAGCAAAGAATGAACACAGAACACTTGGCAATTTTTATTAACCTGGCTGAAACCCTGAGCTTCTCCGGGACAGCCATGAATATGGGGGTCTCCCAATCGGCGGTCTCCCAGACCATTTCCTCGATGGAACGCTATATCGGGGCCGACCTTTTCTACCGGACCAGAAAGAAGGTCTCCTTAACCCCGGTTGGCAAGGCCTTTTATGAAGACATCCGCCCTGTCCACCACAATTACGTGGACACTTTAAGGCAGCTGGAAGCCCTAAACGAGCAGGCCAGAGACAAGATCACCATCGGCATCAGCAATTCCCCTTACGAAATCTTTGCCTTGTCTAAAAGCATCAAGGCCTACCAAGCGGAAAATCCCAAGGTCCAATTTTACATCGAAAGCCATAACAACCGGGACCTGGTTGGCCTCTTAAACGAAGGCGCCCTGGATATCGTTTTCTTAAGCCAAGACTCCTTGAGTCCGAGTGCCAATGTCAAATTCAAGCCGCTTTTAACAGGCAGGTACTGTGCCGTTTTCCAGCAGGACTATGATTTTGCCATCCGCGGATCGGTCAAGCACAGCGACCTGGACAAGCAAAGAGTTATCTTCTTAAGTGACAATATCTGCACCCCTGGCCAGTACTCTTTGCAAAAGATCCTCTGGCAGGAACTCCCCCACCTCAAAGTAACTTCCGCCAACTCCATCAACGCTGCCATGCTCAGCATCAAGGCCGGCCTGGGCATCGGCATCCTGCCTAACTTCCTCTTGCCTGACCAGCTGAAGGACTTGACAGTCGTTCCCCTGTCCGGCAAAAACGAGGTCAGCTATGGCACAGCCATCCCCGAGCGGACCATGTCTACCGCCAGCCAAGCCTTTTATGACTGGCTGGAAGAAAGCAAATTGCCAGCCATGCATGAACTGGCTTAAATTAAAAGGCTAGAAGCACTTACTGCTTCTAGCCTTTTTGCATGTTATTTCAAATTTTCCTTGGCGGTCAAGGCCAGGTCCCAGGCCAGCCAGTCGCCACTGCTTTCTGAGCCCAGCCACTTGTCCAGCCTGCCCAGGCTGACCCCGGTCAATTTCACCCAGGCCGCCTTGGTCAAGCCTTTAGCCGCCAGGCTGCCAGCTGGCACTTTTTTCAAAAAGGCCAGGTCAGCTGGGTCATAGAGGGCGCTGGCCCGCAAATTATAGGCCCGCTCTTTAACCCCCATGAAGACCAGGCTGTGTGCGATTGCCGCCAGGGGCAGGCCGGTCTGCTCGCTCCATTCTTCCAAGCTGAGGCACTGGTCAATGGGCGTCGGCGCCAGCGGGAAAAAGTAGTTTTTCTTCCAGGCCAAGGCCTGCCTTGGCACTTCCTGGCCCCGGTCAGCAAATTCTTCCTGCAGAAGCTTGATATCCTCGTCATACTGGCGGATCAGCTTGGTCTGGTAGGCCTTCAGCTTGATCAAGGTCGGCATCTCTTTCCTGGGAACAGCGGCCTGCTGGGCTGCCGTGTCGGTCAAAAGGGCCCCAAAAACGATCTGCCAGCGGCTTCTCCGCTTCTCGTCCAAAATCTCCTTTAGTTCATCCCCGCCCAGCTGGGCCAAATCCGTCATTGCCGTCCCTCTTTTCTTAAGCCAGGGCTTCCTTCAGCGGCTTAAAGCGCTTGTCGCCCGTGGAAAAATCTCTGACTAGCCACTGGAAGTCACCTTCATACTTGCAGTACAAAAAGCAGCAGGCAAAGTAGTCTCCCTGCTCTTCAGTTGCCCGGTCAAAAACTTCCGTGTCCACGTAATTTTCCAAGACCAATTGGTCTTCATGCTCGTCCCGGTAGTAGGCCCAGCTTTCTTCCGCCGTCTTCCCCAGCCTCTTTAAGTCACCTAAATTGACCAGGGCCAGGACTTGCTCATAATCCTGGTAGTTTTCCTCCAGAATCCGGCCGGCTGTTTCCAAGTCCCCGTCATGGTCCAGGACCAGGCTGGAAACGGTATTGTCTTTTTCTTGAACGGCAATCATGCTTTGCGTGTCGGTCATCTTATTCTTCTTTCTAAAAAATTACTTGAAAAAGCGGTCGAAGAAGCCCCGCGGCTTCTTTTCCTCGCTCTTGGCGGCTTCTGCGGCCTCCTTGGCCTGGGCCAGTTCATCCTGCAGCTTCTGGATCTGGTCGGCCTGCTCCTTCTTCTCAGCTTCTGCCTGCTGCCGCTTTTCAGCCTGGGCTTCCTTTTCCGCCAAAAGCTGGGCATTCTGTTCAGTGACCTTCATCATCCGGTCCATCATTTCGGCATTCTTCTTGAGGTATGGAGCAATGTTTTCACCCATTCTCTGCCCCTGGACTTCCGCGGCGGCTCTGGCCTTTTCCATTTCAAAGCGCTCAGCCGCGATCCCGGTTTCCTTCTCATAGCGCTCAGTCAGCAAGTGGTTGCCCTGCCAGAGGTCCATATTGGCCATCTTGACCGTCAGCCCCTGGCTGTCAAAAGTCTTGCAAATCTCAGCTGAAGCCGGCAGGTAGGCGAAGTAGCGGTTGATGTCGTTGCCCTTGTTGGGGAAGACCCGGGCCGGAATCATGCATTCCGGATTGTCCCGGGTAAAGGTGATTTCCCGCAAGGTCGCCTCATCGTGCAAGAGAATGCTCCAGTTCCGCCGGCCCAGGTCCTCAACAATATTGTAGTTCTTCATGTGGAAGTAGTACTTGGTTTCCGTGTTGACCAGGCCGTATTCTTCAACCAACTGCCAGAAGGCGTGCTTAACCGGGTAGAGGAAGTCGTGCTTGAGCTTCAAGTAGTCCTCGTCATCCATCTCTTCCAGCCAGCGGTCGATCTGCCGGGTCAGGTAAAGGAAGAGGGTGTTGTTCAACCAGTGGCCGTGATTGTCGGTATTGCCATCCAGGTATTCAAAAAAGTGGATGTCCGCGTCCGTCTTCTTGCGGAACTGGTTGCCCTGGCTGATCACGTAGCCCCTGCGGCCAACTTCAGTCAACAGCTCGATGTCCTTGCCCTTGCTGTTCATGCTGAAAATGGCCACCGGTTCCACCCCCAGTTTCTCGCCATGCCGGTTGCTCCGCTTTTTCAAAAAGCTCTGGGCAGCGCTGGAAGAAAAGAGGGAGACTTCCGGGTCATCGATGCAGATCGGGGTGATGACCTGGTCTTCATCCATGTAGTGGTCGGTAAAGTTCCAGATATTCTTGTTGATAACCTTGGGGTTGGAGCTGTAGGCGCTGACCCGGTCCTGCTTGCTCAAGCTCTTGCCGGCCAGCAGCTTCTTTCTGACCGCTGCCGTCATCCCGAAGAGCTTGTCTTCTGAACTGGCCTGAACGATCTCCTTGGTATTGCCGATGGTCAAGTTGGAGGCAATTTTAAGCAGGGTCGACTTGCCAGTTTCCCCCTGCCCGACCAGGCCGGCCACGATCGGGACGTCTTCCACGATCCCGTTTCGCTCATCGATGGCCTGGCGGATCTTCCAGATGCTGCCGCTTTCCAGGACATACATCAAGAAGGAGAAGGCAGCCTGGGATTCATTATCCTGCTTGCGATCCCGGTAGAAGCGGATAATGTCAAAAATTGCTGATACGTCCTGCCGGGTCGGCTTTTGGACCGCGACTGGTTCTTCCTGGTAGGAGTCGATTGCCGGCTTCTCCAGAATTGTCCCGGTCACCGGGTCTTGCAGGTAAAGGGGGCGCGGGTAGTGGGCCTTTTCATCCGGCAAAACAATGGCCTCGCCATTTTCATTGCCCTCGCCAAAGACGATCTGGCTGAGCCGTTTACTCAATTCCTCATCAGCCAGGATCTTTTTTCCCGTCAAGTTTTCCTTGTCAATCCCGCTTTTAAAGCGGAGGAGCTTGGCCGTCTTCTTAAAGGACACGCCGGCCTGACTTTGGCCTAATTGCCCCAGCCGGGTTGCTTCTTTGAAATCCTTTAAAGGTGCTTCAGCAATTTTATCTGCCAAGCCGCTGACTTCCAGCAGGTACTGGGACCGCTTGTCTTCTGCCAGGTCCAAATAGCCCTGGTAGAGCTCCTTGTCTAAAATATCTCTGGCCTTGGCCGGCAGCTCTTTGACCAGCTGCTGGACCATGGCCCAGTCGTCACCGGTCTTTTCCCCACTGCTTAAGAAGTAGGTCGCCCCCTGCCCCCAGTAGAAGCGGTACTGGTCTTTCCCGGTCAGCAGGAAGAAGTTGCTTTCTTTTTCCGGTGAAAAACTAACCGCCAGCCGGCCGGCAGCCAGTTTTTCCTTTAAGTCCGGGCAGTCGCTAGCTAAGAGCGGAAAAAGCCGGGACAGTTCACTTGCCGCGGCGAGTTCGGGAACTTCTTCCTCCCCAAAAAGCAGGCAGAACTTTACCTGCTTAAATAAGGGGCTGAGCTCCCGGTCCAGCAGGGCCCAGTCAGGAGCGGCCAGGGCGGCCGTCAGACTCCCGTATTCCTCCCCTGCTTCCTTGATGTCTTCCAGCAAGCCGTGCTGGATCAGTAACTTTCGCTGAGTATCAATAATCCTTGCCATCTGTCTTATTTCCCATTCATGACTTTTTGCCTGCTATATTGCAGACCTTTAACAAAATTATAGCACTATCCGGCCAGTTTTCGGCAGCGTTTACCCGCTTTACTGGCAAGATTCTGCGGATTTTTGCCAAAAGAAAGCCGGCCTGGGAAAAATAGTTTATCATGAAAAGAGAAAATAATTGAAAAGAGGAAAAATAATGACTATCTCCCAATATTTTATCCTGGGCTGGATTGGCTGCGGGATCTTCATCCTTTTTGCCTTGATCTGGCTCTTTGGCCTCATCACCAGCCAGCCGCGCCTGCGCTTTGCCTGCGACTTTTTCTTGGTCGGTGCCTTATTCATCATGTTGATTGGCTTCGGCGGCCGGCACAAGCAGGTCCTGCTGCAAGAGAAAAGGCAGGCTGCTATCGCCCTTAAGCACAAGAATTACGACCAGACCGGGGAAAAGTTCCGGCAAAACAGCACGGACATCGCCAAGAGCATCGATGAAGCTGCTACCAGCGTAACTACCGCCTGGCAAGATGCCTTAAAGGCGAATCAGCAAAAGAAAAAGAGCAAGAGCAAGAAAGCTCCCCTCTCCCCGTCTAAAGCTGTCAGCCAAGCTTTTAAGGACGAAAAGAGCCAGCTGGAAAAGGGCAAGAAAAAACTGCTCAAGCAGGCCGACCTTCTGGCCCTTCTCAAGCAGTATCAGTATAAAAATGCCAAAATTAAATATGCCAGCTATAAAGCGGTCCAAAAGACTGAACTGGCCTACTACAACGCCGTCGTCAGCATCAACGGCCTGACTTTGGCCCAGTACCAAAAGCAGGTCAGCCGGGCTAAAGAAAAGTACGACCAAGCCGCTAGTGAATTAGGACCACGTTAAGCCCCGGGTCTGGCAGAAGTCCACGATAAAGGAAGCCATCTTCTGGGCGACCTTCGGCTCTTGGGCCAGATTCCGGCTGGCCAGGCTGATGGTGTAAGAAGTATCTTCCGTTACCGGCACGGCAATAGCACCGGCAGATTCGTGATACTTGGACTTAGGCAAGAGAGCCACCCCTTCACCGATCGCCACCAGGTCAACCAGGGTCCGGACATCGTCTGTCACGCTGCTGATCTGGGGATGGATGTCATTTTTAGCAAAAACGTCAGCGATGATCCCGGCCAAGGCATGTTCTTCCCCAAAAGCCAGGTAAGGATACTGCTCGATCTGCTTCAAGCTGACCGATTTCTGCTTGGCCAGTTCATGGCCCGCCGGCAAGAGCAGCTCCAGCTTTCTGTGCATCATTGGTACTAAGTCAAAGCCGGCAATCTTTTCACCCGGCCGGGTAGTGACAATGGCCAGGTCAAGTTCCCCGCTTTGCAGCATGTCCAGGAGCTTGCTGGTCACGGCCCGCTTTAAATTAAAGTCGACCCGGTATTCCGGATTGACCTGCCGGTAGTCCTTGATCACATCGGTAATGAATTTATGGGCCACGATTTCAGCCACCCCAATTGACAGCTTGCCGCTTTCGCCCAGGGCCATCTCAGACAATTGCCGCCGCCCTTCCTGGATCTGCTGGACCCCGGCCTCGCTATACTCTTTGAAGACCTTGCCGTAGACCGTCAAGCGGATATTGCGGCCTTCTCTTTCAAAAAGGGGAACGCCCAGTTCCTCTTCCAGTTTCTTGACCGCGTAGCTCAAGGTTGGCTGGGAAATCCCCAGTTTTTCCGCTGCCTGGGCCATATACTGGGTCTCAGCCAGCTCGTTGAAGTATTCCAAGTGTTGAAAGTTCATGTCTTCTTCCTCATCGTTAAGTCTTAACTCTTATTTTTGCTAAAATTTTAGTTTTTAGCAAGAATTTAGCATTTTTTAAAACGTTTTTTAGCAATTTTCAAACTTTTTTGCCAAAATTTCCTGCTAAAAGCCGCCAACATAAGTTCGGAAATATATGATTTAGATTTCATATACCGCTTTCATTCCTCTTTCTTGATCGGAAAAGTCGCATTTATCCGAAAAAACAGCAGTAATTATTTGAATTTCACCGAATATTATGTCAAAATTGAGTAAGCATGATTGGCGTTGACTAATAAGAAAAAGGCGCTATAATAATCGTATTGTAAAATTTATTTTGTAAATTCATTCACTTAAAAGAGAGCATTAAGATGAAACAAGACGTACTTTACCAAATCTTGACCACTGCTGAAGACTGCCAGACAGTCAGCGATATCGCTAAGAAGCTTTTCCTGAGCCAGCCATATGTCAGCCAGGTTTTGAGCAAGGCAGAAAAGAAATACAATGTCGTTCTCCTGGAAAGAAGAACCCTGCCGATCGAACTGACTGAAGCCGGCCGGACCCTTTGCGACGGCTTAGCCAAGCTGCACAGCGACCAGATGAAGATCGAACAGGACCTGCGCCGCTTCACTGAAGAAGAGCAGTCCTACATCAAGATCGGTTTCTCCCCGATCTGGGCACCAGGCGAAAGTGGGAAGATCATCCCTGTTCTGCAAAAGCAGTTTGAAACCACCCGCTTTGAACTGATCAAGACCTTCTCCATCAACTCTGCCAAGCGTTTGATCGACAACCGGATGGTTGACATCTACTTGGGGCCGCTCCTGCGGGGGGAAAACTTGAAGAACTTCTTCCTCTTCCAGCCACGGATCTTCTTGATCATCCCTGAAACCAGCAAGCTTTACCAAGAAGGCAAGCGGGACGTTCCGTTCAGCCAGCAGCTTTTGATGGACCTGAGCGAAGAAAAGATGGTTTCCTTAAGCGATGACTCCGGCTTCCAAAAGACCGTTGACCACCTGCTTGAAGACCAGAACCTCTCCGTTAACAAGAGCATCAAGGTCAACGACTACGAAGTCGCCCTGCAAATGGCAGTCGGCGGTTTGGGCTGGACGGCAACTTTGGAATACATGCTGCCAGACCTGGACCCAGACCTTAAGTACAACCAGGTTGAACTTCCTCATACCTTGATCCAGTCAGACAACGGTTTGACCATCCACATGGACTCCAACGACCGGGCCAAGGAAGTTGCCCAGGTGATGACCAGACTGATGAAGGATGATCTGGTTGCCCGCAAGCTGATCAAGGAATAAAAGCAGCAAATTAAAAATATGCAGACAAAAAACGAGCCAGCTGGCTCGTTTTTTTATTGGCATTTGACTATTAAAAGCTATTTTTCTTTTTTCTTGGCTCGGAATTCCCGCCGCCATTCTTTGTGACTAACCGCGGCATAAGCCAAGATGGCTAAAGCCGTCAAGAGTGAAATCAACAGGCCGCTTCGCAATCCCGGCGTCCGGTAAACCAGGCGGACGCGGTGCTTGCCTGCTGGCATTTTGAAGCCGACAAAGGCCGTGTTGGTCTTAAGGACCTTGACTGCCTTACCGTCAACCGTAGCCGTCCAGCCGTTTGAATAAGGGATGGTTGAAGTAACGACACCAGCCTTCTTGCTAGTAAAGAGGCCAGTCAGCTGGTTTTGCGCGAGTTTCAGCTGCTTGACCCCCTGCTTTTGAATCTGCCGCACTTCTTTCGTGTATTCTTGATTCAAAGGAATTGCTACAACTTTGATCTTGAAGCGGTAGGTCCCCAGTTTTGAAGGCTGGAAGGTCAGACTATTGGGCAGAGTCTGGTAAGTGCCCATGTTCATGACCGCGCTGTCGACCAGGCGGTAAAAGGAAGTCATATCCTGGCTTCTCTGCACAATTGTTTCACTGCCCTTCTTCCCCGTTACCGTCAGTTTGTAGCTGGGGTCTGGTGAACCGGCCAAAAGGTGGTAGCGCCAGTACTTGTAGCGGGTCGCCTGCTCATTAAAGGTCTGCCCGGCCAGGCCGGCCTCCTGCTTGGCCTTCTTCAGCTCCAAGTCCAGCTGCTGGCTTAAAGTGAAAGGCTGGTAGGAAATCTGGCTGATCTCGACATGCAGCTCGCTTTTGCCCAGTTTGGCCTTTTCTTCATCTGACAAGTGCAGCTTCAACTTGTAGCTGGCATCAGAGTCCGTATAGGTCAATTTATTCTTGCTCAGCTTCTGGCCACTGGCAGCGACCAGGCTGGCCTTGATGGTCTTGACCCCAGTCAATTTCGCGGCTTTAAGGCCAAGCCCCTTGACCACCACCCCGCTGGCCAGAGCCCGCTCTTTTTGGCTCGCTGACAGCTTTTGGTAGCGGCTGGGGCTAATTGCCTTATAGCTTAGCCAAAGCAGCGGAAAGGCCTCTGTGGTCTTGTAGAGCTCGGCCTGGTAGACAGACTCTTGATTTTGGTCTTTTTTCTCCTTGCCAGCAGCGATCAGGTCGTAAGTCCCGGGCACCTTGCTGCCATTTACTGAGTATTTTTGGTTAAAAATATAGCGGACACCCAGGAAATTGTTCAATATTGTCCGGTCATCCAGCTGGTGGAAGGGAATGTTGTTATCATACTGCAGGTTGCCCAGGTCGGTCGAGAACTGACCCAGGTACTGGTTCTGGATGGAATAGTAAGATGACACGTTGGCCAGGCCGCTGGTCAAGTCGTTAAACAGCTTCTTCTGGCTGACAAACTGGTTATTTGACACCGTGTTGACCCGGTAAAAGCCGGCCGGCAGGATTTGGTTTAAACCGCCATAGCGGTCTTCCGCGATTTGCTCATATTCCCCCCTGACCAGCATGTTGGCCGCGAAGTTGCCGTTGTATGGAAGAGCCGCGTACAGGGCGTTAAAGGCCAAGTTAGCCGCTACAGTAAGCAATAGCGTCCGCTTTAAAGCCTGTCCTTCGTTGACCAGGTAGCTGGCCCCCAGACTGAGCAAGAGGAAGATGACCGGCAAGAAGAGCTTGTAGTCATTTTCCAAAAAGGACATGGCGACCAGGTAGATCAGGTAGATCCCGCTGACGGTAAAAATCAGCTGCATCTCCTTTTGACTAACCGCCTGCTCGCCGGCCGCCTTAACAAAGACCATTACGCTGAAAGCAAAAGGCAGGTACAAGAGCAGGGTCCAGCGGTTTGACGCTGACATCCCCCCGTTAAAGACTGCCCCGACTGCCGGAATCAAGAGCATGACTGCCCCTAATAACAGAGAAGCAGCAACCAGGCGGTACTTGCGCCAGTTACGGAAGAGGTAGACCAGGGCCGGCAGGATGATGCTGGCCAGGCCCAAGGCTGACCAGAACATCAACTTCCAATTGTCCCCGTCAATCAGTTCCTTTGGCAAAAGCAAATAGTAGTAGGCCGGATAAAAGGTCAAGCCATTGGCAAACTGGGACCCGGTCCGGGTGGAGTTGACCACGGCCAGAAGTTCTGGCAAAAGCAGGCCAGCTGACAAGAAGACCGCTCCTAAACTGGCAAAGAAAAGCTTCTTGATTGTTGGCCAGAAAGGAATCTTTTTCCAATAAGCCAGGCCCCAGCGCAAAAGCAGATAGATGATTGCCCCCAAGCCCAGGACAAAGGCCAGATAGTAGTTGCTGACCAGCATCCAGACAAAGACCCCGAATAAAGGCCAGGCGCTTCCTCCCTGCAAGAGCCGCTCCAGCTGGACCACGATCAAGGGAAAAAGGATAAAGGTTGTGGTAAACATTGGCTGAGCCAGGGCCGCGTACAGCAGGTAGGCATTGACCATGTAGACCCCGCTGCCAACCAAGATAACACCGTCTTTAAAGTCAAAGTGACGGGCAAAATAGACAAAGGCCAAGCCCACGCAGTAAAGGCGCAAAAGCAGAATCAGCTGGTAGGCAAAGACCAGGTGGCTGGTTGGAAACAAAAGAGCCAGGTAGGCAAAGACGTCACCAATCGTATAGTAAGAAAAGACGGAAAAGAGGTCACTGCCCAGGCCCATGGTCCAGGACCACTCGGCCGGCCCCTGGCTTAAGTGGCGCAGGAAACTGAGCACGTACTCCCGGTACTTGACCATCAAGGGCAGGTGCTGGTTGGCCGCGTCGGTGTTCCAGATCAGGCTGTGGCCCGTAATCAAGTAAGGTCCAAAAACGCAGGCCGCCAAAAAGAGGAAGAAGACAGAGTACTTCCAGTAGACGGCCCGGTCACGCTTTTTGTTAAAGCTGAATTGCAAAATCATCCCTCCAAAATGTTTAATGGTCTATCTTTCTATTTTACCGCTTTTCTCCCCTGCTCGCTAAAAGGCTGGAAAATATTAAAAAAGAAAAATGACCAGCAAAAGCTGGTCATCATCCAAAATTCTAATTTCTCAGCTGCTCATAAAGGTCCTGCATTTCCTGGTCATCTGGCACAAGCTGCAGGTACTTCTCCAGCAATTGCCGGGCCAGGTCGCCTTGGGCGCTCTCCTGGGCAAAGGAGATCATCCCCCGCAAGAAGGCAGGACTTGCCTGCAGGCTCTGGTAGGCCAAAAGATATTCCTGCAGGGCCTGGTCATATTTTTCCATTTCCTGGTAGGACCGGGCCATGTTCCAATGGGCCTGGGGCTCCAGGTCGCTATCAGCCAGAGAGGTAAAGAGGGCCAGGGAGTCCTCTGCCCGCCCCTGGGCTAAGTAGAGGTCGCTCAGCAAGAGGCGGAGGCTGGAATTGTCCGGATTGACCTCAAGGCCCCGCTGCAAGAGGTCTTCAGCGTCCTCAGCCTTGCCTAATTTGGCGGCTGCCTTAGCCCCGGTCAGGTAAAGCTCTTCATCCAGCTCATTGTAACCCAGGCCCGTCTGAGCGGCAAAGAGGGCTTCTTCTGGATTGTCTTCTTCCTGGTAGGCCTTGGCCAGGAAAGGATAAGCGTTGACGTAGTCAGGGCTTTGCTTGATAACATCATCAAGGAAGGAGATGGCCTTGTCAAACTGGCCTGCCTCTTCCATGATTACCCCGGCTTGGTACTTGGCGTCGATGTCCAGGAGGTCTTCTTTATGGTCATTGATAAAAGCAGCAGCTTCTTCATACCGGCCCAGTTTAGCCAGGGTCTGGAAGACCCGCTGGTTAAGGTTGACTTCCCCGAACATGGTCTGTCTTTGCCGCAAGTCCTGGTACAGAGGCAGGGCCTGGTCGTTCAAGTCGCTCATGTAGTCCAGTTCCGCCAGGCCAAAAGTAATGGCATCTTCATCCGGGGCCAGCTGCCGGGCCTGCTCCATCTTGGCCCGCGCCGTTTCGATCAGGCCCTCGCTTTGGTAGTAGTCAGCCTGGACCAGGAGGCTTTCCAGATAGGCATCTGAATCAGCAGGCACATTGTAAAGCAGGGTCAAGCCATCGTCCTCTGCCCCGTCATTGAGGAGGATTTCGGCCAAGTAGACCTTGAAGAGGTCTTCATTGGGAAAATCAGCGATCAAGCTGCGGTAGACTTCCTTGGCCAAATCAGTAAAGCCCAGGTCGGTCAGGTTTTCCGCCAGAGAGGCCAGAATCTCCGGATCATCGTTTTCCAGGGCCTGCTTCAAGAGGGCGCGGCTCTCACTGAAGCGGTGGCCTTGAATCGCGTCCAACAATTGTTCAGAATATGTCATCTTTGTCCTCACTTTCTGCTTACTATTGTACCGTAACTATCCAGTGAAAAAAGTTTTTTGCCCAAACAAAAAAACGCCAGAAATACCGGCGTTTCTTTATTTTAAAGCGCGTCAATTACTTAACAGCGTCCTTAAGAGCCTTACCTGGCTTAAATGCAGGAACCTTGCTTGCTGGAATTTCGATTTCAGCACCAGTTTGTGGGTTGCGGCCCTTGCGAGCTGCACGGTCACGAACTTCGAAAGTGCCGAAGCCGATCAGTTGCACCTTTTCGCCCTTAGCCAAGTCTTCTTGGATTGCTTCGAAAACTGCGTCAACAGCTTCTGAAACGTCCTTCTTAGTCAACTTAGTCTTTGCAGCTACTTCTGAAACTAATTCTGCCTTATTTGCCATGTGGAATTCACCTCCTATAAATTAGACTCGCGTCTAATCACTTCATTTCTCTTGCAGAAATGAGGGACACTGAGCGCTTGCTGCATTCAATTAATTCCCTGCTCTCTAAAATATCACAAGAACGTTGTCCCTACAAGGCTTTTAGCCCGCGGCTTAGCACTTTTTCAAGAGAATGTCACAAATTGAAAAAGAAAAGCCGGGTCTTACTTCCGCTTACGCGGCAGGATCTTGATCGGGGTCCCGGTGAAGTCGAAATTCTCCCGCAGCTGGTTGATCAAAAAGCGCTGGTAGGAGAAGTGCATCAATTCCGGATCGTTGCAGAAAACAACGAAGGTCGGCGGATTGGTCTTGACCTGGGTCATGTAGTAGACCCGGAGCCGCTTGCCCTTGACCATCGGCGCTGGCACCAAGCGACTGGCTTCCAGGAGCAGGTCGTTTAAGACGGATGACTGGATCCGCTGGTTCTTGTTCTCGTAAACTTCCTTGACCAGCTTCGGCAATTGGTCGATGTTCTTGCCAGTCTTGGCTGAAACAAAGACAATTGGGGCATAGTCCAGGTAGGAGAATTCTTCCCGGATCACCGCTTCAAAGTCCTTGCCGGATGAAGAGTCCTTCTTCGGCAAATCCCACTTGTTAACAGCGATAATCATCCCCAGGCCCGCTTCATGGGCGTAGCCGGCCACGTGCTTGTCCTGCTCTCTGATCCCAGTGCTGGCGTCCAGGACCAGAATAGCCACGTCTGACCGTTCCATGGCACTCATGGCCCGCATAACGGAGTACTTTTCGGTCTTTTCGTAGACCTTGCCCCGCCGTCTGATCCCGGCCGTGTCAACAACCCGGAACTTGGTCCCGTCCTTGACGAATGGCGTGTCGATGGCGTCTCTGGTCGTCCCTTCTTCGTTGGCCACAATCACCCGTTCTTCGCCCAACAAGCGGTTGACGATAGATGACTTGCCCACGTTTGGCCGGCCGATCACGCTGAAGGAGATAACCCCTTCTTCGGTCTTTTCAGCATCGGCAGGGAAGTTCTTGACCACTTCGTCCAGCAGGTCACCGATCCCTGTCCCGTGGGAACCGGAAACCGGGATTGGGTCGCCCAAGCCCAAGCTGTAGAAGTCATAGATATCAGTCCGCTGCTCAGGGTTGTCCGCCTTATTAACAGCCAAAAGAACTGGCTTATCGGCCCGGTAGAGCAGGTGGGCGATCCGTTCGTCCAGGCTGGTCACCCCCTGGCTGGCATCAGCCAGCATGACGATGACGTCGGCCTCTTCAATAGCGATTTCCGCCTGGGCCCGGATTTCTTCGTCAATCGTACTGTCTTCCCAGGTAATGCCCCCGGTGTCGATGATGCTGAACTGGTGGCCCATCCAGCTGGCCCGGGCATAGTTCCGGTCCCGGGTCACGCCTGGCCGGTCTTCCACGATCGCCACCCGTTCATTGATGATCCGGTTGAACATGGTTGACTTGCCCACGTTTGGCTGCCCTACGATGGCAACAATTGGTAATGGCATCTTTTCACCTCTTTTGCTTTCTATTGATTATTGTCAAACAAAAAGACCGACCAACGGTCGGTCTTTTTAGTGCTGATTAACGGTTCTTAAGTTGGTCACCGATCATGTCACCAAGTGAGAAGCCGTTGTCGTCGTTGTTCATGTACTTGCGAGCAACTGCGTCGTTGTTTGATGAACGACGTGCGCGAGGTCTGTCGTTTGATGAAGAAGCGTTCTCTGGATCAGCTTGCTTAATTGACAGGGAGATTCTTCTTTCACTTGGGTCAATGTTAAGAACCTTAACCTTGACCTTTTGACCTACAGTCAAGACGTCGCTTGGCTTGTCAACGTGCTTGTTGGAAATTTCTGAAACGTGTACCAAGCCTTGGATGCCGTCAGCAACTTCAACAAAGGCACCGAAGTTGGTCAAAGACTTAACTTCGCCTTCGATTACATCGCCTTCGTTCAAGCTTGAAGTAGCTTGTTCGAATGGAGATGGTTCAGTTTGCTTGATTGACAGGGAGATACGGTGACGGTCATTGTCGATGCCAATAACCTTAACCTTAACATCTTGGCCAACCTTCAAGACGTCGCTTGGCTTGTCAACGTGCTTGTATGAAATTTCGGAGATGTGTACCAAACCGTCAACACCGCCGATATCAACGAATGAACCAAAGTTGGTCAAGCGTGATACCCGGCCTTCAACTACGTCGCCGACAACCAGTTGTGAAGCAACGTTTTCAAAGGCTTGTTCGCGTTCTTCTTCGATCAGTTCCTTGTGGGAAAGGATCAGACGGTTCTTAGCCGGGTCGATTTCAGTAATCTTAACCTTGATGGTCTTGCCGATGTATGGCTTAAGGTCTGAAACGAAGCGGTTTGAGATCAAGCTTGCTGGCAAGAAGCCGCGGGTGCCGACATCAACGAGCAAACCACCGCGAACTGATGAAGTAACCTTACCTTCGATAGTCTTGCCTTCTTCGAAGTCCTTTTGCAGCTTGTCGTAAGCTTCACGTTCCTTAACGCGGGTTACTGAGAAGAAAAATTCACCGTTTTCCTTGTCACCACCTGCACGACGAACTACGTAAGCCTTGAAGGTATCACCTGGCTTAACTTCGTCACGCAAGTTGACACTACGGTCGTTGGTGAAATCACGGCGAGTGATTACACCTTCAACGCCGGCGCCTTGAACACCAACGTTAATTTGGCCATCTTCAACGCTCAAAACGTTAACGTCAACGATGTCGCCCACCTTAACTTCTTGCATTTGAGCAAGAGCATCTAAAAATTGATTGTTTTCTGACATAAATACAAAATGCCTCCCTGTTTATTCGTTCTCTATTTTACCGAAAAATAGATGAATTTGCTACTATTTTACCAGACTTTTTTTGACTTTACTTGCTGGTATTTGTTTTTTTAGCAATTTCGGCCAAGATAGCGGCAACAACCTGGTCGATCGTTAAATTAGTTGAATCGATTTCGATTGCATCCGCTGCCTTCTTCAAAGGTGAAACTTCACGGTGGGAGTCAAGGTAGTCCCGCTTGGCGATATCAGCTTCGATTTCCTCAACCGTCTGCTTGGCCTCAATCCCCTTTTCCTGCCAGTCCAAAAGCCGTCTTTCTGCTCTAGACCGGGCGCTGGCAACCAGGAAGATCTTGACTTCAGCCTTAGGCAAAACCGTGGTCCCGATGTCGCGGCCGTCCATGATCACGTTAGTTGACCCGGCAAGTTTTCTTTGCAGGTCAACCATCTTGCTTCTGACCCCCGGCAGGGCTGAGACCTGGGAGACATTAGCCGTGATTTCCGGGGTCCGGATTTCCAAAGACACGTCTTCCCCGGCTACCAGAACCTTCTGGCCGTTTTCGCCGGGCTCTAAAACGATGCCGTCTTCGTCGATCGCCTTTAAAATCCCGGCTTCATCCCCATAGTCCAGGCCGTGCTTGCGGGCGATAAAAGTACATGCCCGGTACATAGCACCCGTGTCGATATAAACGAATGACAGCTTATTGGCCACAATCTTGGCCACCGTGCTCTTACCTGCTGAAGCAGGTCCATCAATTGCTACTTGCATAACATCAAAATGAAGCGACTCGCATCGCTTCAATCCTTTCCAATAAATTCAGCTATTTGGCTTGCTTGATCTTCAGTTTCTGACCAACTGCCAGGGTTGAGCTGGTATCCAGACCATTCTGCTCAGCCAGCTCTTCGGCGCTTATGCCGTACTTCTGGGCGATCGCGGCCCAGCTGTCGCCAGACTTGACCACGTAAGTCTTGACCTTGGGCGCAGGCTTGGCCTTTCTGGTCTTTTCAGCGGCCGCCTTGGGCTTGGCCTGCTCTTTCTTTGCCTGCGGGACGGCGTAGTCACTGTTTTGACTGGTGATCAGCGGCGCGGCTGCCAAGGCCATCATAACCGCGATCAAGAGGGCCGTCCACCACGGCGCCTGCTTGTTCTTGCGCTCTTCTCTGACCGCTTGCTGGCGGGCCAGACGTGACAAGGGCTTTTGGGCATTTTGATCCATCTAGCTTCCCCCTTTAAGCTTACATTTTAACATAAAACCAGGTGCTAATCGAAAAGAAAAGGCCTTCCTTAAGGAAAGCCTCATCAATTATTTTATTTATCTTTTCGCATTAGTACTTGCTGGAAACGCTGAAGTGCTTGATCACGAATGGCTTGATCGTCTTTAAGACAGATTCAAAGAGGATGTAGACCACAACTGAGTTGATGGCCCCCTTGATCAAGTTGAATGGGACGATGATGCCCATGATATAACTGGACATGCTTGGAATGTGCAGCATCTTGCCCAGGTAAGTCTGTTCAGTAAAAGTGAGCAGCTGAGCGTAGCTCATGTGCATCCCCGCTGCCTGCGGTACTGAAGTGTAGGCGTAAACTGGAGTCAAGAGGAACTGGTTGGTCAATGCCATAACCACCGTCAATGACAAAACGCCTAAAAGCAGGCCCAGGGCCGGCAGCAGGTAACCCTTCAAGCTCTTTCTGTCTTCTTCCTTGACTGAGCCAGCCAGGAAGTAAAATGGCAGGGCAAAGGCCATTGAAGCCAGGAAGGCAGCCAGTTCACCGACCAGTGACGGGAGGGCGAAGCCGGCAAAAATCAAGGACAAGAGACACTTGATCGCGGCTACGGCTACCCCGCCGCCGACGCCAAAGATAAAGGTGGTGATGACCACGATGACGTCAGAGAAGTCCATCTTCAAAAAGCTGACGCCCGGCATGATCGGAAATTCAAACTTCATCACCACAAAGGCGATGGCCCCGATCATGGCATAAGCGAGCCAGTTGCTGACTGATTTAGCTGTCCGTTTGTTAGCAGCTTCCATATTAACATACCTCCATTAAAAAAGTCCGTTGCCTCGAAGAGCAACAGACCTTTCTTAGTAAGCATGCTTATTATTCCAGCGTCTGCCTTCTTCCATCTAGACTATAACTATCGGTAGCTTTACAGCATTCAACCATTTGCATGGCTCGCGGACTTGCACCGCCGGTCGGGATTTTCACCCTGCCCCGAAGACAACTTGTATTATTTAACTTTACACCTATATTCTAATCCACCTGCTTCAGCCTGTCAACTTCTTTGTGGTTTAATTCCCGGTACTGTCCGGATGTAAGGCCTTGCAAGTCAAGAAAAGCATACCGCTCTCTGGACAATTTGTCAACCAGGTGATTGACAGCCTTAAACATTTCCTTGACCTGGTGGTAGTGGCCTTCATGGATGGTCAGCTGGACGATCTGGGTCTGGGCCCGGGGATTGGTCTTTAAAACCTTGACTTGAGCCGGCTTGGTCTTGTAGCGGCCGATCTGGACCCCCTTCTTCAAGGCTTTGATTTCATCTGGCTGCAAAATACCCTTGATCTTAGCCACGTAGACCTTGTCAACTTCGTTTCTCGGGTGCATGAGCAGGTTGGCCAGTTCCCCATCATTGGTCATCAAGAGCAGGCCGGAAGTGTCATAGTCCAAGCGGCCAACCGGGTAAAGGCGGTATGGCAAATCAGTAAAGTAGTCTGCCACGGTCTTGCGGCCCTTGTCGTCTTTAACCGCGGAAATCACGCCCCGGGGCTTGTAAAAAAGATAAGTATGGTGGCTTTCTCTTTCAATCGGCTGGTCGTCAACAACAACTTGTTCAATCGAGCTGACCTTGGTCCCCAGCTTGGTTACCACTTGCCCGTCGACTCTGACCCGGCCGGCCAGGATCATTTTTTCCGCTTCTCTTCTGGAAGCGATCCCCGCCTGGGCGATCACTTTTTGTAAACGTTCTTCCGCCATTATAAATCCTCCATCTTCTGCAATGCTTCATCAGCCGTGCCGTTTTCGGCAAACAGGTCTACCTGGCCATCGGCATCAAAGCTGCTGTCTTCAAAATTCTCAATTACCGGCAGATCCGCCAGGGACTTATAGCCAAAGTACTGGAGGAAATAATCGGTCGTCACGTACAGCTTGGGGTGGCCCGGGGCGTCTTTAACCCCCTGGGCCTTGACCAAGCCCCGCCAAACCAGGGTCTGCAGGGCACCAGAAGAGTTGACACCCCGGATTTCATCGATCTCAATTCTGGTAATTGGCTGCCGGTAGGCTACAATTGCCAGAATTTCCAGGGCTGACTGGCTGATATTCTTGGTCAGGTCCTTGTTGAAATAGGCTTCCACCAGGTCGCTGACTTCCCCGCTGGTCGTTAATTTATATTCATCGTTGATTTCCAAAAGCTGCAGGCCGCAGTCCGGATCACTGGCCAGTTTTTCCTGCAGCCTTTTGGCCAGACTCTCAATTTCCGGGTCCGCCAGTTGCAGCAGGTCCCGCAGCTGCTCTTTCTTGATCCCGCCGTCCCCGGCCACGTAAAGCAGGGCTTGCAGCTGGGCTATTTTACTCGTCATGCTTGCTTCTTTCTATTTCCAAGTCGCCAAAGCGGCGCTTTTGCCTAACTTTCAAGTACTGGTCCTTGGCCAGTTCCAAAATTGCCAAAAAAAGGCCAACCAGGTCGGCCAGGCTTGCCACCTGGTCAGTCAAGGCAAAAAAGCTGACCCGGCCCTGCTGCTCTAAAACTTCCTTTAGCCAGGCAATCAGTTCCTGGATCGGCCGGCCGGTCAAGGTCACCTGGGCATGGTCGTTTCTTTTCTTAAAGCGGCGCATGGCCAAAATAAAGCTGGCCGTCAGGTCCTGCTGGCTGATTTGCCCTAAAGGCAGGGGCTGAACCTTGGCTCCTTCAGCCACGCTGGGCTCTTTGGCGGCCAAAACTGGTACCTCGTCATTTCTGACCTTGAAGTAGGCCGAAATCTTTTTAAAGACGGAATACTGGACCAGTTGCTCAACCAGTTCTTCCCGGGGGTCGGCAAATTCTTCTTCTGTCTCGACAAAGTCGTTTTTCGGCAGCAGATACTGGGACTTAATCCGGAGCAAGGTTGCCGCCATCACGAAATATTCCCCGGCTAGTTGCAGGTTCAGCCGCTGCATCTGCTGGAGGTAGTCCAGATACTGCTGGGTAATCCGGGCAATCGGGATGTCATAGATGTCTAATTCCTGCGACCGAATCAGGTGGAGCAAAAGGTCCAGGGGGCCTTCAAAATTCGGCAGCTCAATGGTCATGCCTTCATTCATCATTGTTCAAGTACTTCATCAAATAGGTATATTCCGGAACAGTCATAACTTTCTGCTTGCCAGCTTCCTGGGCCAGTTCCCGCATGATTTCCGAAAAATGCTCATCGTCCCGGAAACCCGGTGCTAAAGACAGGTAGCGCAGGACCAGGCAGCCGGCCCCGGTCTCACAGCCCGCCAGGCCGACGATGTTTTGGTCCTCGTCCCGGTAAAGGTAGAGCTGGTGGGCCGGGTCTTCTGCGTAGAGCTGCATTTCTTCTTTCAAATTCTGCAGGTTCTTGAAGTCCGGCAGATAGGACAAGAGGCCCATGGCGACTTTTTCATAATCTTTCTTATATGGTACTAGCATATGATCACCTCTAAATCCGGGGATGGGTCTTTTGGTAGACGTCCAGGATATGCTTCTGG
Source organism: Lactobacillus delbrueckii subsp. bulgaricus (assembly GCF_046938665.1). Taxonomy (GTDB): domain Bacteria; phylum Bacillota; class Bacilli; order Lactobacillales; family Lactobacillaceae; genus Lactobacillus; species Lactobacillus delbrueckii_C. The sequence continues at coordinate 25,857 of NZ_JBKZCD010000008.1, forward strand.
GTCAGATTGGTATAGATTTGGGTCGTGGAAATGTCAGTATGGCCCAGAATCTCCTGGACCACCCGCAAATCCGCCCCATGCTCCAGCAAATGCGTCGCGAAGCTGTGACGCAAGGTATGAGGAGTCACGTCTTTAGCGATACCCGCCTGCTGGCAGTACTTTTTGATCTTCTGCCAGACAGCCTGCCGGGTCAATTGCCCGCCCCGGCTGTTTAAGAACAGGTAATCACTGCTCTTGCCCCGCTTTAACAGCTGCTGGTCCCTGACAGGCAGGTAGCGCTTGATCCAGTCTAAGGCCAGGTCGCTCACCGGAATCAAACGTTCCTTGCTCCCCTTGCCTAAAACCTTGATTAGCTGCAGGTCAGCATGGACATCAGCTAATTGCAAGTTGACCGCTTCGCTGACCCGCATCCCCGTCGCGTAAAGCAGTTCCAAAAGGGCCCGGTCGCGGATTCCCAGATCCGTAGTTAAATCTGGCTGCTCTAAGAGCCGGCCCACTTCAGCCTCAGTCAAAGCCAGAGGCATCCGCTTCTCCCGCTTGGGAGCATCAATCTGGCTCATGGGGTCCAGGGCAATCAGCTGCTGGCGGACCAGCCACTGGTAAAAGCGGCGCAGGGTCGACACCAGCCGGCTGATGGAGCTGTTGGCCTTGCCCAAGTCCCGCTCTTTAGCTAAAAAAGCATCAATTTCCACGGCTTCCAGCGGCCAGGCGGGCATCTGCTCTTCTTTGACAAAGGCCAGAAACTCCAGCAAATCCTGCTGGTAGGCCGCGATGGTATTCGGGCTGAGTCCCCGCTCAATCTGGCTGTAGCGCAGATAATCGTTAATCTGTTCGGCGAGCTTATTCATCCGCCTCATCCTTAACCAGCTTGATCGTGCCAGCTTCCTTGTCCTGGCTGACCAGGCCCCGCTTGATCAAATTGCCTAAGGCCCGCTTAAAGGCTGACTTGGAAATGCCGAAATAGTCCTTGATAGCTTGGGCCTCGCTCTTGTCGCTAAAAGGCAGGGTCTTGTCGCCCTTGCGGCGTAAAGACATCATGATCATGGCCGCGTCATCGTCAATTTCTTCAAAAGCCCGGGGCAAAACGCTCATATTCAAGCGGCCGTACTGGCTGACCCCGATTACCCGGGCCTTGACTTCCTCGCCCAACCGCAGGGGCTGCTGCATTTGAGATTCATGGATGAAGCCCAAATAGTAGTCATTGGTCAAAACAAAGCAGCCCAGGGACTTGCTGGAGTATACCCGGGCCAGCAGGTTCTTGTTGACCAGGTTGTTGGGGAAGCGGACAGCGATTTGGTCAAAGACGTTTTCGTCAGCCGCCTTGGCCCAGATCCGATCCTTGTCATCAGTTTCCAGCCGCACCAAAAGGCGGTCATCTTTTTGCGGCCAGCGGGCCGGGTCAAGTGGCAGGTCGTCCAGGGACATAACTATATCCTTATCAGGTAAGCCAATGTCCAAAAAGACCCCCAGCCCCCGCTGAACCCTGGTAACCGTGGCCCAGCCGTATTGATCAGCCTGGGCAAAAGGCAGGAACTGGGTCATTTCCCGTTCATGTTTTTGGTTATCATAAATAAATCCCGTGATTTGCCCGCCAATTTCCGGCGTCTCTTCCTGGGTGATTTCTTCTTTCTTCAATTTGAACGTTAAGCCGTCAATCTGCACGAAATAGGCTTCAGCGTTGCTGTCAGTGATTTTACCGGTCCGGATTTCTCCAAGCATAGTCTGCCTCCAACTTTACATAATTCTAATGCTAGTATACGGGAACAAAGAAAGAAAATAAAGCAATTAACAATAGTTTTTCCGCTAGTTCGTCGATTTTTTTCAATTCACGCATAGTTTTTCTATTTTAAAGCAAGTTTTCACCAAGTTCTTTAATTATCCTGCTTTTGGACGAACCCCTCGGAGCCCTTGATGCCTTAACCAGGCCCAGCTGGCCAAGGACAAGATCGTCCACGACACCTTGCAGATCATCTTAGGTGAAGATGACCTTGCAGCTTAACAATTAGAGAAGTGATAATTTAACTCCAGCTCAGCTGGAGTTTTTTAATGCGCTTTTTCCCCCTTACTAAACAGCCCATATCGGCCTTCTAAGGTCGGCTATGCATTTTGTGGCAGATTAGCTTGCAGCCGATTTAAAGCGGCTCAGCAGTTTAAAATACCTCTTCTGCCTTAGCTATATTCAAGGCAAGCATTAAAGAAAGCGAAGGAAAAATTGGCAAAGAAAAAGAGCTCAATCGATTGATTGAACTCTTTCTTCTGTGGTTGTCAGACTTGCAATCCTAGATTACAGGTTTGAAACTTCACCTTGGTAAATTGCGCCGCGACGTGCGTCAACAGTCAAAGTTGAGCCGTCAGCGATCTTTGAAGTTGCGTCAGCAGCACCGACAACAACTGGAATGCCGAGTGATACGCCAACAACAGCTGCGTGGCTGGTCAAGCCGGAAGCTTCAACGATCATACCGCTGGCCTTCTTGATAGCTGGCATGTAGTCCTTGTCAGTAGTCTTAGCTACCAGGATGTCGCCTTCGTGAACCTTAGCGTTGGCTTCTTCAGCGCTGTTTGCAACAACAGCCTTGCCGATAACTGAGCCAGTGCCTACGCCCAAACCTTGAGCAAGTTGGTTGCCGATGATTTGCAGCTTCATCAAGTTAGTAGTACCTGATTGGCCGAATGGTACGCCGGCAACGATGATTACCAGGTCGCCATCCTTAACGAAACCGTGTTCCTTAGCTACGCGGGCAGCTTCTTCGAACATTTCGTCAGTGTTTGAAGGTTGCTTTGCCAAAACTGGTTCAACGCCCCAAACGATACCCAATGAGTGTTGGATCTTTTCGTCGAAAGTCAAGGCAACGATGGTTGCGTCTGGACGGTACTTGGAGATCATCCGAGCTGAGTAGCCGGAGCTAGTAGCAGTGATGATAGTCTTAACGCCCAGTTCTTGAGCAGTGCGGACAACTGATTCACCGATAGCTTCAGTAACGTTTGAGCCCTTGTATTCTTCAAAGCGTTGCAGAGCCAGAGTGTTCCGGGTGTCCATTTGCTTTTCAGTCCGAACGTCGATGTCGTGCATAGCTTGAACTGATTGTACTGGGTACAAACCGTTTGCTGATTCACCTGACAGCATAGTTGCGTCAGTACCGTCAAGAACGGCGTTAGCAACGTCAGTTACTTCGGCACGGGTTGGACGTGGGTTTTCTTGCATTGAGTCCAGCATTTGAGTAGCAGTGATAACTGGCTTGCCCAAAGCGTTGCACTTCTTGATCAAAGTCTTTTGAACAAATGGCACGTTGATGAATGGGATTTCAACACCCATGTCACCACGGGCAACCATCAAACCATCTGAAACTTGCAAGATTTCGTCGATGTTGTCAATACCTTCTTGTGATTCAATCTTTGGGAAGATCTTAACGTATGATGCGTTAGCTTCTTCGCAAAGTGCGCGAATGTCAAGAACGTCTTGAGCCTTACGTACAAATGAAGCAAAGATGAAGTTAATACCGTGCTTCAAACCAAAGCGGATGTCGTCAGTGTCCTTTTCAGTAATCCCTGGGAGGCGGATTTCAACACCTGGAGCGTTAACACCCTTCTTTGAGCCGATGACACCAGTGTTTTGAGCTTCACAAACCAATTCGCGCTTTTCTTCGTCCTTGGCCTTGATAGTCAAACCAACAGCACCGTCGTCGATCAATACAGTGCCGCCAACGTGAGTGTCGTCGAACAGACCTGGGTAGGTAACGTGGATCATGTCCTTGTTGCCGGCCTTGGTTGCGTCCATTGACACGCGGATTTCGTCACCAGTGTTGATAGTGAACTTGCCGCCTTCTTGGTCAGTGGTTCTGATTTCAGCACCCTTGGTGTCCAAAGCGATGCCCAAAAGCTTGCCAGTCTTCTTTTCAACTTCACGAACCATGTTCATTCTTGCCAAGTGTTCTTCGTGGTCACCGTGTGAGAAGTTGAAACGGAATACGTTTGCGCCTGCTTCGGCTAACTTGGTAATAGTTTCAATATCGTTTGAAGCTGGTCCTAAAGTACTAACAATCTTCGTTTTTTTCATCTTGAAAAAATCTCCCTAAATCAAAAACTATAAAAACAACTATCTTGATAAATCTGCGTTGAGCTTTAACAAGTCATAGTCACCCTTGTGAGACTCATCAAATAAATCAAGGATGTCGTGTGAAGTAACCTTGCCGTTTTCAATGCCGACAGCCAGGCCGCCCTTGCCTTCCAAAAGAAGGTGAACGGCTTCGCTGCCCAGCTTGGAAGCCAGCACCCGGTCAGAAACAGTTGGCGTGCCGCCCCGCTGCATGTGACCCAAAACATTGGCCCGGACGTCGAAGTCACCATACTTCTTCAGTTCAGCCATGAATTGGTCCGCGGTCATTACGCCTTCAGCAACGACTACCAAACCGTGGTCCTTGCCGCTTTCCTGGGCTTGCTTGAGCCGGTTGGCGATTTCTTCAACGTCGTACGGCTTTTCAGGAATGACGATCGCGTCTGCCCCGCAGGCTACGCCGACGCGCATAGCGATGTCACCACAGTTGCGGCCCATTACGTTGACAATGAAGACCCGGTGGTGGCTGGAAGCAGTGTCACGGATCTTGTCGATCGCGTCCATTGCCGTCATGCAGGCCGTGTCATAGCCGATCGTGGCATCCGTGTAAGGGATGTCGTTGTCGATCGTACCTGGCAGGCCGATTGAGTTAAAGCCGTGGCGGGTCAGCTGCAGGGCGCCATGGTAGGAACCATCCCCACCAATAACGACAACAGCATCGATGCCGTGCTTCTTCAATTGCTCAATACCAGCCAGCTGCCCTTCTTCTTCTGCAAATTCAGGATAACGCGCAGAGTAGAGGAAGGTACCGGAAACATTGATCAAGTGGGCTACGTCTTCACTTTCCAATGGGAAAATGTCGCCCGCAACCAAACCTGCAAAACCGTATCTGATACCGAAAACTTCCAAACCGTTCGCGATCGCGACTCTGGTTACGGCTCTTACGGCTGCATTCATACCAGGGGCGTCACCGCCGCTAGTCAAAATACCAATCCGTTTCATGAATTCACCTCATCATGATTTAAATTGTGTAATATCTCACATCACATAAATCATAACATTTTTCCCGCATAAAGTCTTGTAAAATCTGGTTTAAATTCGATTTTTTCAGACTTTCGACCTGTTAGGGCTTACAAATCCCAGCCTGGCGTTTATTATTTTTTCACTAGGAGAGATTTTTTTCAAAAAAGCAAATTGGTCAAGTCGTTTTCAGCGCAAATTCACCTGCTTCATGTCCCAAATTTTGAAGTCCAGGCTCTCTCTTTGGCCTAAAGCTTCCAGCTTGAGCAGGTAGTAGTCATTTACCTGTAAATTCAAAGTTAATTTGGCCAGTTCCCCGGCAAAAAGCCAGCACCTGTAGCGGCCGGAAGAATCAGCCAGAATCAAGGTCGCCATCTTCCGTCCCCGCTTGTCTTCCTGGTAGCGGACAGCCAAAAGCTTGGCCAGGGCCTGGCCCCTTTCTTTAACCTGGAAGTCGCCTAAGCGCTTGGTCCGGTAGTGCTGGTCAAAATAGCGCTCAAGAGCCAGGTCCTTAGGCTTGACGGTAACCGGCTTGACTTCTTCAGCCTGCTCAAGCTGCTTTAAGTCCAAAAGGCGCAAATCCTGCAAGATCAGCTGGTAGCCCCGGCTGTCCTTTTGGTCTTCTTTTTTGGCAACTTGCAAGAGGTAGACGGCGTTTTCTTTCAGAATCTGGGCAAAGCGGCGGTACTGGCTGGTAAAAATGGTCACCTTCTCGCTGGCCTGTCCGTCGCTAAAGACGGCGTTGCTACCTAATTCGCCGGCCCGGGCTCCCCGCTTGACCCGCCAGTCGTTCTTCTTAATAAACTGGGCAAGCACCTGCCCGGTCTCGTTTAAGGCAAGTCCTGCAAAAGGCTTGGCCCCATAACGCTTGGCCAGGGCCTTGCCGGCAATTTCCAGGGGAGATGCCGTTACGGCAAAGCCCATGGCTCTTTCTTCCATAGCCACCTTTTCTGCTGCCGTCGGCATTGGCACGTTTTCTTCCTTAGCGGCCAAAAAGTCCTGCAAGACCAGGCTCTTTTGCGACAAGCGGGCAGTATTGAGCATGTTGCCGCAGTTGACCAAAAGACTGGCCCGGTTGGGACTGACCTGGTCAAAGAGGCCGGCTTCGATCAAGGGGACCAGCTGCTTTTCTTTTAATTCCTTGGTATCCAGCTGCCGCAAAAAAGCCGGGAAGCTGGTTACTGGCCGCTTTAGGGCCAGAAGCTGGTCCAAAAAGGCCGGCGTAATCCCCATAATGTCCTTTAAGCCCAGGTAGATCCGGCCTTCAAACAAGCGGGCCTCTGCCTGGCTCAAGTTGATGTCGGGCCCCAGGACCTCAACGCCGGCCTTTCTGGCCTGGCGGATGATGGCCCCTTTTTCCTTGCCCCGGCTGGCCCGGAGCTTTTCCAAGTAAAACTCCCTAGGGAAATGGACGGACAAGAAGGCCTGCCAGTAGGCCAAAAGGGCATAGGCGACGGCGTGGGAGTGGTTGAAGCCGTAGTTGGCAAAAGGCTCGATTAAGGCGTAGACTGCCTCAGCGGCTTGCCGGCTGTGTCCCTTTCTGACAGCGCCAGCGACAAACTTCCCCTTTTCTTCAGCTAAGAGGCCAGCCTGCTTTTTGGAAATCGCGTTCCGGAAGACGTCAGCCTCCGCCAGGTTGAAGCCCGCGAAAATCCGGGCCGTCTGCATGACCTGTTCCTGGTAGACAAAAATACCATAGGTCGGTCCCAGGACTTCTTTTAAGCTGGGGTCAGGATACTGAACCGGGCTGGTCCCGTTTTTCCGGGCAACGTACAAGGGGATGCTGGCGATCGGGCCCGGCCGGTAAAGGGCCACGGCGACAGACAAGTCGTCAAAAGTCCGGGGCTGGATTTTTCTTAAGACCTCCTGCATCCCGCTGGAATTAAACTGGAAGATCTGCTGGGTCTCCCCGCGGGCAAAAAGGCGCAAGGTATCCGGATCATCCAGGGGCAGCCGGGTCAAGTCCAGGGGGCCGCTGGACTTTTGAATCTCGGCTAAAACGCCTTCCAAAAGCTCCAGATTGTCCAAAGTCAGAAAGTCGATCTTTAAGAGACCATACTTTTCAACGTACTTTTTGGTCTGCTCAACCGTCCACAGAGGGGCTTCTTTCCCAGTCATCAGGCCGATCTGCCGGGACAGGGGCTCTTCACTGATGACCAGGCCGGGAGCGTGGGTGCCCGTGTCTTCCGGCAGCCCTTCCAGCCTTTGGGCGGTTTGATAAAGAAGGCGGGTCAAGGGACTGGCAGCGACCAGGGCCTTAAATTCAGCCTGCTGGCCAGCTTCGGCTAAAGTTTTGGCTGCCCCCATGGCCTGCTTGAGGCGGGCGATAGCCGGCAGGGTTAAGCCGAAGACCTGGCCGGTCCGTTCAAGGACGCTTTTGGCCTTCATAGTCGTCAAGGCCAAAATCCGGGCCACCAGGTCAGAGCCCTGGCCAAAGCGGGCTTTAGCACCGTATTTTTCCTGCACGTAAGCAAAAGCCAGCTTCCGTCCGCTCGTGGTAAAGTCCAGGTCGATGTCGGGCATGTTGGCCCGGGCGGGGTTTAAGAAGCGCTCAAAGAGCAGGTCGTATTTTAAGGGGTCAATTTGGGTAATGCCTAAAGCATAGGCCACCAGGGACCCGGCAGCTGACCCCCGGCCCGGGCCGACCAGGGCGCCTTTTTGCCGGCAGTAATTGACGATGTCGCCGACGATCAAAAAGTAGTCAGCAAAGCCCATCTGCTGGATAACGGCCAGTTCCTTTCGCAAGCGGGCCTGGTAAATTCCCTGCCTGAGGCCTAATTTTTCCAGGCCGGCAAAAGCCAGCTTTTCCAAATATTGGTCGGAAGAAAGTCCTGTTGCTTGCGGAAAGACCGGCAGCTGGGGCTCTTTAAAAGGAATCTTAGCCTGGCAGCTGGCCGCGATCTTGCCGCTGTTGGCCAAAGCTTCTTCTAAGCCCATTTCCCGGCAGGCGTCTTCCAGGATAGCCGCGGGCCGCAGCCAATGTGACCCCTGCCCCTCCGCCATCAAGGTCAGTTCGTGTTCATCCAGGACCCGTCTTTCCTTAATGGCCTGCAGGACCTTGCAAAGAAACTGGTCGCCCGGGTCTAAGTAGCGGACGTCCTCAACAACCGTGACGGGCAAGGCTGAAATTTCTGCCAGCTTTTTGACATAGGCATCATAAGCGGCCGCGGATTCAGCCGGGTAAACGCCTAAGTATATGGGCAGGCCTTTTGGCAAAAAGGCCTGGAGCTTTTTAACATATTCCTCACCGCTGCTGCGCAGTTTATTAAGCTGACGCAGTTCGCTGGTCGGCCCGGCCGGCACGATCACGGTCAAATCAGACAATTCCGGCAGGTCAGCCAGGCTGGGCGCCGGGCTGGCAAGGTCGCCAGAAGCGATATTTAAAAAGCTGGACAGGCGCATCAAGGACTGGTAGCCTTTTTGACTTTGCGCCAAAAAGACCAGGTCATATTCTGCTTCTTCCAATTCGATTCCCTTAAAGCGGCCCTGCAAGCCCAAAAGGGGCTTGATCCCTGCTTTTACGGCTTCCTGGTAAAAGTCGGCCAGGCCAAAAGTTACATTGATGTCCGTCAGTGCCACGGCACTATAGCCCCGCTCTTTTGCCCCCTGGACCAGGTCAGCCGCTTTCATTGGGCTGGCCAGAATGGTATTGGCCGAAATCGTCTGCAATGCTGCTATGTTCACCTTGCTCGCCCTGCCTTTCGCTTTTTGCTAGTTATTTTAATTATAGCAAAGTCCTTTTTCCGCCAATTGAATTTGCTTGCCGATTCTGGTAAAATGCAGAGCGAAAGAAGGAAGATACTATGGGACGTTACATTGTTTGCATCGTCTGGGGGATGATTTTTACTTTCATCATCGGCTTCATCGGAGCCCCTCTGACCCAGAGCACGTATAACCCTGTTACCTTGTTGATCGTCGGTGCCGTATTTGGCCTGCTGTTCTCTTTGACTATTCCAAAGATCACGGCCAAGTCATACAAGGACGACTCCGCGTACAGCAAATAAAACAGAAGACCACAGTGGCTAGCCTAACCGGCTAGCCCTTTTTGTTGTATTTTTTCTGTCCACGGGCAAAAGATGGTATGATTTACCTAGTATAAATTTATTAAGGAAGTTGACTAATGAAAGATAACCTGATCGTTTTTAAAGTAGGAACCTCCTCGCTGACCAGCCCGGCCGGCGACCTGGATCCGGAGAAGATCAAAAGAATTACCCGGCAGCTGGCCCAGCTGCACCAGGCTGGCTACAAGCTGGTCCTGGTAACTTCAGGCTCCATCGCGGCTGGCTTCCGCCGGCTCGGCTTTGACAAACGACCCAGGAAGGTGGCCGACAAGCAGGCCGCGGCCGCTGTCGGCCAGGGGCTCTTGATCGAGGAATACACCCGCAGCCTTTTGGTCCAGGGCGTGGTTTCCGCCCAGATCCTCCTGACCCAGGACGACTTCGCTGACCAGCGCCGCTACCAAAATGCCCAGACGGCCTTGAACGTTCTTTTGAACCGGCGGGTCATCCCCATCATCAACGAAAATGACACCATTGCCATCGATGAACTGAAAGTCGGCGACAACGACACCCTGTCAGCCCAGGTAGCCTCCCTTTTAAAGGCCGACCTCCTAGTCCTTTTGACAGATGTGCCTGGCCTGTACAGCGACAACCCCAGAAAGAACCCTGATGCCCGGCCAATCCCGGTCATCAACGAGATTACCCCGCAAATTTTTGCAATGGCCGGCGGGGCCGGGTCCAGCAACGGAACCGGGGGCATGGCCACCAAGATCAAAGCCGCTGACATGGCGACCAAGTCCGGCGTCCCGGTCTTCATTTGTTCAGCAGACTCTACTGCCCTGGTTGACGCCGTTCACCAGAAGAACCAGGGGACCCTTTTTACAGCCAACGAAAATGCCTTCAACCAGAAGAAACAGTGGCTGGCCTTCTACGCCCCGGCCAAAGCCCGGGTCTACATCGACCACGGAGCCGTCCATGCCATGGCCAGGGAAGGCTCCAGCCTCCTTATTTCCGGGATCAAACAGGTCCAGGGCAACTTTAAGAAAGATGACATCGTGGAAGTCTACAGCTTGAAGAGCAAGAAGCTGATCGGCAAGGGCAAGGCCCGATTCTCCCGGCCTGTTCTTGAAGAAATTCTGGAGCAAAAGCACCCTGAAGGCATCTTCATCCACCGCGACGACTGGGTTACCACCCTTTGATTTGAGAAAGGAAAGAGAAAATATGACTGAAAGCTCAACTCAGCAACTGCTGGACAGCCTGCTGGCCAATAAGGCGGCTGTCAACCTGGCAAATACTGCCGACAAGAACGAAGCCTTGGCCTTGATGGCTGACAGCCTGCTGGATCATGAAGCAGAGATCATGGCTGCCAACCAGCTTGACCTGGAAAAGGCCAAGGGGCAGATTCCTGACGTCATGCTGGACCGGCTCCGCCTTACCCCAGACCGCTTAGCTGGCATGGCCAGCGGCATCCGGGCCTTGATCGACCTGCCAGACCCAGTGGGCCGCCTTTTAAGCGAGCACACGGCTGACAATGGCCTTAAGATTGAAAAACGGTCCGTGCCTTTTGGCTTGATCGGGATGATCTATGAAAGCCGGCCAAACGTTACTTCTGACGTGGCGGCCCTGGCTCTTAAGTCCGGCAATGCCGCCCTTTTGCGGTCCGGCAAGGATGCTTTTAATTCTGCTAATGCCATCATGCGGGCCTTAAAGGCGGGCTTAGCCAAAAGCAAGATCTCCCCAAAGGTGATTGAATTGGTGCAAGACACCAGCCGGCAGTCTTCCAGCGAAATGATGACGGCCCGGGGCAAGATCGACCTCTTGATCCCGCGCGGGGGCAAGGGCTTGATCAGAGCAGTTGTTGACAACGCCAAAGTTCCGGTAATTGAAACCGGGACCGGGATCTGCCATATCTATGTCAACAAGGCCGCTAATTTGGACGAGGCAGTCAAGATCACGGCCAATGCCAAGATGAGCCGGCCATCAGTCTGCAATGCTGCTGAAGTCTGCCTGGTTGACCAGGAAGTTGCCGCTGACTTTCTGCCCCGTTTAGCTGCAGCTTTTGCCGGCAAGGTTGAGATGCGGGCTGACGAAAGAGCCAAGGAGTTTTTGCCTGAAGCTAAAGCAGCTGGCCCGGACGACTTCGATACTGAATTTTTGGATTACATCATGGCCATCAAGGTCGTGGACGGAATTGAAGAAGCGATTGACCACATCGCCAAGCACTCAACCCACCACAGCGAAGCCATCGTGACTGAAGACCAAGCAGCCGCTGACCGCTTTACCCAAGCCGTCGACTCAGCTGCTGTTTACGTCAACGCTTCTACCCGCTTTACCGACGGGGGTGAATTCGGCCTGGGCTGCGAACTGGGCATTTCCACCCAGAAGATGCACGCCCGGGGGCCAATGGGCTTAAACGAACTTAACAGCTACAAGTACATCGTCCGTGGCCAGGGCCAGGTCAGAGAATAGCAAGGAGTTTTTTATGAAAGTTGGATTTATCGGTTTAGGCAACATGGGAAGCGCGATCGCCAGAGCAGTTGCCAAGTGTGATGACGTCAGCTTGCTTTTGAGCAGCCACAACCCGGAAAAAGCCGGCAAGCTGCAGGCAGAAATCGGCGGCCAGCTCTTAGACAACGCGCAAGTTGCTGCTGAAAGCGACGTGGTCTTTTTAGGCGTGAAGCCTTACCAGGTGGCCAGCACCATCAAGGAAATTGGCGAAGGCAGCAATAACGGCAGCATCTGGATCTCCATGGCGACTGGGGTCAGCCTGGAAACTTTGGCCAAGCTTCTGCCCAGCCACGACCTGGTCAGAATGATGCCCAACACCCCAGTAGCCATCGGCCAGGGCATGACCAGCTACACCAGCCAGAGCAGCCAGGCCAAAGATGTCTTCAAGGAATTAATGGCTCACTCCGGCAAGTTCGTGGAAATCCAGGAAGGCCTAATGGATGCCGCTACGGCAGTAGCTGGCTGCGGTCCGGCCTTTGTCTACCAGTTTATTGAAGCCCTGGGCGACGCTGGCGTGCAAAACGGCCTCTCCCGGTCTCAAGCCATCGAAATGGCCGCCCAGACGGTTTTGGGCTCAGCCCAGATGGTCCTGGAAAGTGGCCAGCACCCGGCCCAGCTCAGAGATGCCGTAACTTCACCAGGCGGCTCAACCATTGCCGGCGTCGTTGAACTGGAGAAGAATGGTTTCCGTTACGCGGCCATCAGCGCCGTCAACGCGGCTCTTAAGCGGAACCAGGAATTGGGCTAAAGAGCTAATCAATACGATAACAAAGAAATACCCACTGAAGATTTGCTTTCCTTCAGTGGGTATTTTTTCGTAAGTTTAATGGCTGGTTTCGACCATGATATAAGACCGGTTGCTGTAAACATTTCTTGACCGGGAATATTCAAGGTTGACCCCGGAATTGGTCCAGACGATCTGCTCAATTTCCAGAATCGGCGTAGTCTCACTGGCCCCAAGGTACTGCCGGTCATATTCATCTGGCAGATCAGCCTTGATCCGGCGGAAGACCCCGCCAAACTTGATGTGCAGCTTCTTGTGCAGGTAAGAGTAGATCGACCCTTCCAAGATCTTTTTGGACAAAGCCGGCACTTGGCTGACCGGCATATAAGTATGCTCAATCACTAAAGGTTCACCATCCAAAAGGCGCAAGCGGATGATCTCATAAACCGGGTCATTTTCATCCAGGTTCAATTTCTCGCACAAGTCAGCTGACGGAAAGGCCACTTCAAACTTGATAATCTTGCTGCTCACCCGGTCATTGCCATTTTCAGCCGACAAGCCGGCAAAAGAATTGACGGGGGAGTCATGCTGGCCCAAAAGAGTCAAGTTGGACAAGACCTTGGTTCCCAGGCCTGACTCCTTATAGACAAAGCCTTCCCGCTCCAGCAAGTCCAAAGCGCTCTTGACCGTAATCTTGCTAACCGAAAACTCCTCTGCCAGCTCTTCTTGCTTAGGCAAAAAGCTCTGCTGGGGGTAAATCCCCTTAACGATCCTCTCCTTGATCGTGTTTGCGATTAGTTGATACTTCTTCATGAACTGCCACCTAGCTCCTAAATGTTAATTAAAAACAATGCAACTTAATTTTAGCAACATCCCCAGTCTTTTGCTATCAAAAGTTATGTATTAATAGTATGACGTCTATTGTTTTTAGAAAAACTTAATTATTTTCTTACATCAAAGTCTGATCGTAGATGGCCCGCTGGCCGCCGACATACTTTGGCCGGCGGCGGGCACAGATTATTCTGGCCTCCCCGATCTTGTCCAGGGAAATTCTTAGGGGAACGACCACCGGATGCAGGTGCATCCCGATCAAGGTACCCCCAATGTCGATCCCGGCTTCCCCCCGGGCAGCAATGTCTTCCACCAGTACCGCATTTGGCATTTTCTGGTAGGCTACGGTCGCGAAAGCCCCGCCGGCATGGTTTGGCTGGGGAATGGCGTTGACCTGCTCTAAGTCATACTTTTCCATTGCTTCCCGGCTGACCACCAGGGCCCGGTTCAAGTGCTCGCAGCACTGGGCGGCCAGGTAAATCCCCTTTTCCGCCAAAACTTCATTGATCCCCTGGTAAAGGGCTTCAGCAACATCAGTGCTGGTATTGGTGCCGATCGCCTCACCTAAGACCTCGCTTGAAGAGCAGCCAACCACGAAAAACTGGCCGGCCTTGATCCCGGATGCCTCGACAATTTCACTGACGGCCTGCTTGGCCTGCTTTTGAATTTCTGCTAAATCCATCTTTTTCCTCCAATCTTATTTCTTGCTTTGCTTACTGCCTTTATTGTAACTCAGTCAGCAGATTCTGCCGCGAGCATAAGCAAATCTGCTAAAATATAGGCAAAATAATAAAAATTTCTGTTCATGTTTAGTGAGGTGTTCATCGCCATGCACAAACAAAGTCTGGCCCTCAAATTTTCTTTTGTCTTTGTCGTTCTTTCAATGGCTATTTCCCTGCTCACTGCTGCCTGGCAATTAGCGCAAGGCAAGTCCGGCAGCCTGCTCCTGGTCCTTGAGACCGGGGCTGGCCTGCTCTTGGTCCTTTTGCCGGCCCTTTTGAGCAAGTGGCTGCGCTTTTACCTGCCGGCCTTTTTATACTTTTTCTTCCTGGCCTTTATCTATTGCGCCATTTACCTGGGAGATGCCTACCACTTCTACTACATCCCTTACTGGGACAAGTTCCTCCACTTGATCAGCGGGGCCCTGCTCTTCGGCCTGGCCTGGGCCATCCTGGGCTGCTTCAAGTTTAAGGAAGAGCTGCCAGCTGGCTTTTTGTGCCTGTACGGGGTGGCCTTTGCCGTCTTCTGCGGGGTCCTCTGGGAATGCTATGAGTTTACCTGTGACGGTCTTTTCGCCATGAACCTGCAGCGCTACCTGTCAGCTGGCCGGGCTCTTGCCGGCCGGGCAGCCTTACTGGACACCATGGGCGACTTGATCGCCGACCTGGCCGGCAGCCTCCTCTTCAGCTGCTGGAGCTACTGGCGGCTGAAAAACGACCGCTCCTGGCTCAAGACCTTCTTTTTCAAGAAATACAGGCCGGACGACTAGGCAAGCGTCCGCCTAACCGCCGCCAGCAAGGCCTGCTGGGAGAGGTCCTTCTTTTTCAAACTGTCTAATACATGCCGGTCAATCGTTCCCTTCGTCAAAAGATGGTGAATGATGACCGGCTTTTTCTGTCCCTGCCGGTAAAGGCGGCCATTCATCTGCTGGTACTGCTCCAGGCTCCAGGGCAGGGTAAACCAGATCAGGGTGTGGCCCCCTTCTTGCAGGTTAAGGCCCGCCCCGGCGCTGGCCGGCTGGACCAGCATGACCGGGATCTTGCCCTTGTTCCAGCGGCGGATCATGCCAGGTGAGCCGTCAAAAAGCTCAGCCTTGACCCCGTTTTTCCGGTAAAAGGCTAAAAGGCGGGAGGCGTCTGACTTGAAATAATAAGCGACCAGGCTGGGCGTAGCCGTATTGCTAGTTAAGTAGAAGCAGCTTTCTATTTTTTCAGCAAAAATCTCCTGGTAATGCTCCCCGTCTTCTTCATAGATAGCACCGCTGGCTAGTTGCCGCAAGCGGCCGGCTAAGACAGCCGCGTTATCGGCGCTAATCTCCTGGCCGGGCAAGTCCAGGACCTGGTCTTTTTTCAGCTGCTGGTAGCTCTTTTTAGCCCTTGGAGGCATTTCCACCCAGTCCAGGCTCTCTGTCAGTTCCGGCAATTTCAGCCGGGTATTTTTCATGGAGATGACGATGTCATCGATGGCCTGGTAGATTTTTTCCTCACTGCCTGGCAGAAGCCGCCATTTGACCGGGTGGTTGTTGACCAGCAAGGTCGGCTCAAAGTACTGCTGCCGGTAGGCCGTGATGCTCCTGCCCAGCCGCTCTCCCTGGTCCAAGAGGTAGATTTGTGACCACAGGTCCTGGAGGGAATTAGGCGCCGGGGTCCCGGTCAGTTCAATCAGGCGCTGGATCCTCCCCCGCACGCTCTTTAAGGCCTTGAAGCGCTGGGAAGCCGGTGACTTGAAGGACTGGGACTCATCGATTACCACGTTTTTAAAAAGCCAGGGACCCAGGTCAACCAGCTTGCTGACCAGGTCCCGGCTGGCAAAATACAGCTGCCAGTCGCCCTTGGCGGCCTTGGCCGCGGCAGCTTCATAGAGCTCTTGGCGGCCAGCTGGAGTCAGCTGGCGGCCTTTTTCGTCGGTCAAAAAGGACTGGGTCTTAAAGGGCAAGTGCCATTTATCAATCTCATCTTGCCAGGTCGACTTAGCCACGGTCTTTGGGGCGATCACCAAAATATGCCCCTTCATCCCCTCTTCCCGCAATTTAGCCAGGGCAGCCAAGGTAGTCAAGGTCTTGCCCAAGCCGATATCCAGGAAAATCCCGCAGTAAGGGTGGTCCATAATAAAGTTCATGCTGTAGAGCTGATAGTCATGCAGGGGCAAAATCTGCCCGCCCAATTTAACCTGGGCATCAACCATTTTCCCGGCAAAAGACTCAGTCTTTTCTTTTACTTTTTTAACTTCTTTTGCTTTTTTAGCTTCTTTAACTCCCTTTACTTCTTCTGCTTTATCTGCTTTTGCGTCATTTGGCTTTTGGGCAGCCATGATCACCCCATCCAGCTGCAATTGCCAAACGCCCTTTCTCCCAGCTTGGCTGAGAGTCAAGGTCACCACTTTCCCGGCCGGGACTTCCTGGCCAAAAATCTGCTTGAGCTTGCCGCCTTCTTCCTTGGCCAGCCAGGGCAGGACCCCTTCAGCCGCCTCAAAAGAAACAATTGCTCCCGGCAAATTCTTTTCTAAATGGCCGGCAACCAGCTCCCAGTCTTTCAAGGTCACGAAAGCATAGGGCTTTTGGTGGACAGGCAGGCCGGCTAATTCTTCCGCTGCCTGCACCTGCCGCAATTCTTCAGCTGAAACGAAGGAAGTTAAATGGCTCTTAACCACTTTCCCTTGCACGCGTACATTTTCTCCTGGCATACTCCACCTCCTTAAATCGCTGCTTTTATTATGCCACAAGGGCATGAAAAAAAGGCCTAGCGGCCTTTTTCTTCGTTATTCGTTACTAATAGAAGCGGTAGTACTTCTTCGTGTCGACCTTGACCTCTCCTTGAGTCAGGTATTCGCTGAACATCTGGACATAGTCCTTGTCCAAGGAGAATTCGATCTTGTCCAAGCTGTATTCCGGGTAGAAACCGCCCCCGTTGGCCCGGTAGTTGTTGACGGCCAGGTGGTAGACCTGGTCATCTTGAATATCCTGGCCCTTGAACTTCAGCTTGGTCAAACGCTGGCCGACCGGCTTGGAGAGGTCAGCCTCGTATTCCAGTGGGTAAAAGACGTCAAAGTGGTAAAGTTCCGGCTTTGGCTTGAGGTAGCGGTCGATAAAGTGGATCTTGCCGTTTTCGTCTTTTTCCAAAAAGCTAGCCGTGTGCTCTACAATGTGACGGAGCTGCTCACCAGTCAATTTGACGCTGACCAATTGGTTGGCATAAGGGTAGTTCAAAAGAATGTCCCGCATGGTTACCGTCTTGCCAAAACCCTTGGCCACGTCATTCATCACGGCCGTGGCTGAAAGGTCAGCGTGGGTGAAGTAGAGCTGCATCTGCTGGAGCAGGTTGATGAAAGGTGCCCCTTCAATCCGGCCCTTGTTGGCATCTTCAATCGGGGCTGGCTGGTCCAGGTGGGCAATTGGCTGGTCAAGCCATTTCTGGGTGGCTAGATCGAGTGGCTTAACGATTTCTTCGACTTCCGGGTCTGAGGCAAAGTCCTTGGTGTCGATCAATTCGCTGGTCGCTTCTTTGACCTTGTAGCCTGCTTCCGTCTTTTCCAGGTCCAAAACGACTTCCGCAATCGCCTCGCCCCGGTAGCCCGGCTGTACGCAAGGCTTGCCGGACGGGCTGATCATGTTCAGTCTCCGGTGCTGGTGGCCCGTCAGCATGACGTCGACTTCCGGGATCTCAGTCAGAATCCGGTAGCCTTCGTTTTCCCCGTTGTGCGGTTCAGTTGCTTCCCCGCTGGCGATGTCACTTTCAAAGCCGCCGTGGTAAAGGACGGCCAGGACATCGACTTGCGGCTTGATGATCTTGGCAAAATGAGCGATCTGTTCGTAAGCAGACTTAAAGGCCAGGCCCTTGATCCGGTCAGCTGCTTCCCAGTGAGGGATGTACTGGGTAGTAATCCCCAAAACGCCAACCTTGACCCCGCTTCTTTCCAGGATCACGTAGTCCCGGCCCAGAGTCGGCACCTGGGTTTCGGCATCCAAAATATTGCAGTTAACGAATGGCGCCTTGTTGTTGTCTACGTAGTAGGCCATGTATTCCTGGCCAAAGTTGAAGTCATGGTTGCCCAGGCAGCGGACGTCGTAGCCGACCGCGTTGTAAGCAGCAGTAAAGCGGGCCAGGTTGTCCAGATTCTTGCTGCCATGGGTGTAAGCAGCCAAAGGGGACCCCTGCAGGCAGTCGCCAGCATCAGTCACGATGACGTGGTCTGCCCCCCACTTGGCCTTCTCCGCCTTGATCGCGCTGGCTACCCGGCTAAGGCCGTAAGGGGCGTCGTAGTCGCCCGTGCTCTGGTAGTCAGTTGGCAGCAAGTAGCCGTGGGTGTCGCTTGAATGTAAAAAAACCAGTTTCATTCTTCGAATTCCTCAATCCTAATTTTTGGCATAAAAAAAGACACCAGAAAAACAGGTGCCTTTTAAATTAGTCGTTATCGCTAGCGCTGTTTTCGCTGACTACTTGACGACCCTTGTAGTAACCCTTAGGGGAAACACGGTGGCTCAAACGGTATTCACCAGTAGTTGCGTCGTAGTGCATTGCTGGCACGCTGAGCTTCAAGTGAGCGCGACGTGAACGTTTCTTTTGCTTAGAAGTATGTCTTGCAGGAACTGCCATTTATAACTGATCTCCTTTATTGTAGTATCACAGTATCAGGTCGGTGACCTAAATACTCAAGTAATTAAATAATACTATTGCCTGGCAAATAAATCAAGAAAAACCTTACTTTATTTATTTGCGGGAGGCAAATTCAAGCGACAATTTGTCCCCGATCCCCGGGAACAAGTTGTACAATTTGGCCAAAGCCGCCAGGCTGACCGGGAGGTTGAGCTCACGCTTGTTTGAACCGAAGTAGTGGACTACTTCCCAGGCAACGTCGTCCGGGTCAAGCATGAAGGCCTGGACATTTTTAACGTACTGGCCGCTTGCGTCGGCAATGTTGAAGAAGTTGGTGTAAACCGGCCCCGGGTTGACGGTCATGACCTTGACGCCAAAAGGCTTGAGTTCAAGGCGCAGAACGTTGGAGAACTGGATTACGGCTGCCTTGGCGGCGCTGTAAGCCGCTGACTTGGTCGTCGGCACCTTGCCGGCCATGGAGCCAAAGTTGATGATCTGCCCGCTGCCCTGCTCCAGCATGAGCCGGCCGAAAAGCCGGGTCATGTACATCAAGCCCAGGACGTCAACTTGGAACATTTCCGTGGCGTCTTGCATGTCAGCTTCCATGAATTCCTCAAACTTGCCGAAACCAGCCGCGTTGACCAGGTAGTCGATGTGCTTGACCTTTTCCTTAACTTCGGCAAAAGCCGCTTCGATGTCGCTGGCCAGGCCCAGGTCGGCCTTGACGGCGAAAGCTGCCGAAGCAGACAATTCCCGGGCTTCAGCAGCGATTTCCTCCAGCTTGTCCAGGCGGCGGGCCAGCAAAACAACCGTGGCGCCCCGGCTGGCGCTTTCCAGGGCAATTGACCGGCCGATCCCGCTGCTGGCCCCGGTAATAACTACAACTTTATTGCGTAATGAATCACTCATCTTTATCACGTTAACCTTTCATTGGAACTACGAACTTGTCCAGGTCCCTGGCCAAAGTCGTGGCCGGGAAGATCTCCCGCGCCTGTTTGACCATCTGGCTGGCCAGAGGGCCCACGTAGCGGGCCGAAACATGAGTCAGGTATAAATGCCCGACCTGGCAGGCGCTAGCCGTCTCAGCGGCTTGTGTGCACGTTGAGTGGTAATAATCCCTGGCCAGCTTACCTTCGCTGGCGTCAAAGGTCGCTTCATGGACCAAGACGTCAGCATGGTCAGCCAGGCGGCGGATTGACGGCGTTGACCGGGTGTCGTAAATCACGGTCACTACCCGCCCCTTCTTGGCCGGGCCTAAGAAATCCTTGCCGCTTAACACCGTGCCGTCAGCCAGTTCAACCTGCTCACCCCTCTTTAGTTTACCAAGGAGCGGGCCATTTGGCACTTTAAATTCCGCCAACTTGTCCATCAAAAGCTCACCGGCCTTGTCAGCTTCAACCACCCGGAAGCCCCAGCTGTCGATCCGGTGGTCCAGCTTTTCAGTATAAACCTCAAAGCCCCGCTCACTGACAATCTTGCCGCCTTCTTCCAAGGTGACGAATTTGATTGGATAAGAAATCTTAGTTTTTGAAATCCTGAGAGAGGTCTTGACGAACTGTTCAATCCCTGCTGGCCCGTAAATGGTCAAGGGACCGACGTCGCCTTGAAAGGACCTGGTTGACAAGAGGCCCGGCAGACCGAAAATGTGGTCGCCGTGATTGTGCGAGATAAAAATCTTCGTGATTTTGCGCAGGCGGATATTGGTGCGCAGAATCTGGTGCTGGGTTGCTTCCCCGCAGTCAAAGAGCCAAATCTCGTTCAGCTCATCCAGTAGTTTTAAAGCCAGGCTCGAGACGTTCCGCAACTTTGACGGCTGGCCCGAGCAGGTGCCAAGAAATTCCAGTTCCATTTAACTCCCATTCTTTTCCAAACAAATATAAAAAGGCTAATTCGATCCGCTGACGCGGACCATTTCTTTGACGATATAAGTGCTGTAGTAGTTTTGCCCCACATTATTCGGGTGGGTCTTGTCGTCGTAAAACCAGCTGGACTGGCTGTGGGCATAGCCGTACCAGTCAATGACGGTCAAGTTCTTGTACTTCTTGGTCAAGGCCTGCAGCTGCTGGTTGACCTGGTTTTGCCAGGACCGGGTTGGCACGACGACATTGATCCAAAAGAGCTGGCGCTTCGGCCCGACAATCTGCATGATTTGCTTGACTTCGTCATCAGTAAATGGCCCGTTGGTCCCCAGGCCAATCAAGACATTGTCCTGCAGCTCACCTTTTTGGGCATAAGACTGCAGCAGCTGGGGGGCCACGTCGGCCTGCCGGGAAACCGTCGCGTCGATTACGGCGTGCGGCAAAAGCTGGTGTAAGATGTCACTTGAAGACGCCATGACCGAGTCGCCAATGGCTGTCACCTGCAGCTTTTGCGCGGCTTGCAAGTCAGCCTGGCTGATCCCGTACTTCTCAAATTCCTGGTTGACCTTTTTTCCGCTGCTCTTAGCTTTGGCCTTCTTTGAGCTGGTCTTGGCCTTGGAAGTCTGCTTGCTCTGACTGCTGGATGACTTCTTAGCCGCTTTTTGCGAGCTCTTGATCGATTCCAGGGCCTTCTTGTTCATCTCAGCCTGCTGCTTGGAGTTGTCATTGATCGTCTTGATCAAAGCCCCATCCTTGTTATCAGCCTTGGCCAGCGGGGAGAAGATAATCCCGCCGCTGCCGATCAAAAAGACCAGGAAGAAGGCCGCCGTCTTCAGCCAGTTTTTGGACAATTTGACTGGCCAGTGAAAAAGCTTGGCTAAGTTGTAGCGGATGCCTTCGCTGGTGTAGCGTCTTTTTTCAAAAAGGCGGTAAGTAATTTCACTGATCAAGAGGATCAAGACAATCTCGGTCACCCGGTAAAGAGTCACATGGTCGGCCAGGTCGCTGACCCGGCTTTCGAAAAAGATCATGACCGGGAACTGGTAGAGGTAGATTTCATAACTTCTTGACCCCAGCCAGTTAAAGACCGGGTTGGTCATCAGCCGGTTCCAGATTCCGACCGGAGCCGCGATTACCGCCGCGAAAACCGTCACGAAGAAGCTGAAGATGAACATCCCACCATAATATGGGAAAGCGGTCTGAGCGTTCATCAAAGGCGAGAACATGAGCAAAAGCATCCCAAACAGGGTCGTCAGCCCCGTCCAGTTGAGAATCATCCCGTCTTTTTGGGTAAAGCGGTTGTCCAGCTCTTCAAAAGGCCAGAGAACTGCCATAGCGCTGCCCAGGCCCAAAGAGAAGAAGCGGGTGTCAGTCCCGTAGTAAATCCGGCTGGTATCCTGGCCCGGCCGGAAAAGCAGGGCCATTTCCAGAGCGGACAAGACCGACAGGCCAACCAAGACCCAGAAGATATTCCGCCGCTTTTTGGCAAATTTGACCAAGAGGGCCATCACCAGCGGCCAGAGCAGGTAGAACTGCCAGTCAATCGCCATCGTCCACAAGTGGGTAAAAGGCGATTCATTATTGGCAAAACGCTCAAAGTAACTCTGCCCGTTGAATATCTGCCACCAGTTATATACCCCCAGCAAGTTGCAGGCGACAATCTGGTAAAGCTTGTTTAAAAGGTTGCGCTGAAAGAGCACGATATAAGCGCTGGTCAGCCAGAGCATGGCAATCAGCGGTGGATAAAGACGCTTGAAACGGCGCTGGTAAAAGGACTTGATGTCAAAATAGCCCTGATTGCGGTAGGCAGCCATAATCTGGTCGGTTACCAGATAACCGGTCAAAACCAGAAAGACCGGCACGCCCAGGTAACCGCCGCCAAAGTGGTCCGGATCCAGGTGATACAAAATTACCCCGATTACGGCCAGGGCCCGCAAGCCAGAATAGCCAGTAATGTATCGTTTCTTCATTTTTTCAATTCTCTAACTTTCGTTTCTCTATTCTGTTTTTTGCAATCTATCCCTTATTGCACGAATTCAAAGCTGAAGTCGCCAATGTAAACGTCGTCTCCATCGACAGCGCCTTGCGCCCGCAGTTCATCATCGACACCCATCTTCTTCAAGCGGCGGGCCAGGCGCATGATCCCGTCCTGGTGGTCCAGGTTGGTCATGGCTACCAGGCGTTCAAGCTGCTCACCGTGAATTTCAAATTCGTGGTCAGCCAGCTTTTCAACCGTGAATTCCATCTTTTCAGGCCGGTGGTACTTGTAGGTCTTAGTCTTGACCTCTTCCTTAGGCTTAACGGCAGCTTCAGCCTCTTGGGCTTCAACCTCGCTGACCAGGTCAGCCGCCCGGCTCATCAAGCGGTCAACGCCCTGGTGGGTAATGCTGGAGAGCTCGTAAACTTCCTGGTCAACCCCATGCGCGGCCAGGTCCTTCTTAAACTGGGCCAGTTTCTCATCGGCGCCTGGAATATCCATCTGGCTGGCCACGATGATTTCCCGCTTGCTGGAAAGGTCATCTTCCGTGTATGAGGCCAGTTCGTGCAAGATGGTCTCATAGTCCTCGTAGGCATCCCGGCCGTTGTTCGGGTCCATGGACACCATATGCAGGATAACCTTGGTTCTCTCCACGTGGCGCAGGAACTGGATCCCCAGCCCTACCCCCTGGCTGGCCCCCTTAATCAGGCCCGGCAGGTCGGCCATGGAGAAGTCCCGGCCGTCTGGCAAAAGGACCATGCCTAGGTTTGGCTTCAAAGTCGTAAACTGATAAGCCGCGATCTTTGGCTTGGCACTGGTGACGACTGACAAAAGGGTTGACTTGCCGACAGACGGGAAGCCGACCAAACCAACGTCAGCCAGGACCTTCAATTCCAAACGCAGGGTCCGGAATTCACCCGGTTCCCCGTTTTCAGCGATTTCCGGCGCCGTGTTGACGCTGGTGGCAAAGTGGATGTTGCCCCGGCCGCCCCGGCCGCCTTTAGCGACGACCAGTTCCTGGCCGTTTTCAACCAAGTCACCGATTTCTTCACCGGTGAAAAAGTCATAAACGGTCGTGCCGACCGGCACCTTCAGGTACAGATCCTTGGCTGCCTTGCCGTATTGGGCCTTGATGCGGCCGTTTTCACCCGGCTCAGCCTTGAACTTGCGCCGGTAGCGGAAATCCATCAAGGTTCTGAGGCCGTTGTCGGCCACGAAGATAATGGACCCGCCCCGGCCGCCGTCACCGCCGGCTGGTCCCCCGTTAGGCATGAATTTTTCATGGCGGAAGGCCACCATGCCGTCCCCGCCCTTTCCGGCTTGGACTTCAATTTTAGTTTGATCAACAAATGTTGAAGGAGTTGGCATTCTTGTTTTTACCTTTTCTTTCTTTCGTTAATTGTTACCATTTAATCATAAGCTATTTTGCCCAATAGCTAAAGGGAAATTTTGACTGCCTGCGCCTGGGTTAAAGTCAGTCCCGCCTTGCGCAGATCGTCAATAGAAGCTTCCTTGATCTTCTTTAAAGAGCCAAATTCCCGCAAAAGCTTGGTGCGGCTCTTCGGCCCAATGCCTTTGATCGAGTCCAGCCGGCTGACCAGGGAGTTTTTCGCATGGGTCTGCCGGTGGAAGGTGATGGCAAAGCGGTGGACCTCATCTTGAATCCGGGTCATTAAGTAAAAGCCTTCTGACTTCGGATCCATTGGAATCAGCTTGAAAGGCTGGCCCTTAAACGGGTCACCGTACAAGAGGTGGTTGGTCCGGTGCTTGTCGTCTTTAACCATCCCCGCTACCGGAATATCCAGGTTCAGCTCGTTTCTTAAGACGTCCTCGCAGGCTTCCACCTGGATCTGTCCCCCGTCCATCAAGATCAGGTCCGGCATTCTTTCATGCTCTTTTAACAGCCGGCTATAGCGGCGGCGGACGACTTCCCGGGTGTTGCCGACTTCATCAGCGCTGTTTTGGTGCTCAACTTCCCCCTTCAGCTTGAACTTCCGGTAGCCGGTCTTAAAGGGTTCTCCGTCTTTAAAGACAACCAGGGCCGAAACCGGGTCTGCCCCTTGAATATGGGAGTGGTCAAAACTTTCAATGTATGACCCGTAAGGCAGACCCAGGGCCTTGAAAATTTCTTCCTGGGCCCCTTTAGTCTTGCGCTGGCCGAGCTCCAGCAGGCGGAATTTGTCATCCAGCTTCAGCTGGGCATTTTCCCTGGCCATCTCCATCAAAGAAGCCTTCTGCCCCCTTTGCGGGGTCCGGACCTTAATGCCGATGGCCGCGGCCAGTTCATCCTGGTCGATGCCTTTTGGCACCAGGACTTCCCGGGGTTTGACCCGGTTCTTTTGGGCGTAGAACTGGGCAATAAAGGACATGAATTCGTCTTCTGGATCAGTTTCATCAGTCAAAGGGAACATGTGCGACTCCCGCCGCAAGAGCTTGGCTTGCCGCAAAAAGAAGACCTGGATGGAAATCCAGGACCGGTCCACGTAATAGTTGAAGATGTCTCTTTGGGTATGGTCGTTGGAGATGATCTTCTGCTTTTCAACCGTCTCTTCAATATACTTGAGCTGGTCCCGGAGTTCCCCGGCTCTTTCAAATTCCAGGTCAGCTGAAGCTTGCAACATCTTGTCCGTCAAGTCTTTCTTGACCTCCTGGATGTCCCCGTTCAAAAAGCGCTTGATCTTCTTGATCTGCTCGTCATATTCGCTTTGCGGCACTTCCTTAAAGCAGCTGCCCAGGCACTGGCCCATATGGTAGTAAAGGCAGGGCCGGCCGGTATAGCCGCTGCAGCGGCGCAAAGGAAAGACCTTCTGGATGAATTTTAAAGTCGCGCTGGCCGCGTAGACGTTGGGGTAAGGGCCAAAATAGTAGCCCTTGTCCTTGTAGACGATCGAGGTTAGGCGGGTCTGGGGATTTTTCTCATTCGTGATTTCGATATAGGGGTAGCCCGTCCCCGACTTCAGAGCAACATTGTAATAAGGCTGGTACTTTTTGATCAAGGTGATTTCCAGCAAAAAGGCTTCCTTGTCAGAATCCACCACGATAATGTCATAATCGGCAATATTCTTGACCAGCTCGGCCCGGCGGCCCTCCTGGCTGCTCTTGAAGTAGGACCGGACCCGGTTTTTCAAGTTTTTGGACTTGCCAACATAGATGACCTTGCCGTTGACGTCCTTCATCAGATAACAGCCGGCCTTTTCCGGCAGCAATTTCAATTTGTTTTCGATCAATTGACTCGCCATGTCTGCCTCCCCGCGATTCATTTACCGTACGATTTTATCACGAAAAATATTATTCTAACACCGATCCGCCTATAATCGCAAAAATATTTTAATGATTTTCCGTGACCAAACCGGGGCAAAATCAGGGCCTTTTAACAATAAGTCTTTTTCAAGCCAGTCTTGTTCGACTTTTAGTCCAAAACAAACTTTTTTCCCCGGAAACAGCTGTCTTTTGTCCCTGCATCACGTATAATATTATTGTTAAGACTATAGGATTTAGGAAGGTAAGATTTCATGAAGAACTTCTACTTGAACCATGACAGCAACATGGATGACTTTACTTCACTTTTGCTCATGCTTTTGGCACCAGACATCAAGCTGATCGGGGTCGGGGTAACCGACGCTGACGGCTACGTTGAGCCAGGCGTTTCCGCTTCCCGGAAGCTGATCGACCGCTTCAACCAGCGCGGCGACAAGCTGGAAGTGGCCAAGTCCGACTCCCGGGCAGTCCACCAGTTTCCGGAAGCCTGGAGAGTGTCAGCTTTTTCCGTGGACCACTTCCCGATCTTGAATGAAAAAGGCACGGTTGAAACGCCAGTTGCCGCAAAGCCGGCCCACCTGGACATGATCGACAAGATCCATGCTGCTGACGGCCCGGTTACCCTGGTCTTCACTGGCCCCTTGACTGACTTGGCCCGGGCCCTGGAAATTGACCCAAGCATCCAGGACAAGATCGAAGAACTTTACTGGATGGGCGGGTCTTTGAACGCCCACGGTAACGTTTATGCCCCATGCGCTGACGGGACCCAGGAATGGAATGCCTGGTGGGACCCGGAAGCCTGCAAGACGGTCTGGGACTCCAAGATCAAGATCCAGCAGGTCGGCCTGGAATCAACCGAAGAACTGCCTTTAACCGATGAAATGCGCCAGCACTTTGCGTCCAACCGCAAGTACCCGGCCTTTGAATTCCTGGGCTATGTCTACGCCCTGGTTAACTCCTTTGAAGTCGACTCAACTTACTACCTCTGGGACGTTTTGACCACCATGAGCGCCCTTTACCCGGAAATCGCCACGACCCGTGATACCAAGTCTGACGTCTACACTGACGGCGACCGGGCTGCTCGCTTCTTTGAAACTGAAAATGGCCGGCCAATGACCCTGGTTACTTCCGCTAACTACGACAAGTTCTGGGAACGCTTTGACGACCTATGCGAAAAGGCCAAGCTTTTCTAAAAAATAAAGCAGTAATAACGTTTAAAACCTTCAGAAGATTTCCTTCTGAAGGTTTTTTATCCATATTTTTTGATTACGGCCAGCATGGCCTTTCCATAGTTGGCCAGTTTGGCATCCCCAACCCCGCTGCACTGGAGCAGCTCTTCCGGCGTTTGCGGCTTCCTGGCTGCCATATCCCGCAAAGACAAGTCGGAAAAGATAACAAATGGCGGCACTCCCCGCTTTTGGGCCAGGGCCCGGCGGGCCTTTCTTAGCTCTTCAAAGAGGACCTGGTCACCGCCTGTTTCAGCAAGCTGCTCGCTTTTGACTTCCTGGCGCCTTTTGACTCTGGCCTTGCCGTCCAAAACATCCCAGCCCCGGTTGGTTACATGGACCAAGGGATAGCGGTCCCCCACCAGCTGCAGGTAGCCCTTTGAAACCAAGTAGTCGACCAGGCTGCTTACATCAGCCTGCTTTTTTCCCTTGAGCAGGCCGTAGTGGACGCACTCATCAGCCCCGATCTCACTGATCTTCTTGACTTTGGACCCAGTCACGGCCTGGGCAACGATTTTTTTTCCATAGCGGCCGTCTAAGTCATAGACCATGCCGATAATCGCCTGGGCTTCGGCCGTCACATCCTGGAAGTCGCCGCTGTTTAAGCAGTTGCTGCACTTGCCGCAGGGCGGGCAGTCCTGGCCAAAGTAGCGGACGATAAATTGCTGCAGGCACTCGTCTGTATTGGCATAGTCGCTGATCGTCTGCAGCTTTTGGTACTGGACCTGCCGGTAGGACTCATCAGCTTCAGAATTGTCGATAAACCAGCGGAACTGGCGAAGATCACTGGGGTGAAAAAGCATCACGGCCTCACTCTCCAGCCCGTCCCGGCCCGCCCGGCCGGCTTCCTGGTAATAGGCCTCCAGGTTTTTGGCGCTGTTTGCGTGCAGGACAAAGCGGACATTGCTCTTGTCGATCCCCATGCCAAAAGCATTCGTAGCCACGATCAAGGGAATCCGGTCATACTGGAAGTCGTCTTGGACCTGGGCCCGCTGCTCATTGGACATCCCGGCATGGTAGGCGGCAACGTTAAAGCCCTCCCGGCGCAAAAATTCGGTCAGGCCCTCCACCTTTTTCCGGGTGTTGGAATAAATAATGCCCGCCTCACCCCGGTGCTGCTTCAAGTAGTTGACGATATAGGCCCGGCTGTTTTTCGGCGTGTTGACCAGCTTGAAGTGGAGATTTTTTCTTTCAAAACTAGTGATGACGAAATTCTCCTCGGAAATGTCCAACTGCTGGCCGATGTCTTCTCTGACCGCCTTAGTGGCCGTAGCTGTGAGGGCCAGAACATTGGGATGGGTATGGAGGGCATTAATCCCGTCCTTCAGCTTCCGGTAGGCCGGCCGGAAGTCATGCCCCCACTGGGAAATGCAGTGGGCTTCATCGATGGCGACCAGGTTGACCTCCAAAAAGTTGAGCTGGTAGCGGAAATAGTCCATCTCCATCCGTTCCGGCGTCACGTAGAGCAGCTTAATTTTCCCTTCATAGCAGGCTCTTAAGATGGGATTGACGTCTTCCTGGGCTGTGGAGCTGTTAAGTGCCGCGGCCGGTATCCCGTACTCGCGCAGGCTGTCGACCTGATCCTTCATCAAGGAGATCAAGGGTGAGATCACCACAGTCGTACCGGGAATCATCAAGGCTGGGATCTGGTAGCAAAGCGACTTCCCGCCCCCGGTCGGCATGACTGCCAGGACATTTTTTCCCTGGAAAACTTTTTCAATAATTTCTCTTTGGCCCGGCCGGAAACTGTCATAGCCAAAATACTTCTTTAAGACCTGCTGTGGATCAAGCAAGCTCTCTGCCCCCTTTAATTCGCTTTACAGTAGCTAACACTTAATGATAACAAAAAAAGATGCAAAAGCATCTTTTAGTTGACCCGGTTGACCGGCACTCCGTCGACCAGGAAGGAGACAATATTGTGGCTGGCTTCTTTCAAGACGCTGCGCCGGGACTCCCGGGTGGCGCTGCCGGCATGCGGGGTCAAAATCACATTGTCCAGCTGGCAGAATTCCTTGTTGAAGTCCGGTTCTTCTTCAAACACGTCCAGGCCCGCTCCGGCAATCCGCTTGCCCTTTAAGGCCCGCAAAAGCGCCGCTTCATCGACCAGGCTGCCCCGGGAAGTATTGATCAAAAAGGCCGTCGGCTGCATCATGCTCAAGGCTGCTTCATCAATCACGTGGTAGGTTTCCGCCGTGGCCGGAGCGTTCAAGCTGACATAGTCGGCCTGACTGAGCAGGTCGGCCAAGGGCACGTAGCTGACTCCCAGGGCCCGCTCTTCATCTTCCGGCAATTGGTGGCGGTTGTGGTAGAGAATGTTCATCCCGAAGGTCCGGGCATAGCTGGCCAGGGTCTTGCCGATTCTCCCCATGCCGAAGATCCCCAAAGTCTTGCCGACCGGGCTCTGTCCCTGGTTTTCGAGCAAGCCCGTGTCCAAAAAGTTCCCTTGCCGCATCTCTTGATTGTAGAGGGCCAATTTCCGGCTGAGAGCCAAAAGGAGGGTAAAGGCCATTTCTGCCGTCGGCTGCATGACGCTGGCCGGGCAGTTGGAGACGATGATCCCCTGGCTGCTGGCATAGTCCACGTCGATATGGTCATAGCCAACCCCGGTCGCGGAAACGATCTTGAGCTTTTTGCCCGCGTCCAAAAGCTCCTGGTCAACTGGCAGCTTGCCGGTGATCAAGGCATCAAAATCCCCTAGGTTAGCCAGGTACCAGTCCTTGCCGGCACCTGCCGGAGCAAAGGTCACTTCACATACTTTTTCCAATTCGGGCAGCTGCTTGACCGCCAGGCCCGCCACCAAAACTTTCGCATTTTCCATCTTAAGCATCTCCCTCAAACAGCGGATCGCGGCTGGCTTTTAAAGCCGCCACGTGGTCTGCCTTGAAATAAATTCTTTCCGCGTTGCCATAGTATATATCAGCCAGTTCCGCTTCTGAAAAAATCCCCGCGTCTTCCAGCCAGGAATAAAGCTGGCCGTAATCATTGAAAGTGGCTGACCAGGGCGCGTCGCTGCCCCATAAGAGCTTTTTTGCCCCCACGATTTCCTTGGCCAGGCCCACCGCTTCCTGGCAGAAGGGGTAAGGATAAGTCTGCTCACCCGCGATGTCTTGCAGGGCAGCCAGGTCAAAGCTGATATTCGGCAAAGGAGCAAAAAGAGCCAGTTCTTTTTCCAGCAAGTCCAACTTGCCAGGCTTTGGGAAGGACAAATGGCAGAGGACAAAGTCCAAATCTGGGTAATGCTTAGCCAGCCGGGCCAAGGACCGGGGCTGGTGGCTTGCTTGGCTGCTGTCGCCGTAGTCCACGGCCACCGCGAAGCCTGGATAAGAACTGAGATAGTCCAAAATTTTGCCCAAGCGGTCGTCTTCTGCCAAGTCAAAAGGCAAATGGTAGCCCATAAGGCCGCCGGCCTGGCTGACTTCCAGTTTCAAAGCCCGAAAGCCCAGGTCTTCAACATGGCGCTTGACGATTTTTTCCGCTTCACTGGCAAAGGGGTCAACGGAGAAAGCCGGGGCAAAGCGGTCCGGAGCGGCCTTGGCTGCCTGCCAGCTGTAATAATTCTGAAAGCCGTACAGGCTTCCCTGCAAAAGGACGGCCTTGGTCACATCATGGTCTTCCATTACTTTCCTGGCGGCGTCTGCTCGAAAAGCGTCCTCACCCCAGCCGGCTGGAAAGAGGCGGGTCTTAAAGCCGCTGTCCCAGACAACCAGGCCATTTCCCAAGGCATTGCTGCGGCCATTGCCCTTGTAGCTGGCCAAATCCCGCACCAGGTGCAGGTGGGCATCAATTTTCTTCATCATTCGTCTCCCAATCTTTTTTGTAAATCTCTTACCCCTTATTATAGTGAAAGCGGTTCATTTTAGCAAAAGTTTCAGAAAAAAATAAAAGGTCTTTCACCAGGTAAAAGGCCTCTTACTTCATTTCTTTTAATTCTTCTTTTCTGCCAACCTGGCCAAAGTCAGTTCGAGCAAGCGGTCAGCCACGGCCTGCTTGCTCATCCGCGGCCAAGGGTCCAGCTCCTTGCCTTGTTCCAGGATCGTTACCTGGTCCTCGTCGCCGCCAAAGGCATCCCCGCTGACGTCATTGGCCACGATCAAGTCAGCGCCTTTCTCTGCCAGCTTCCGGCTGGCATTGGCCAGAAGGTCATTGGTTTCAGCCGCAAAGCCGATGACCACTTGGTCCGGCCTTTTCTTTTGGGCCATTGTCTTGAGCAGGTCCGGATTCTTGACCAGCTGCAAGGTCATTTCCTCTACCCCGGCCTGCTTCTTCAGCTTGTGGTCAGCGGCTTCCTTTGGCCGCCAGTCGCTGACGGCTGCCGCCATCAACAGGGCATCAGCAGCCGGGAAAAGTTCTTTCAGCTTCTCCAGCATGGCCTGGGCCGACAGGGCGGGATGGAGGTGAATCCGGGCATCCCTTGGCAGGGAAACTGAGACGTTGCCGTAAATCAAGTCCACCTCGGCTCCTCTTTTGGCCGCGGCTTCTGCCAAACGGAAGCCCATCTTGCCGCTTGACCGGTTGCCGATAAAGCGGACCGGGTCAATAGCTTCCAGGTTGCCTCCCGCAGTGACGACGATTCGCTTGCCTTTGGCTGGCAAGTCAAGCTGGTCATTAACCCAGGCCAGGATCTCTTCAGCTTCCGGCATCCGGCCCTTGCCGGCATAGCCTTCAGCCAGTCTGCCCACAGCCGGTTCCATGATCCGGTCGCCGCCCTCCTTTAACAAGCGGAGATTGCGTTGTACAGCAGGATTTTCCCACATATGGCTATTCATTGCCGGCACGATCAAGCGCGGGCAGTGCAAGGCCAAAAGGGTGGTTGAAACGGCATCATCCCCGATCCCCTGGGCCAGCTTGGCCAAGATATTGGCATCAGCCGGCACGACTAGGGCCAGCTGGCTCCAGTCAGCCAAGTCGATATGGGCGATTTCCGCCTGCCGGCCTGGACTGAACAAGTCGTCTAAAACCGGCCATTTCGTCAAGGCCGCCAGAGTTGCCGGGCCAACAAAACGTTCACTATTGGCCGTCATCGCTACCCGGACTTCATGGCCCGCCTTCTGCAGGCCCCGGACAACGCTCACGGCCTTATAGGCAGCTATGCCGCCAGTCATATAGACCGAAATTCTTGCCATTATCGCTCGCCTTAGTAGATCTTGCGTTCCTTAACGATGGCTTGTGCCCAGTCCGCGAAGCTGGCAGCTGCTTCAGCGTCCTTCAAAATAACCAAAAGAGTGTCAGTTCCGGCGATCGTGCCGACCACGTCATCGTTGTCAATATCGTCAATTAATCCTGCCAAAATTGGCGCGTAAGTCAATTTCATGCTGGTTTGAATGACAACGGTAAACTGAACGGCAGTTACAGTTGCCACCCGTTCGCGGATTGCGTCTTTCAGCTGCCTTTCCCGGTTAACAGCAGCTGATGGCGCCTTGACGTAGTAGCTGCGGCCGTCATCATCTGGCACCTTGCTGATGTGCAAGGCGTGAATGTCCCGGGAAATAGTAGCCTGGGTCGCGTTCGCGCCATGGGATTGCAACAAGAGCAGCAATTGTTCCTGGGTTTCAATTTTGTTGGTCTGAATCAGTTCGTAAATCAGCTGTCTTCTTTCTTTGTAGTTCATAATTATTGCCCCTTAATCTTATATTTAATCGTTTTAGATACCTTTAATTTTAGCGCACTTTTATATTTCAATAAAGCTGTTATTTAATTCTTCTTGAATTATCCAACTTTCTTCAATCAATTTTTCTGCAATTATCCCCAATAGCATTGCCATTGGCCAATAAAAAATGCCTTGATGCAAATTCAAGGCATTTAATATCATTCATTTTAGATAAAAAGCTACATTTCGTCTGGCGCCTTGACGTCCAGCAAGTCCAGGGCTGACTTGATGACGTGGCTGACCGCTTGGACAACAGCCAAACGAGCCTTCTTGACATCTGCGTCAACGTCATCAACCAAAATTCTGGTGTGAGCGTAGTACTTGTTGAAGCGCTTGGCCAGTTCCAGGGCGTACTTGGCAATCGCGCTTGGGTCGTAGGTTTCCATAGCCTTTTGAATCGTGTCGGCGTAGCGGCCCATGAAGGAGACCAGGTCCCATTCTTCAGCACCGATCTTGGTCAAGTCAGCGTCTGAGAAGTCGGTAATGCCGCTCTTTCTTAAGAGGCTTTCGCCACGGGCCCGGGCGTATTGCACGTAAGGACCGGTTTCACCTTCGAACTTAACGACTTCTTCCAGGTTGAAGTCGATTGGGTTGCGGCGGTAGTTCTTCAAGTCGTGGAAGACAACCGCGCCGATACCAACTTGCTTGGCAACTTCGTCAGCGTTCTTCAGGCCGGCGTTCTTTTCAGCAATCTGCTTGCGGGCCAGGTCAACTGATTCGTTCAAAACGTCTTCCAGGTTAACGACGTTACCCTTTCTGGTAGACATCTTCTGGCCGTTGATGCTCATCAGACCGAAGCTGATGTGAACAATGTCGTCAGCCCAGTCAAAGCCCATTTCCTTCAGGCAGGCACGCAGCTGCTGGAAGTAGACTTCCTGTTCCTGGCCGACAACGTAAATGGACTTGTAGAAGCCATAAGTCTTCTTCCGGTACATGGCCGTTGCCAGGTCACGGGTGATGTAAGTTGAAGTCCCGTTACTCTTGATAACCATCAAAGGTGGCAGGTTGTACTTTTCAAGGTCGACGATTTCAGCACCTTGGCTCTTAACTAAGAGACCCTTTTCCCGCAGGATTTGGATTGGTTCATCCATCATTTGGGCACTGAAGGCTTCCCCAGTGAAGGAGTCGAAGTGGACGTCCAGCATATCGTAAACCTTCTTGAACCGTTCCAGGGAAACTTCTCTGAACCAGCTCCACAAGCGCTTGGCTTCTTCATCGCCGTGTTCCAGCTTGGAGAACCATTCCCGGCCGTCTTCATCGTATTCCGGGTGTTCTTCAGCTTCCCGGTTGATCCGGACATAGTAAGACAAAAGGGTGTTGATTGGGTCCTTTTCGATGTCGGCATCGTTGCCCCACATCTTGTAGGCAGCCATCATCTTCCCGAATTGGGTGCCCCAGTCACCCAGGTAGTCGATTCTGATCGGCTTGAAGCCTTCCTTGGCCAGGATGCGGGCAATAGCTTCACCGATCATGGTTGACCGCAGGTGACCCATCCCCATTGGCTTGGCAATGTTAGGTGATGAGTATTCAGTTGAAACGTTCCGGCCGTGGCCCAGGTCACGGGCACCGTAGTTTTCAGGGTCAGCCAGGATTTCCTGCAAGATAGCCGCCCCGGTCTGGCTCTTGTCCAGGAAGAAGTTGATGTATGGGCCAACTGCTTCTACCTTTTCAAAGCTGCCTTGGTCGATCTTTTCAGCCAGTTCAGCCGCGATCAGGTTTGGCGCCTTGCGCATGGTCTTGGCTAAAGTAAAGGTTGGAAAAGCGTAATCCCCCAGCTTTTCGTCCTTTGGCCGTTCAATCTTGACGTCAATGTCTTCCAGTGACCAGTCAGGCAAAACCGTCTGTAAAGCTTCTGCAACAAGTTGTTTACCGTTCATAAAATACCTTCTTTATTTCCTATGTCTAAAAAAATTGAATAAAAATTACTCAGCGCCCGCTTGCCCCATCGCTGATGCAAATTTTAGTTCATGCTTCCTATTAATCTCATGGAGTGTGACAAAACGCTTTGTAGTCTCATTTATTTTTACTCTGTATATTATAGCAAGAGATTAGAGGCTATGACAACAGATTTTAACAATTTCATTATACTATTTATACAGACTACATGCATTCTATGCGTTTTCCGCTTCCATCGTCAAGCGCCCGCCCGGATACTGGCGCCTAATCAGTTCATGCACGTTCTTGATCATCTGCCTGCTTGAAGGAGCCAGCCGCTGCTGGTTTGAGGTTACCAGGGCAATCTTCCGGTAAAAGGGAGTGCTGAAAGGCAGGATTCTGACTTCCCCCTGCATCTTCTGCAGGGCCAAAGCCGGCAGGATCCCCAGACCCAGGCCCGCTTCCACCATGGCCACGATTGACTGGTCGTCGATGGAGAAGCGAATAGCTGTTGACTTAATAGAGTAGTGGTCAAGCGCGGCCTTGGTATCCAGGTCATAGTCGCTTTGCTGGAGGATGAAGTTGCAGTTGACCAGGTCTTCCTCACTGACGCTGTGGCCGTTTTTGACCTGGAAGTCTTTGGGGGCAATGCAGTAGATTTCGTCTTCCAGGATTTTTTCGCAGCTGATCCCCTGCTCATTTTCCGGCAGCATGGTCAGGCCCAGGTCCAGTTGCCCGCTTTTCACAGCCTGGGTAATTTCGCTGAAGCCAGCCTGGCGGACGGAAATCTTGACCTGGGGGTAATTTTTAGCAAAATTCTGGATTAAAGGCGGCAGCCAGTTGATGCAGGCCGAAGAAAAGGCCCCGATCCGGATCAATCCGGTGTCCAGGCCCTGGATCTGCTGAGCGACCTGCTCCAGCCGGCTCTGGTCATTGATGATTTCCTGGATCAAGGGAAGGATTTTCTCCCCATCCGGAGTCAGTTTAACCCCGTTTCTTGACCTGACAAAGACCGGAAAGCCCAGTTCAGTTTCCAGCTGATTGACCGAGTGGCTGATGGCCGACGGGGTCACGTTCAAGACTAAAGCAGCCTTGTTGAAGGTCCCCTGGTCAATGACCGTCCGGAAGACTAGATATGGAAATGGCAGCATTTGCCCCTCCTAACATGAAATTATTTCACTTAAAATTAAACAAGTTGAATTTTGTTATTCTTACTCCAGCAATTATAATATAGTCAACGCAGAAATGACAATACAAATTAGGAGCAAAGAAATAATGTTAAGCAAGCTTTTTGCCAAAAGAATCAAAACTCAAAATCCATCCCGCCTGCAAGGGCTCTTCCCGGAAAGCAATTTTTCCGACAACATCTCCTTTGGGGGCGGCTGCCCGGACGAAAGCCTCTTCCCAAGCCAGGCTTTGCAAGCTGCTTACCAGAAGGCCGTTGACCAGGAACAGGCTCACTCCTTCCAATACCACGACGTTAAGGGGCCAGGCAACTTGCGCGACTATCTGGCAAGCCGGGCAAGGCAGCAGGGAATCAAGGCTAACGCTGACGACATCCTGCTAACGGCTGGCGGTCAGCAAGGGATCGACCTGGTGGCCAAGCTTTTCTTGGGGGCAGGCGATGAAATGGCCGTTGAAGCTCCCAGCTATGTCGGCGCCCTGGCTGCTTTTGACAATTACGAACCAGTCTACCATGAAATTCCTTTGGAAGACGACGGGGTCAACCTGGACTACTTTGAAGAAGTGCTGAAAGAGCACCCGGCAATCAAGCTCTTCTACACGGTGCCAGACTTCCACAATCCAACCGGGATCACCATGTCCCTGGCTAAGCGCCAGCGCCTGGTTGACCTGGCCAACCGCTACGACTTCGTCATCTTGGAAGACACCCCTTACCGGGACCTGCGCTATCATGGGGAAAGCCTGCCAAGCATCAAGAGCTTTGACACGGAAGGCAGAGTGATTTTCCTGTCCAGCTTCTCCAAGATTCTTTCCCCAGCCTTCCGTTTAGGCTGGCTGGTAGCTGGTCCGGAAATCAAGGAACAGCTGGTCAACCTGAAATTGTCAGCTGACCTGGAAGTGCCATACTTAGCTGCTGGTACCGTAGCTGCCTACCTTGCAGACAATGACCTGGACCAGCATATTGACCAGTTGAAGCAGGTCTACCGGGTCAAGCTGGACGCTATGGCTAAAGCCTTAAAGACTTACCTGCCAGCTGACGCCAAGATCAGCCAGCCGGAAGGCGGCTTCTTCTTCTGGGTTGAACTGGATGATGAAATTGATACCAGACAGCTTTTGCTTAATGAAGCCGTGCCAAAAGAGCACCTCATCTACGTGCCTTCGGCCAGCTTCTATCCTAACTGGGACAAGAATAATGGCCTCCGGGTCAACTTCACCGGCTCCAGCCTCAGCCAGATCAATGAAGGAGCTGAGCGCTTAGGCAGAATCCTCAGCCCGGCCCAGCTGAAAATGGCAATCTAGATAAAGTAAATACTATTTGCAACCGTCCAAAACTTGGGCGGTTTTTTGCGGCTAACTATCTGTCAATCTATTGTAGGCCATTTTCTGGCTAAAAAGCAATTTTTAATATCAAAAAAAGAGCCAGACTTCCGTCTGACTCTTGTCTC
>NZ_JBKZCD010000009.1:0-57747 GCF_046938665.1 Lactobacillus delbrueckii subsp. bulgaricus
AGTAAGCTTGTATTCTGCTGAGGCAGCCAAGGCACCGGCTTCTTCGTGACGAACTTCGATGAACTTGACCTTGTCTTGCATTTCGTAGATCGCGTTCATGGTTGAGTCAAAAGAACCACCTGGGAAACCGTAAAGGTGGTCAATGCCCCACTTGTACATAACATCTAAAACGGCGTTTGCGCCCTTAATTTTTGCCATAAGTGAATCTCCTTAAAAATTATTACTTACAGCCTTTTATTAAACCACATTTTTTCACTTTTGCAAGTGCTATCAAAAGCCGCTATATCAAGGATAGTCGCATTTTTAAGCTAGTTAATTCACAAACTTGCTTTTTCTGGATAAAAAATTTGTGCTATCTTCCCTTTTTGCATTGTGAAAAAGTAGCTAACTTCTGGAGAATATTTTTCGGTAAAGTTTTTATTAATTTTTGAAAAAGTATAAAGGCCATCGATTATTTAAAAAGCAGGCCAGGATCTCTGGTCTGCCTTCTAAAATTATTGCTCTTTACTTCTGAACCTTGGCGTATTTGCCATTTTGCACGTAGACGCTCAAGATGGCCAAGTCAGCCGGGTTGACCCCGGAGATTCTTTCTGCCTGGGCCAGGGTTTCCGGCCGGATCTTGGCGAACTTCTCCCGGGCTTCTGTAGCCAGGCCCTCGATCTGGTCATAGTCGATGTCCTTCGGGATCTTCTTGGCTTCCTGCCGGCGCAGGCGGGCCACTTGAATTTCCTGCTTCTTGATGTAGCCGGCATACTTGATGTCGATTTCCACCTGTTCCTTGACATAGCGGTCCCCGGCCAGCTTCTGCCCGGTCAGGCGTTCAACGTCTTCAACCGTCACCTTTGGCCGTCTGAGGAAGACGTCTGCCTTGACCCCGCCGTTTAAGCCAGTTTCGCCCAAACCTGCCAGGTATTCGTTGACGGCAATGGTCGGGTGAACGGTGATTTCGCTCAGCCGGTCCAGGTCTTCCTGGATCAGTTCCTTCTTGGCCAAAAATTCAGCATAGCGGTCATCGTCAATCAAGCCCAGGTCATGCCCCTTTTCCGTCAAACGGAGGTCAGCATTGTCATGGCGGAGGAGCAGGCGGTATTCAGCCCGGCTGGTCAAGAGCCGGTAAGGTTCTTCCGTCCCCTTGGTTACCAGGTCATCGATCAAAACCCCGATGTAAGCTTCGTCGCGGCCCAGGGTGAAGGCTGGCTTGCCTTCCGCGCTCAAGGCCGCGTTGATCCCGGCAATCAGGCCCTGGCCGGCGGCTTCTTCATAGCCGGAAGTCCCGTTCATCTGCCCGGCCGTATACAGGTGCTTGATCCGCTTGGTTTCCAGGGTGTGGGTCAACTGCCAGGGGTCAACCACGTCGTATTCAATGGCATAGCCCGGCCGCATCATTTCCACCTTTTCCAGGCCAGCGACCGTGTGCAGCATTTCCAGCTGCACTTCTTCCGGCATGGAGGTTGAAAAGTCCCCGACATAGATTTCTTCCGTCTTCCGCCCTTCCGGTTCCAGGAAGATCTGGTGCCGGTCCTTGTCCGCGAAACGGACGACCTTGGTTTCAATTGACGGACAGTAGCGCGGCCCTACCCCGACGATGTCACCGGAGAACATTGGTGACCGGTCCAGGTTTTCATTGATGATTTCGTGGGTCTTCGGGTTGGTGTAGGTCATCCAGCAGGAAGTCTGGTCGGTCAGGTAGTCTTCATCCCTGCTGGTAAAGGAGAAGTGGCGGGGCTCCTTGTCGCCCGGCTCTTCTTCAGTCTTGGAGTAATCGATGGTGTGCCGGTTGACCCGGGGCGGCGTCCCGGTCTTAAAGCGGCGCAGCTTGAAGCCCAGTCTCTCCAGGCTTTCGGACAGCTTGATAGCCGGAATCGTGTTGTTCGGACCGGATGAGTAGTTCAGTTCCCCGATAAAAATCCGCCCTCTGGCCGCGGTCCCTGTCGTCAAGACCACGCTCTTGGCCCGGTAGCGGGCCCCGGTGTTGGTCACCACGCCCCGGCATTCCCCGTCTTCAACGATCAAGTCGTCAACGACTGCCTGGCGCAAGGTCAGATTTGGGGTGTTTTCAATGGTCCGCTTCATCTCTTCGTGGTAGTCCCACTTGTCAGCCTGGGCTCTTAATGCCCGGACAGCCGGCCCCTTGCCCGTGTTCAGCATCCGCATCTGGATGTAGGTCTTGTCGATGTTCTTGCCCATCTCCCCGCCTAAAGCGTCGATTTCTCTGACCACGGTCCCCTTGGCCGGGCCGCCGACTGAGGGGTTGCAGGGCATAAAGGCCACCATGTCCAGGCCGATGGTGAGCAGCAGGGTCTTCTCCCCCATCCGGGCACTGGCCAGGGCTGCTTCACAGCCGGCATGGCCGGCGCCGACCACGATCACGTCATATTCGTTTGAAACATAAGTCTTCATTTTTTTCGTCTTCCTTGCCTTCCTCGCTATTTCCCTAAGCAGAACTGACTGAAGAGGTCATTGATCAATTCATCCGGGGCGCTGTCGCCAGTGATTTCCCCCAGGCTCTCCCAGGCCCCGGTAAAGTCGATTTGCACCAGGTCAACCGGCATCCCTGCCTCAAGCCCGCTGGCCACGTCGGCCAATTGCTGCTTGGCCTTGGCCAAAAGGCCCGCCTGCCGCTGGTTAGTCACCAGGACCTGGTCGTTGGAGTTTTCGATCCCTTTGAAGAAAAGCTTCTTGATCAAGGCTTCCAATTCGTCCAGGTTTTCCTTCATCATGATCGAGGTGCTGATCACTTCACTGCCACTTTCTTTAGCAATCTCAGCCGTGGACAGCTGCTGGCCCAGGTCCGTTTTGTTCAGCACGATGATCCGCTTTTTGCCGGCGGTCAGGTCCAAAAGCTGCCGGTCTTCTTCCGTCAATTCCTGGCTGCCGTCCAGCAAAAGCAGGATCAAGTCCGCCTGGGCAATGGCCTTCTTCGACCGCTCGACCCCGATTTTTTCCACCTGGTCCTCGGTATGGTGAATCCCGGCCGTGTCAATCAATTCCAAGGGCACTCCCTTGACGGACACGAACTCTTCCAAGGTGTCCCGGGTGGTCCCGGCCACGTCCGTCACGATCGCCTTGTCGCTCTGGGTCAGGTAGTTCAAAAGGGAGGACTTGCCCACGTTAGGCCGGCCAACAATCGCTGTCTTCAAGCCGTTTCTGAGGATCTGCCCCTCCTGGGCCGTCTCCAGCAGGCGGTCAATCTTACCGCTGACGGCTTCCGCGCAAGCCAGCATCTTCTGGGCCGTCACTTCTTCTTCATCGTATTCCGGGTAGTCGATGTTGACTTCGACATTGGCCAAAACATCCAGGATTTCCTGGCGCAGGGCCCGGATTTCCGTCAAAAGGCCGCCGGAGAGCTGCTTGACCGCCACCTGCCGGGCCTTGTCCGTCTTGGCCCGGATGATGTCCATCACGCTTTCAGCCTGGGTCAAGTCGATCCGGCCGTTGACGAAGGCCCGCTTGGTAAATTCGCCCGGGTCAGCCATTCTGGCCCCGTTAGCCAAGAGCAGCTGCAGGATGTCATTGGTGACCACGATCCCCCCGTGGCAGTTGATTTCCACGATGTCTTCCTTGGTAAAAGTCTTCGGCGCCAGCATGACGGAGGCCATGACCTCGTCGATCACCTGCCCGGTCGCCGGGTCCACGATGTGGCCGTAGTTGATCGTGTGGCTGGGAACCTTTTCCAAGTCCTTGCCCTTAAACAAGCGGTTGACAATGGCGACCGCATCTTCCCCAGAGACGCGGACGATGGAGATCCCGCCTTCTCCCAGCGGCGTTGAGATCGCCGCGATCGTATCAAATTCCGTTAAACGTTGAACCATCTCGTTACCTCGTTTTTTTCCAATAAAAAAAGCGCAATTTCCACCACGAAAAATGATGGATAAAGCACTTTCACTACTTTATCTAAAAAACTTTAGATGAATATTCAATTATTTCCGCTTGATCCGCTTGTAAGCCCGCCGCATCTTGCGCTGGCGCTCGCGTTCAGCTTCTTCCTTGGCTTCCTGCTCCTTGCGGTACTTGAATGGGTTCTGCAGGACCAGGGTCTGGCCAACCTGGAAGAGGTTGGAAATCACCCAGTAAAGGGAGATCGCGGACTGGAAGACGATGGCCCAGATCCCGACCATGATGGCCATGACATAGCTCATCATCTTAGTCATCGTGGTCTGGGAAGACTTAGGCACCGACAAAGTCGCGATGTATGAGGACAGGAAGGTAAATACCGCTGCCAAAATCGGCAGGATGTAGTATGGGTCTGGCTTACCCAGGTCCATCCACAAGAATTTACCATTCTGCAGCTCTGGCGTCCGCCAGATGGCCTGGTACAGGGCCCACATAACCGGCAACTGGATCACCATCGGCAGGCAGCCGGCGTAAGGATTGACGCCCGCTTCCTTGTAAAGCTTCTGCGTTTCTTCGTTCAGCTTGTTCCGGGTCTCCAGGTCCTTGCTGGAATACTTCTCCTGCAAGGCCTTCAGTTCCGGCTGGATCTCCTGCATCTTTCTGGTGCTGTTGATCTGCACCGCGTTCAAAGGCAGGAGGATCACCCGGATGATAACCGTAAAGATGATGATGGCCCAGCCGTAGCTGCCCCCACAGACTTTGGCAATCCAAAGCACGAACTGGGAGAGGTAGTAAACTACCCAGGCATCCCACCAGTTGCTGGAATTATGGGAGATCGGCGTTGGCTTCTGGGTGGTCTGCGTGGCGCAGCCGCTCAGAACAAGGGCAAAAACCGTCACCAGTGCCAGAGCGGCCAGAAGGCGCTTGGTACTCTTCTTCGATAAAATGTCCTTCACTATTTTTCCTCTTTATTTGGCATTTCTTCAATGACGTGGGCCAGGTTCAGCGCGTGAAGCAGGTTTTCCCGCGTCTTTTCCCAATCGAAATCGCGAGCGTAGGGTCTGGCAATCACCAAGAAGTCCAAGTCCGGCGCAATCCGGTCCCGGTTCTCGGTCAACACCGCCCTGATGTAGCGCTTGAGACGGTTGCGCACGACGGCCGTGTGACCGACCTTCTTGCCGACAGAGATGCCGACGCGAAAATGCTTATTCTGCTTTCTAGGCAGGACGTAGATCACAAAAGCCCGGTTGGCAACTGATTCGCCATTTTCAAAGACGGTCTGAAAATCCTGTTCAGATTTAACTCGATATGACTTTCTCAAAGCTCTTTACACTCTTGCAAATTAAAAAAACCACTGGGATTCAGTGGCTTAAGCAGATAATACTTTTCTACCCTTTGCACGGCGTCTAGCCAAAACCTTACGGCCGTTGCTTGTAGCCATACGCTTCATGAAGCCGTGAACGCGTGAACGGTGACGCTTCTTAGGTTGGTAAGTTCTCTTAGTTGACATATATTTGCACCTCCATTTTTTAGTGCTACGTGCACAATTTCTTATCTAGAATAGCACGGAAATCGAAAAAAACCAAGCTTTTTCTTGCAAACTTGCCCGATTTTTTCCTTAGACTGCCTGGGCCTGATCCCCCGCCTGTGGACAGAAAGCAGACCGCGAAAAATTTTTTTACCGGCAATCAACAGGCTTTTTTGCAGACTTATCCACAGTCCACACCCTGTCAAAAACTTTTTCAACACCCTGTGGATATGTCCAGTCAAAACCAGGCTCTCCTTTTGCCGCTCTAAGAAAAGTTGTCCACAAGACTTATCCACTTTTGGCTAATTTTGATAAAATTATCAGCAGAGTTCACAGGCTTCTTTTTATTTCTTGTCCACAGCCTGTGGATTCTGGATTTCTTTCTTCCACCTGTGGAAAACCTGGTCAGTAAATGCTAAAATAATTTTGCTAAAAAATTTTTTGGAGGGAATGTTTTTTGTTCGATTTAGAAAAATTCTGGGATAGCTTCAACGCTGAAATGCGGTCCGAATTTAACGAAGTATCCTATAATGCCTGGTTCAAAAACACCAAGCCCGTCTCCTTCAACAAGGACACCCATGAATTGGTAATCTCCGTCCAAACCCCCGTGGCAAAGGGGTATTGGGAGCAAAACATCTCCGCTAACCTGATCCAGTCGGCTTATGCCTACGCGGGAATCGATATCTACCCGGTTTTCGTCGTTAAAAACGGCCCGGCGCCCAGCAGCGAAAGAATGCTGGAGCCCCAGCCGCAGGCCAAGCCCGAGAAAGCCCGGCCGCAAGGCCGCGAATTCACCAAGGACCTGCGCTTAAACGAGAAGTACACCTTCGAGAACTTCATTCAAGGCGAGGGCAACAAACTGGCTGCCGGGGCCGCTTTAGCGGTTGCCGACAACCCGGGGACCTTCTACAACCCCTTGTTCATCTTCGGGGGCGTGGGCCTTGGTAAAACCCACTTGATGCAGGCGATCGGCCACCAGATGCTGGCGGAAAGACCAGATGCCAAGGTTGTCTACATTCAAAGTGAGACTTTTGTCAACGACTTCATCAATTCCATCAAGAACAAGACTCAGGACAAGTTCCGGGAGAAATACCGGACAGCTGACCTGCTCTTGGTCGACGACATCCAGTTCTTCGC
This sequence comes from Lactobacillus delbrueckii subsp. bulgaricus, assembly GCF_046938665.1. Lineage (GTDB taxonomy): Bacteria > Bacillota > Bacilli > Lactobacillales > Lactobacillaceae > Lactobacillus > Lactobacillus delbrueckii_C. Next base: position 6,500 of record NZ_JBKZCD010000009.1, read on the forward strand.
CAAGAAGGAAGGGATTCAGGAAGAATTCTTCCATACTTTTGAGACTCTCTATAATGATCAAAAGCAGATCGTCATGACTAGTGACCGGCTGCCAACGGAAATTCCCGACCTGTCCGAGCGGCTGGTCTCGCGTTTTGCCTGGGGACTGCAGGTTGAAATCACCCCGCCAGACCTGGAAACCCGGATCGCCATCCTGCGCAAGAAGGCTGAATCCGAAGGCCTGGAGATCGATGAAAGCACCCTGGACTACGTGGCTAGCCAGGTCGATACTAATATTCGGGAGCTGGAAGGGGCCCTGGTCAAAGTCCAGGCCCAGGCCACCATTCAAAAGCAGGACATCAACATTGGCCTAGCCCGGTCAGCCTTGGCCGACCTCAAGCTGGTCCAGAAGAGCAGGGGACTGCAGATTTCCAAGATCCAAGAGGTCGTGGCCAACTACTTCCAGACCTCAGTACCGGACCTTAAAGGAAAGAAGCGGGTAAGGCAGATCGTCATCCCGCGCCAGATTGCCATGTACCTGTCCCGCGAGCTCACCGACGCCAGCCTGCCGAAAATCGGCCAGGAATTCGGGGGCAAGGACCACACGACCGTGATGCATGCCTGCGACAAAATCGCCCGGCAGATCAAAACGGACACTGAAATCAAGTCCGCTGTTTCCGACCTGCGGCAGATGCTGGAAAGATAGGTCCGTTGATAACTTGTGGACAAGTCCGCGATTTATCCACAGTTTTCCAACTGGCAAAAGTCCGGATTACCGGGCTTCCGGTCAGTTATCAACAGAATTCACAGGACCTACTACTACAACTATCTATATATAAATAAATAATTAAATAAAGAGAGCAGCAAACTAACCAAGGAGGACCAGATGAAATTTACTGTACAGCGCAATCTTTTTATCAATGACTTGAATTCCGTTTTAAAGGCAGTTTCTTCAAGAGCCCAGATTCCGATTTTGAGCGGAATCAAGCTGGACCTGACGGAAACTGAACTGATCATGACTGGCAGCAATGCCGATATTTCCATTGAACTGAGCCAACCGGTTTCTGATGACCTGCGGGTTGAATCAACTGGCTCCATTGTCGTGACCGCCCACCTGTTCAGCGAAATCGTCCGCAAATTGCCAGGCAGGGAATTCACTTTTGAAGTCAAGGAAGGCAACCAGATCCAGATCACCTCTGACAAGGCGGACTACGTAATCAACGGCCTGGACGCCAGTGCCTACCCGCGCCTGCCGGAAATTGCCGGAACTTCCTTCAGCCTGCCATCTAAGACTCTGCGGGAACTGATTACCCAGACTGTTTTCGCCGTATCCACCGAAGAAAGCCGGCCAACTCTGACCGGGGTCAACTTCAGCTTCAAGAACGGGCAGATCAAGGCCGTGGCTACTGACTCCCACCGCCTGTCCCAAAGAATCGTCGACATCGTGGCCGGTCCAAGCGAAGACCTGTCCCTGATCATCCCGGGCAAGAACCTGCAGGAACTGGCCCAGATCATCGGCGACGCTGACCAAGACATCAAGGTTTACCTGGGCGACAGCCAGATCCGCTTTGAATTTGAAAACCTGTCCTTCTACACCCGGCTTTTGGAAGGGGCCTACCCGGACGTTGACCGCCTTTTACCAACTGAGTCAACGACCAGCGTGCAGTTCACCGTTTCTGACTTGATGCAGACTTTGAGCCGGGCCAGCCTCTTGACCCACGCCAACCGGACTAACGCCGTTCAAATGACTTTGAACGTGGCTGACCAAACCGTCCTGGTTTCCGGTAATTCCCCGGAAGTCGGGAAGATTGAAGAAGAAGTCGGCTTCAGCAGCTTAACTGGCCGGGACCTGACCATTTCCTTCAACCCGGACTACATGGCCGCTGCCCTGCGGGCCTCAGTAACTGACTCCGTCATCATCAACTTCACGGAAAGCCTGCGGCCATTCACGGTCGTGCCAAATGACCAGTCAGTTGAATTCGTGCAGCTGATCACCCCAATCCGAACTTTCTAAAACAGACTGCCAATAATTCACAAAAGCCACTCTCCGGAGTGGCTTTTTTTCGGCTATTTTTGCATACAAGCGTTTTTTACGGCTTTAAGCCCAAAATACCTGCTTTATGTAGCACGATACTGAATGAGTAAATAAACGCTCAGAGGCCCTAAAAAAGGCCTTCTTAATTGAGTTTCCCTGGAAAAAAGACTATAATTTATAAGTGGAATACTAGTTTTACATTGGTGAAGGTGAAGACTATCGAAACTTTTGCGATTAATGGTGAATTCATCACCCTCGGACAATTTTTGAAAGATGAATGTATCGTTTCCTCGGGCGGGCAGGCCAAGTGGTACCTCAAGGACAGTCCAGTTCTGGTCAATGGGGACAAGGAAGACCGCCGGGGCAGGAAGCTCTATCCTGGTGACCGTTTGACCGTTGCCGGCAAGGAATATGAGCTGGTTCAGGGACTTTAATGTACCTGGGCCGGTTTAAGCAGAGCGGTTTCCGCAACCTGGCTCCCCTTGACCTGGAATTTGACCCGCACGTGAACGTTTTTCTGGGTGAAAATGCCCAGGGCAAGACCAACCTGCTGGAAGCAATCTATTTTCTGGCCCTCAGCCGGTCCCACCGGACCAGCAATGACCGGGAAATGATTGCCTTTGGCCAGGACTTTGCCAGCCTGGCTGGCCGGGTGCACAAGCGCCAGCTGGACCTTGACCTGCGCATCGTCATCAGCAAGAAGGGCAAGAGCGCCTGGGTCAACCGGGTCGAGCAGGCCCGGCTGTCCAAGTATGTGGGCCACCTTAACGCCATCCTCTTTTCTCCGGAAGATCTGGAATTGGTGAAGGGGGCCCCTTCTTTGCGCCGGCGCTTCATGGACCTGGAATTCGGCCAGATCAATCCGGAATATCTTTATTTCGCCAGCCAGTACCGGCAGCTGCTCCAGCAGAGAAACAACTATCTCAAGCAGCTGGCCCGCGGGCAGGCCAGTGACCAGGTTCTGCTCGGGGTCTTAACTGAGCAGGTGGCCACGGCAGCCAGTGAACTGATCTGGCGGCGCTACCGCTATTTGGCCGACCTCAACCGCTACGCGGCCGAGGCCTACCGGGCCATCAGCGGGCAAAGAGAAGAGCTGCGGGTCCTTTACCGGCCTTCAGCCAAGGAGATTACGGCTGCAGACCAGCCGGCCCAGATCAAGCAGAAGCTGCTGGACCGCTTTGCGGAGATCGCTGACGATGAGCTCAGACGGGCCACGACCCAGCTGGGTCCCCACCGCGACGACCTGGAATTCCAGCTGGATGGCAAGAATGCCCACCTGTTTGCCTCCCAAGGGCAGCAGCGGACCATTGCCCTCAGCCTGAAACTGGCGGAAATCCAGCTGATCAAGCAGCTGACGGGAGAAGAGCCGATCCTGCTTTTGGACGACGTGATGAGCGAACTGGACCAGAACCGCCAGGCAGCCCTGCTCAATTTCATCCATGGTCAAACCCAGACTTTTATTACGACAACCGATCTGGATGGTATTTCCCAGGAAATAGTCAAACAGCCGCGAATTTTTTACATCCATTCCGGCCAAATTATAGAAAAAGAGGAAGGATTAAATGGCAGACGAAGATAACAAATTGAAGAAGGCCAAGCAGTTTGAACAAGAAGCTGACAAGTACAATGCCAGCCAGATTCAAGTCCTTGGCGGCCTGGAAGCCGTACGCAAGCGTCCGGGGATGTACATTGGCTCAACCAGCTCCCAGGGCTTGCACCACCTGGTCTGGGAAATCATCGACAACGGGATCGACGAAGCCCTGGCAGGTTTCGCGACCAAGATCGAAGTCACTGTCAACGAAGACAACAGCGTGACTGTCCAAGACGACGGGCGGGGGATCCCGGTCGACATCGAAAAGAAGACCGGCCGGCCAGCTGTTGAAACTGTTTATACTGTTCTGCACGCCGGTGGTAAGTTCGGCGGTGGCGGATACAAGGTTTCCGGCGGTCTGCACGGGGTCGGGGCTTCCGTTGTCAACGCCCTGTCCACCAAGCTGAACGTCACTGTCATGCGGGATGGCAAGAAGTACCACATTGCCTTTGACCACGGCCGGGTCGTTGAAGAGCTGAAGGAAGTCGGGACCGTGCCTTTGACTGAACACGGGACCATCGTCCACTTCTGGCCGGACCCGAACATCTTCACGGAAACCACGGTTTTTGACGACAAGATCTTGAAGAACCGGATCCGGGAACTGGCCTTCTTGAACAAGGGGCTGAAGCTGACCTTCACTGACAAGCGGAAAGACACGGCGGAAACCGACGTCTACCACTTCGAAGGCGGGATCAAGGAATACGTCTCCTTCCTCAACCGGGGCCAGGAGGTGCTTTTTGACGAGCCAATCTACGTGGAAGGCAAGTACGAGGGTATCGACGTTGAAGTATCTTTGCAGTACACGACCGGCTACAAGACAACCTTGATGACTTTTGCCAACAACATCCACACTTATGAAGGCGGGATGCACGAGGCGGGCTTCAAGACGGCCTTGACCCGGGTGGTCAACGACTACGCCCACAAGGCCAAGATCTTGAAGGAAAACGACGACAACCTGTCCGGGGAAGACATCCGGGAAGGGATGACGGCCGTGATTTCCGTCAAGCACCCGAACCCGCAGTTTGAAGGGCAGACCAAGACCAAGCTGGGCAACTCCGACGCCAGAACCGCCGTTGACCGTGCCTTCTCAGAAACCTTCTCCACTTTCCTGATGGAAAACCCGCAGGTGGCCCGCAAGATCGTGGAAAAGGGGCAACTGGCGGAAAGAGCCAGAGTTGCCGCCAAGCGCGCCCGGGAAGTTACCCGGAAGAAGTCCGGCCTGGAAATCGCCAACCTGCCAGGCAAATTGGCCGACAACACTTCCAATGACCCGAACATCTCAGAACTCTTCATCGTCGAAGGGGACTCCGCCGGCGGCAGCGCCAAGCAAGGGCGCAGCCGCTTGACCCAGGCCATCCTGCCTATCCGGGGGAAGATCCTGAACGTGGAAAAGGCCTCAATGGACCGGATCCTGGCCAACCAGGAAATCCGGACTCTGTTTACGGCCCTGGGGACCGGCTTTGGGGCAGACTTTGACGTCTCCAAGGCCCGCTACCACAAGCTGATCATCATGACTGACGCCGACGTCGACGGGGCCCACATCCGGACCCTGCTCTTGACCCTCTTCTACCGCTACATGCGGCCGATGATCGACAAGGGCTATGTTTACATCGCCCGTCCGCCTCTGTACCAAGTGCGCCAGGGCAAGCTGATCAAGTACCTGGACACTGATGAAGAACTCCACGACTACCTGGGGTCATTGCAGCCAAGCCCGAAGCCAATCGTGCAGCGCTACAAGGGGCTGGGGGAAATGGACGCTGAGCAATTGTGGGAGACGACCATGGACCCTGAAAACCGCCGCCTGGACCGGGTGGACCCGGAATACGCCAAGGACGCGGATGAAGTCTTTGAAATGCTGATGGGCAACGAAGTTGGCCCGCGGCGCAAGTTCATCGAAGACAATGCCCAATATGTTGAAAACTTGGATGCTTAATGGGAGGTAGGAATGGATAACGAAAATCAAGGACAAGACCGGCGGATCAGAAATGTCGATCTGACGCAAACGATGCGGAGCTCCTTCTTGGACTACGCCATGTCCGTCATCGTGGCCCGGGCTTTGCCGGATGTCCGCGATGGCTTGAAGCCGGTTCAGCGGCGGATCCTGTACGGGATGAACGAGCTGGGCGTGACTCCGGACAAGCCTTACAAGAAGAGTGCCAGAATCGTCGGGGACGTCATGGGTAAGTACCACCCGCACGGCGACTCCTCCATCTACCTGGCCATGGCCCACATGGCCCAGGACTTTGCCTACCGCTACATGCTGGTAGACGGGCACGGTAACTTCGGTTCCGTCGACGGCGACCGGCCGGCCGCCATGCGTTATACCGAAGCCAGAATGAGCAAGATTGCCGTGGAAATGCTCCGTGACATCAACAAGAACACGGTTGACTGGCAGAGAAACTACGACGACACGGAAAACGAACCGACCGTCCTGCCAGCCAGAATTCCTAACCTCCTGGTCAACGGTTCCAGCGGTATCGCGGTCGGGATGACCACCAACATTCCGCCGCACAACCTGTCTGAAGTCATTTCCGGCATTCACATGCTGATGAAGAACCCGGACGTGACGACCAAGGAACTGATGAAGGCCATCCCAGGGCCGGACTTCCCGACCGGCGGGATCTTGATGGGCCGGGGCGGGGTCCTGCACGCTTATGAAAGCGGCAAGGGCAACATCGTCGTCCGGGCCAAGACTGAAATCGAAACTGAAAAGAGCGGGCGGGAAAGAATCATCGTCAGCGAGATTCCTTACCTGGTCAACAAGGCCGAACTGGTCCAGAAGATCGCTGAACTGGCCCGCGACAAGGTGATCGACGGCATTACCGGGGTGCGGGATGAATCCGACCAGAGCGGGATGCGGATCACGATTGACGTGCGCCGGGATGCCAGCGCCAGCGTGGTTTTGAACAACCTCTTCAAGGAAACCCAGATGCAGTCCAACTTCGCCATGAACATGGTGGCGATCGTGGACGGGGCACCGAAGTTCCTGACCTTGAAGCAGATGCTGCAGTACTACCTGGCCCACCAGGAAGACGTCATCACCCGCCGGACCAAGTTCGACTTGGAAAAGGCTGAAGCCAGAGCCCACATCCTGGAAGGTTTGCGGGTAGCGCTGGATCATATCGACGAAATCGTCAGCTTGATCCGGAACTCTGAATCAAGCGACATCGCCAAGGCGGGCTTGATCAGCCGCTTTGACCTGGACGACCGCCAGGCCCAGGCCATCCTGGACATGCGTCTGGTCCGCCTGACCGGTTTGGAAAGAGACAAGGTCGAAGGCGAATACCAGGAGCTTTTGGTCAAGATTGCCGACTACAAGGACATTCTGGCCAAGCCGGAAAGAATCGACCAGATCATCTACGACGAGCTGCTGGACATCCAGAAGCGCTTCGGTGACAAGCGCCGGACCCAGATTACGGCCAGCGAAGTGGTCACGATCGAAGACGAAGACTTGATCGAAGAACAAGACGTCCTGCTGACTTTGACCCACCAGGGCTATGTCAAGCGGATGCTGATCGACGACTTCAAGACCCAAAACCGCGGCGGCAAGGGGATCAAGGGGATGGGCGTCCAAAAGGGCGACTTCATCGAGCACCTGCTCTACTCAAGCACCCACGACTACCTTTTCTTCTACACCAACAAGGGCAAGGTCTACATGAAGAAGGCCTACGAAATCCCAGAATACGGCAGAAGCGCCAAGGGCCTGCCAATCGTCAACCTCCTGCAGCTGGACAAGGGCGAGCACATCCAGACTGTGGTCAACCTGCCGCAAGGGCATGAAGACGACTACGCCTTCTTCATCACCAAGCTGGGGACGGTCAAGCGGACCAAGATCCGGGAATTTGAGAACATCCGGACCAACGGTTTGATCGCCTTGACCTTGAAGGATGGCGATGAACTGTCCAACGTCCTGACCACTGACGGCCAGCAGAACATCTTGATTGCCACCCACCAGGGCTACGCCGTGACCTTCAATGAAGGTGACGTCCGGGCCATGGGGAGAAGCGCGGCCGGCGTCCGGGGGATCAACCTCCGTGAAGGCGACTACGTGGTTGGCTCCGGGATCTTGAAGCCGGAAGACGAAGTTCTGACCATCTCGGAAAAGGGCTACGGCAAGCGGACCGCGGCCAGCGAATACCCGGTCAAGGGCCGGGGCGGCAAGGGGATCCAGACCGCCAAGATCGGCGAAAAGAACGGTCCTCTGGCTGGCGTGGCCGTGGTTGACGGGCAAAGCGACATCATGCTGATCACCACTGACGGGATCATGATCCGCTTCAAGACCAGCGATGTCTCCCAGACTGGCCGGTCAACCATGGGCGTACGCCTGATCAAGGTGGCTGACGGCAACGCCGTGGCAAGCATGGCAGTCGTGCCGGCTGAAGACGAAGCTGAAGGCGAAAGCGAGCCGGAAACGGAAGCCTAGCAGCAAAGCAGCAAAAAAAGTAAGATAAAATAAAAAATTACCAGCATTTTTGGCGTAATAGTTAGTGGGAAGAAAATCCCGGATCACGTGTAAAAAATGTTTGGTAATTTTTTTATTTTGTGCTAAAATTAGGCATTGCGAGTAATTAGATCAATTACTCCTTGTTCTTGATTTTAGCAAGAACCATTTAGTCCAAAAGGAGGTGCAATAGTCTATGACAACCAAGTACGAAATTACTTACATCATCAAGCCAGACGTTGACGATGAAGCAAAGAAGGCCATTATTGACAAGTACACTAAGGTGATCGCTGACAATGGTGGTGAAATGGTTGAAGCTAAGGACTGGGGCAAGCGTCGTTTCGCATACGAAATCGAAAAGTATCGTGAAGGTAGTTACTACATCATGACCTTCACTGCTGACGACGCTGCTGCTGTCAACGAATTTGCCCGTTTGAGCAAGATCGACGACTCAGTTCTGCGTTCAATGACTGTCAAGTTAGACAAGTAATTGTAGTTTTCCGTAATACAGGAATAGGAAGGAAATAAGTATGATCAATAACGTTGTACTTGTTGGCCGTTTAACACGTGATCCTGAATTACGTACTACTGGGAGCGGCATCTCGGTTGCTACGTTCACTTTAGCCGTTGACCGGCAGTTTACCAATGCATCAGGCCAGAGAGAAGCGGACTTCATCAGCTGCGTGATTTGGCGCAAGGCTGCGGAGAACTTCTGCAACTTCACCAGCAAGGGCAGTTTGGTGGGCATCCAGGGCCGGATCCAGACCAGAAACTATGATAACAAGGACGGCCAGCGAGTTTACGTGACAGAAGTCCTCGTGGACAATTTCTCACTGCTCGAATCACGCCGCGAGCGTGAAAGCCGTCAGCAAAACGGCGGATTTGGCGGCTACGGCCAAGGTCAAAGCCAAAACACCGGCTTCAATTCCGGATTTGGCGGCGGCAGCGGCTACGCCAACAACAACGCCTTCGGCAGCCCGGCCCAGTCAAACGGGCCAGCTAATGCCGGATTCAATGAAGATAACAAGAAAGACACTTTTGCCGGCGGAGACACGAACGCCAACCCGTTCGACGGCTCTGACGATGCAATTAACGTCTCAAATGACGATCTTCCATTTTAAAATTACACAAGAAAGGATCTGAAGACATGCCTCAACAAAGAAGAGGTGGTCGTCGTCGCCGCAAGGTTGACTTCATCGCAGCCAACCACATCGACTACGTAGACTACAAGGATGTTGATCTGTTGAAACGTTTTATCTCAGAAAGAGGTAAAATCTTGCCACGTCGTGTCACTGGTACTAGCGCTAAGAACCAACGCAAGGTTGCTAACGCTATCAAGAGAGCCCGGATTATGGGCCTCCTGCCATTCGTAGCTGAAGACTAAGCAGCAGGATCAATAAGCAAATAAAGAGACCGAAAGGAGCTGGACTCCTCCCGGTCTCTTTTTCTTTTCTGTTTTGTGGCGGGCGGCAATAGGTTATAATGGGAGTAGTTTAATCTGCTTTAAAGATGTGGAAGAATTTTATGAAAAACTTTTTACGCAAACTTGAATTGCCAGAATTCGTCCGGGATTCCAGATTAATCATTGCCTTCTCCAGCATCGCCTTCTTGACGGTGCTGAGCACGGTTGTGGCTTTCTTCATCAACCGGATCTTCGGGGTGGCGCTTTTGCTGGTCCTGATCGTGGATGTCTTTTGGGTCGTTTTCGGCGTTTACATTCTCGCAAAAAATACCAACAATTACGCGGCCAACCTCTCCTACCGGATCAAGCGGGGGGAGCAGGAGGCCATGATCAAGATGCCGCTGGGGATCCTCCTTTACGACGAGTCCCGGCACATCCAATGGGTCAACCCTTACCTGCAGCTCTATCTGGGCGACAAGGACGCCATCGGCAAGACGATTACGGCGGTCGACCGGAAACTGGGCAAGCTGGTTGAAGAAGCCCTTGAGGCCCAGACTTCGGAAAGCAAGGTGGTCAAGTGGGGGGATCACCAATTTGAAATGGTTGTCCAAGACAGCATCGGGGTCATCTACCTGCTCGACATTACCCGTTATGCTGACCTGGCCGACAAGTACCGGGCTGAGCGCCTGGCTATCGGGCAGATTTTTGTCGACAACTACGACGAGCTCAGCGAGCGGATGCACGACCAGGAACTGGCCAGAACCAGCACCTACCTGCAGACGACCTTGAACGACTATGCCAAGAAGTTCAAGGCCTACCTGAAGCGGATTGATGAGGACCACTTTTTGCTTCTGGCCCACTTGCAGGATTTGGAAGCCATGGAAGAAGACAAGTTCTCAGTTTTGGACAAGATCCGCCTGGAAACCAGCCGGAACAACACTCCTTTGACCTTGTCGGTCGGGATTGCCTACGGGGGCGAGTCACTGAGAAAGATCGCCAACCAGGCCCAGGCCAACTTGGATCTGGCTCTTGGCCGGGGCGGGGACCAGGTGGTCCTCAGGGAACTGGGCCAGGTCGCCCGCTTCTACGGGGGCAAGTCCAACCCAATGGAGAAGCGCACCCGGGTCCGGGCCAGAATGGTTTCCCAGGCCTTGGGCGAGCTATTCAAGGATGTTGACCAGGTCTTTGTCCAGGGGCACCAGCGGCCCGATATGGACTCTGTCGGCAGCGGGATCGGGGTCGTCAAGATCGCCCGCCTGCACGGGGTCAAGGCCCACTTTTTGCTGGACACGGCCCACTGCAACTATGATGTTGACCGCCTGGTTAAGAAGATGCAAGCGGCTGACCCCCAGCTGGACCTTTTCGTTAGTCCGGATGAGGCCAACGCGGTCGCGACGGACAACTCCCTTTTGGTCATGGTGGACCACTCCAAGTACTCCATCACTTATGACCAGCGCCTCTATGACCGCTTGAAGAACCGGATCGTGGTGATCGACCACCACCGGCGGGGGGAAGAATTCCCGGAGAACCCGATGCTGACTTACGTGGAGCCATATGCTTCTTCAGCCAGCGAACTGGTGACGGAAATGGTCGAATACCAGCAGCCGGCTGAAGACAACCGGGTCTTGACCAACCTGGAAGCCACGGCCATGCTGGCCGGGATCACGGTCGACTCCAAGGAATTCTCCCTCAGAACGGGGACGAGAACCTTTGACGCGGCCAGCTACCTGCGGTCGATCGGGGCGGACTCCTCGGTGGTCAGCGAGCTTTTGAAGGAAGACATTTCCAGCTTCCTGGTTAAGAGCCACCTGGTGGCCAGCCTGCAGATGCTACGGCCGAAGATGGCGGTCATGCAGGGGCCGGAGGACAAGGTGATTGACCCGATCCTGACGGCCCAGGCAGCCGATACGGCGCTTGATTTGGAAGGGGTGTCGGCATCTTTTGCCATCACCAGAAGAAGCGGGGACAAGGTCGGGATTTCAGCCCGGTCGATGGGCCACATCAACGTTCAGGTGATTATGGAGAAGCTGGGCGGGGGCGGCCACTTGTCCAACGCGGCGACCCAGATCAAGGATATTACGGTCAAAGAGGCCAGTCAGCGCTTGCTGGTGGCAATTGACGAGTATCTGGAAGAAAACAGTTAAAGAAGAAAAGGAGCGATGAACGATGAAAGTTATTTTTATGCAAGACGTTAAAGGCAGAGGCAAGCGGGGCCAGGTCAAGGACGTACCGGACGGCTACGCCCAAAACTACCTGATCAAGCGGGGCCTGGCCAAGGAAGCCAACAAGGGCAACCTGAACACCCTGAAGCGGGTGGAAGCCAATGAAAAGGCTGAATACGAAGCGCAAAAGGCAGCTGCCCAAGAGATCAAGAAGCAGCTGGAAGCTGATGAAACTGTAGTTGAACTGAAGTCCAAGGCCGGCAGCGACTCCCGCCTCTTCGGTTCAATCTCCAGCAAGAAGATCATCGAAGGCCTGGACAAGCAGTTCGGCATCAAGCTGGACAAGCACAAGCTGGAACTGCGGGAACCAATCAAGGTTCTGGGCTACACCAACGTGCCAGTCAAGCTCTTCAAGGGCGTTGAATCAAAGGTCCGGGTCCACGTTACCCAAGAAAATTAAGAAGCTGAAAGAAGCCGTGATTGATGGATAATCTTGTCACGCAGCAGATCCCCCATGATTCTGCTGCTGAAAAAGCCGTTTTAGGGGCGATTTTCATTGATCCCGAGGTCATCAACGAAGTCAGCTCGGTCCTAGAGCCGGCTGACTTTTATGAACATGCCAACCGTCTGGTCTACAGCGCCCTTTTGGCCCTCTATGACGAGAGCAGGTCAATCGACCTGGTCACCCTGCAAGAGGAGCTCAAGCGGCGGGGACAATTGGAAGAACTGGGCGACATGGCCTACGTGTCAGAGCTTTTGCTGGCGACGCCAACTGCCTTTCACGCCAAGGACTATGCCCGCATCGTCCACCAGAAGGCCCAGCTGCGCAACTTGATTAATGCCAGCCAGAAGATCATCTCCAGTGCCATTCAAGGGTCCGACAGCGTGGATGAGATCCTCAGCAACGCTGAAAATGAAATCATGAACGTCTCCAATGAAAAGGGGAGCGGGGGTTTTCATAAGATTGAGGACCTGGTTGCCGGGGCCTTTGAGCAGATTTCAAATAATGCCCAGAACCAGGACGCGGTTACGGGTTTACGGACGGGTTTTGCCTATCTGGACGAGATGACGACGGGGCTGCATGATGACGAATTGATCATTTTGGCGGCCCGGCCGGGTGTCGGGAAGACCTCTTTTGCCATGAACATCGCCAAGAATGTGGGTATTACTGAGAAGAAACCGGTAGCGGTCTTCTCCCTGGAAATGTCTGGTGAGCAGCTGGTCCAGCGGATGCTGGCCTCAACGGGTTTGATCGACTCCCAGCACCTCAGAACGGGGATCCTGGACAGGGATGAGTGGAACCAGCTGGACATGGCAGCGAGTGTCTTGCGGCAGGCTCCGATCTATATCGATGACACGCCGGGGATCAAGATCAGCGAAATCCGGGCTGAGTGTCTGGCCCTGCAAAAGGAACTGGGCTACCTGGGCCTGGTCGTGATCGACTACCTGCAGCTGATTGAAGGGCCAAAGACTGAGTCCCGCCAGCAGGAAGTTTCCGCGATCTCCCGCCAGCTCAAGAAGATGGCCAAGGAATTGCACGTGCCGGTAATTTCCCTGTCGCAGTTGTCGCGGTCAGTTGAGCAGCGGCAGGACAAGCGGCCAATTTTGTCAGACTTGCGGGAATCCGGGTCAATCGAACAGGACGCCGACATCGTTGGCTTCCTCTACCGGGACGACTACTACCGGGATGAGGATGCTGACGGCGAGGAACCGAAGGAAGATCCGGAAAACGTTGAAGTTGAAGTTATTATTGAAAAGAACCGGTCAGGCCGGCGGGGATCAGCCAAGCTGATGTTCTCCAAGCCTTACAACCGCTTCTCCAACCTGGACCCAGGTCATGAGGCCCAGGGTTAGGGGGAAAGAAAAAGAAGTGCGAAAAACGCACTTCTTTTTTAAACTTGCAAAAATAAAAAGAAAACCCTCCGTGTCGGAGGGGGAGGAAATTCATGCCGCCTTAGCATGACCAGGTTTTACCTGCTGAGTGGTTAAATTCGCCATTTTGACATCGGCATAGCGTCGGGTATCGGGCGGCCCATCCTGCTTAGATAGCAGTTAATTAGAAGTCAGATTTGCCTCATTTGTTAACCTACATTTATTTTAGCAAATAAAGCAAATTTTCATATAAGGAGGAGCATGCAATGTATAACGGCTTGATCACGGAGGAAAATCACGCGGCTATAACCAAGATGTTGGTTGAGGCCATGCAAGAAATGGCTTTGTCGCGGAATGACAGTATTGAAAGCCCCGTTTCTCTAAGCTTATTTTTACTGGAAATGGGGGTCGATGATCCTACGGTAGAGGATAAGCTAGTGAAGAAGACGGTTGACATGGTCTTTTCAGCCGAAGATGCGATGAAGCTGAAAACCCAGGACTTTCAAAGGGAATTTGCCAGAATCTCGCCGTTAATCGCGGATGAAGGATCGGTCAAGTACATTGTGCGTTGGATCGGCATGTACTTTGTTCCAAAGGTCTATCCAGTATCTTTCAACTTGCTTTAGCCAGCAAAAAAGAGTCTGGGAAAAAAATGGACTTTAGATAATTAAAAAAGATGAAACTCGATGTAATATTTCGAGCTTCATCTTTTTTGATTGGCTGGAAGATTCTCAATACATGACAAAAAGATAGCTTTAGCAGCTCTATGCTCCAGTATTTAGTAACATGAGTGATTTGAGATGCATAGCAAAAAGGCTTCCAGAAGTTTTTCACTTCTAGAAGCCTTTTTTATTCGTTAGAGTCTTTTTTCCCAGACTCTTTTTGTTATTCTTGCTTGATGTCGTAGGCCTCAAAGAAGATGGGCCCTTTCTTTGAGTCATTGAAATTCGGCCGGTCCTTGTAAGGGTCCTCGCTCCTGTTGAAGGGCAGGGTAAGGCTCTGCCGGGCCGTTTCAATAATATTGTTAAAAATCTGCCGGAAGATAGTCCGCATTTCCGGATCCATGGCAAAGTATGCCCGGCCAAAGCGGTAGGTGCCGGTAAAACCGCTGATCTGCTTGATCTTGGTGATGTCCAGGCTGCCAAAAGCTTCAAAAAGGGCGGACCACATCTGCCCTCTTTTTTCCGCGGGAATCTGGTGGTTGAAGGCGATCAGGGAGTGGCGGATCACCCGGGCTGTAGCCGTGAGGCCCTCTTGTGCCAAAACATAGCTGTCCCGGCCAACGCTCCAGGTTCTTGGGTCGTGCTGGCTGAGTGCTGGCTGGGTGCACTTGACGACCAGGACGCGCTCAGTATGGTCCAGCATGCAGCCGACGATGGAGCTTTCCGGGATGTAGGTCTTCATCTTTTTGATATTGTCCTGGAAGCCGCTGGTCCCGTAAATCTGGTGCCGGTAGCCAGGCCCGTCAAAGCTGTAGGACTTGATGACCCGGGCTTGAATCTGCGGATCAGCAAAGGCCAAAGCGTAGTGGGCGTAGTTGCCCCCCTTGGAGTGGCCGGTGATATAGATCCGGTCATTTGGGTAAGCTTGGCCGATCTGGTTAAGATACTTAGCGGCCAGCCTCTGTCCGGTAATTTCCGGTGTATAATTCATGACCATGTCCTCGCTCCAGCCGATCATGGACTGGTCGGTGCCCCGGTAGGCGACCAGGATGGTCCGGTCGTCCAGGCGAAAGGCGCCAGCGTTGAACTGGATGGGTTCAGGCTCAATCTCCATCTTGTTGACCCAGTCCAGGACGGTCAAGTCCGCCAGGCGGGGAGACTTGGGCAAGAGCAGGAGCTCGACTTTTTCTAGATTTTGCCAGCGGTCAGGCTCACGTTGGTAGATGGACTGGCAGACCTCGCCTAAGCTGTGGCCAACCGTGCTGCCGTCAAAGGGAAGGTAGGCCAGGGATGCCATTAAGGAAGCATCCAGGCTGTTGAAAGGGCAAGCTTGAAAAGGCAGATCGCCTCGCCAGCGCAGATAGTCTAATGTTGATGCCATCGCAAAAACCTCCTTAGCTAACATTGTACATTATCGCGCAAAAAGCGGGGCGGGGAAGGCTTTATATAAAAACGGCACTCTAACGAGTGCCGAAAAATGATTGTTTTATAGATCTGCGGTTCTACTTTCGGTAATAACGTCAATTGGGTCAATTTTTGCTATTTTGGCAAAAGTAGGCAAAACCGCTAAGAAGGTGAGCCCATAGCAGAGCAAAATAAGTCTCAACAGTGCCTCAAAGAATATAGGCATACCGATGGCCGTATTCTTTGAGATTAACATGAAGTAGCTTACTACTGTGATAATCGTACCGAGAAGGGCATATAGAGTGCCGATCTTTACAGAGTACGCTGTGATGATCTTAAAGATGTCTTTGTTTGAGAAGCCGATGCACTTAAGAATCCCAAATTCGTAAGTCCGCTGTTTGTAGATAATATTAAAGATAACGTAGAGAACCAGAAAAACGAGTAGAACAATGAAAAATGTAAACTTGTATGTCGCACGCTTGGTTTGTTCAAGCTGTTGTTTGATATTGTCTACGTTTTGCAACGTAGAGTATGTACGAATATCTTTAGAAATATAGGACAGCTTTTTAGGTGCGCTTTTCAGTTGGTTGATATTTTTCATGGCCAGAACATAAGCACTCGGAGCCCAAGCCTTTTGGCTGAAAGACTTAAACACTCGCTTATGAACATCAGACTTGGAAATTACCTTATCTTGAATGTCTTTCATCGCTTTGTAGTCCATGAAAAATGCATTCCCCTGCTCAGAACGGTGATAAGGGTAGTTGCTCTTATATACTCCAGAAATCTTAGCTTTAATGGTTACGACTTTATAGACATCGCCATCAGTAGATATGCTCTTTGTATTATCGTTAGGAAGTTCAGTTTCAGTTATATACAGCAAGTAGGGAACGTAGGCCTTTAACGTTATGACTTTGTTCATCACGCTTTTTACTGAAAGTCCATTTTGTGATAGAAAATCTTGTGATACGACAAAATTCTTGAAATTTTTTAAAGGCTTACCAGACTCATAGAAATATTTTTTATTGAGATCTTCAGGATAGATAGGCTGAATAGAAAAATCGTTGCTGATTGTCCGCTGTTTGTTTCCTAAATAGATCGAATAGCTCTTTGGGACTGCAGTTCGCACATTTGTTGGGGTGATTCCGTAAGAAGTAAAATTGATAAAAGGATATACTTTTGTGCCTAAGAAGGCAGCCTTGATTTTACTGGTAGTCTTGCTGCTAAACGCGCGATATGAATCAAGGTCTTGTGGACTGTTAACTTTCGCAACATCGTTAACCACAAAGATGTTTTTATCCATAACAGCTGAGAATGAATTTTCCTGCTTGTTTACAAGAATCGTTGGTAGTGCCGGCAGATATGAAGAAAGTAACATGAGGAGTACGACAACGACAGATAAAATACAGGAAAGAGAAGATATATGATTCTTGAGCTTTGAATTATAACTAAAAGATTGTTTAACCGTTAAGTCGTTTGTCTTTTTTACTGGCTCTTCATCTTTGGTAAATGGATGGGTATCATCTTTTACCATAAGCAAAGATTGGTTTCTTATTTCCAATATACTGTCCGCGTATTTGGAAGGCAGGCTTTCGTGTGAAACGACAATGACGATTTTGCCAAAATCATGTGCTAACTTGGACAAAAAGCCGTATATATTGTCAGCATTTGTTTCGTCTAGTGAACTTGTTGGTTCGTCAGCTAAGATTATTTTTGATTGAGAGATAAGAGCCCGGGCGATAGCAACTCTTTGTTCCTCTCCCCCTGACAAATCTTTTGGAAATTTGTCTAGCAAGTCTTCAATCTTGAGCAATTGCGTAATTTCAGATAATTTTTTTATAGCATGATCACTATTGTAGTCAGAAGACGTTGCTAATGGAAGCAAGATGTTGTTCTTAACAGACATATTTTCCACTAGATTATTTTTTTGGAAAACAAAACTAATATATGAGTGTCTAAAATCCGCACGGTCATTATCAGACAATTCCCATAAATTCTTCTCTCCCCAGAAGACAGAACCGCTAGACGGCTTTTTTAATAATCCAAGGCAATTTATTAAACTAGTTTTACCGATCCCCGAAGGTCCCTTAATTAAATAAAAATTACCAGGTGAAAATGAAAAAACAATTTTTGATAAAATAGTTTTTTTGCTATATCTAACGGAAAGTCCCTTTATTTTTAATAGATACATTGTGATACATCCTTTTATACACTAATTTATTTCCAATTTTATCTTAACATTTATCGATAGAGGAGTATAATGACATTGTACACCAAGCGAAAGCAAAGTGTATAGTAAGTTATCATTTTTAATTTAATGATTTTAGGAGTGTATTTTATGAGAAGAAAAGCAAAAGGGCTAATTAGTTTAGCCGCGGCTATGTCAGTCTTTGCTGTCTTTGCAAACTTAAATGAACAGAAAGCTGATGCAGCATTTGTTTCTAGACAAGCGACCTGTACGTGGAAGTCAAGAGCAAACATTACGACCGGTTGGTTCACTTTGCACGGAAAAGGATATTCATATCCAAACAGTGGTAAGGTTACTTCAGCTTGGATCACATCCGGTAGTGCAATGTTTAACACGATTGTTAACAAGAAGCACTGGACGTATAAAACCCCTCGCGGGATGCACTTGATGGGGCAGGCTACTGACAAGTGTGCAGTTGGGACGCAATGGGCATACGTTCCTATTTCTAGCGATACTAGAACTGTCGGCGTCCAATTCTAAGGAGTGAGCGGAATGAAAATCGAAACGATTAAGCCGATTTGGCTGACTCTGCTTTTGGTTTTAAGCTTTATCTTGCCGTTGTTGGGCTGGCTGCCACTGGTGTACTTGTACAGTCAACGGCAGGATCCGGCCATGCAAGGGATGGAAAAGACACTTAAGCTCGCGGCTGGCGTGCAAGTAGCGTACTTGGTGATTTTGGCGGTAATCTTCTACTTCTTTTCCCCGATTCACGGTTAAAAACAGATAAATTCAATTTTTTTGGTAAAAGCTCTTGTCAAGGACACGTTTTTATGGTTTAATTAATAACTGTGTTAAGGCACAAGAGTCGCTGACTTAGCTCAGTTGGCAGAGCACTTCACTAGTAATGAAGGGGTCGGAGGTTCGAATCCTCTAGTCAGCATATATAAAGAAAATGACCTTGTTTAAGCAAGGTCATTTTTTGTTGCATTCAGTTTCAACATAATAGACCGCCGGCGACGGACGGCAACGGAATGGGCAATGCCTTGATCAAAATAGGCGATGCCCTTTTTTTCATCGTAATTTTGCACTGCATCCAGGTTTATCAAGCTTTGCCGGTCAGCTGGGACCAAGCTAGGATACCTTTTTTCATAATCCTTGAGGGTGCCCAGGCAATCGAAGACCTTGTTTTTGGCGTAAACGCGTAAAGTCTTGATGGGATGATTCCATATTTGGAAAACGGAAACTTCGGCTTGGCCTTTAGTCAGAAGCATGAACAATGTAATTTTGGATTTTGAAAAAATGGTTGAAAGGAAGGCTGAGCAATTGTCCCGTAAGGAGATCACGCCGGCCAGCAGTCTCAGCATTCTTTGCACGGGGCATGACATCAGCAATTTTGGAATCGGCAGTCTGCTCTTCAAGCTGTTTAAGTAGTGGATAGAACAAAATTATTTTTTTATTAAAAAGTATTGACTTTCTCATTTTTAGGTACTAGAATACCGGTATAAACAACAATGAATAAAAATATTGGAAAGGAGATGTGAAAAAATGTGCGTTGAATTTGGCAACAGTGATAGAATCGGTTGGCGTAAGGGCTGTGGTACAAGATAGCTTAGTTTTGTAGCGTCAAGCACTAATTGTGTTTGGCGCTTTTTGTATATGGAGGAGAGGGCATGGATTTACATATTAAAAGGACTTTACAACCTCTGGTCAATGGAGATCAAATTGTATTTGGTATCGGGAATAAAGGCTTAATCAGAAAAGTTCCGTATACCGAGTTAAACGAAAAAGTCATTAAATACTTAAACGGGGAACTGGACAGAAAAGACTTGAAGATTTCAGATCAAGAATTGATCAATATAATTGAGAAATTTCGGTCTTTAGGCTTAGTTACTACTAATTCGTATAGCGATAACTCAAAATATTCCAGAAATGTCAGTTTCTTTGAATGGATGGATACGTCTGACAATGTTGATCCAAATATATACCAAGAAAAATTGCAGAAAGCAAAAGTAGCTGTGTTTGGAGTTGGCGGGATTGGATCCGCAATGGCTGAATACCTGGTTAGAGCAGGAGTAAAGAATATCAAACTGGTTGATTTTGATACAGTGGAAGAATCAAATCTCACGAGACAAACGGCTTATGTGGAAAGCGACATAAATAAAGCTAAGATACAGGCGTGTTCAGATTACTTAAAAAAGATAGACAGCACTGTTAGTGTGGAGACTGTACATTGTAAGATTACAGGGCCAGCTGATATTGAAGCGAATATTGATGCTGAAACCGATCTGATTGTAAATTCGATGGATCAACCAGCAGAGTTAGACAGCTGGTTTGATGAAGTTTCTAACAAGACTAAAAAAGCTGTGATTTTTAGCAGCTACGCTTCAACTGCAGCAAATGTGTATCCTAAAATTCCAGGTGTAACAAGAGATTACAGTGAATTTTTAGGTAAGGAACAGATTACAAAAGACTGCATAATTGACAACAGCTTTCCAATGGCGGCAATCTCGTCTGTAACAGCAATGGCAGCGGGCATGGCTAGTTACTACGCAATTATGTTTCTAACTGGAATTCGAATTCCGAAAGATGCTATTCAGATAGATTTTGATGGATGGACAATCTTGAAGATTAATGTTTCTGTAGCGGGATAAGGAGGAGTAAATTGTTAAATTTGTGGCTGAAAGCTAATCGGCCGCGGGCGGCCGTATTGCTGGCGCTGAGCGTCTTGTTTCAAGCTGTGTCAGCCTACAGTCTGTACTTGATCAGTCCGCAGCTGAACAGCTTGATTGGTGGAAAATTTACCTGGCTTTTCGGCCTGGCCCTGCTTAAATTGGCTTTGGATTTGTTTGGCAACCTGCTCTTGGCGGTAAATAACTACTTGTTCAGCCAGCAGAGTCAGGCAGCAATCGACAGCTATCGGCAAAATTTGCTGCAGGCCTATTATGATAGCAATGATCAGTGGCCGACAGCTGATCTGCAGAATGACTTGGTCAATAATTTGCAGGTGATCAACCAAGATTATTGGCAAAGCATCTATTATTTCGTCAACAATGTGCTCTACGCCTTTTTTGTCAGCGTGGCAATTCTTTCCTTTAATTGGCAGCTGGTTCTTTGTGCTTGGGCAATCGCTCTTGTGGCCCTTTTTGTGCCGAAGCTCTTTGAAGAAAAAAGCAGCGTGGCAACGGAAGCCGTGGTTAACCGCAATCAAAAGTACCTGCAGGCACTGGATCAGTGGCTGGCAGCGATTGAGGAACTGCGGCGTTTTTCTTTAAAAAAGGTATTGTGCCGGCAGCTTGGTGAGGAAAGCCAAAAATTGGAGGATGCCCGGATTAAGCGGCAGGCTTGCCTGTCAGTCGCGGAATTCACGCAAGAAATAGTCGATAATATCGGGATTGTGGGAGTCCCTTTTCTGGCGGGAATACTGTACTTCAGGGGCCAGGTGGCTTTCGGGGCAATCATCGCTGCTGGCTATTTAGCCAATGGCGTTTTCAGTTCCCTGCAAGAGGCTTTTTCGGCTTACATTTCGGCAAAATCAACGACTAAGTTGAACGAAAACATGCTCCAGCATTTGCAAGTTCAAGCGGCCGCGAAGACTGAAGATCCCCAAACGATTATCGGCCGGGGGATAGAAGTGAACTTGGGCGGGCAAGTGATTAAATATCCAGATTTTACAATCAAGGCAGGAGAGAAGGTCTTGCTTACCGGGCCAAGTGGCTGCGGGAAAAGCAGCTTGCTTAAACTTCTGCTTGGCCAAATTGAGCCGAGTAAAGGCCAGCTGACATATTTGGATTCTGAAGGGAAGGAAATCCCAAATCCGGCCCGGTCTTTTGAATATCTGCCGCAGGCTGGCTGGATTTTCCCCGGAACAGTCGCTGACAATATCACCATGTATGATGCCAAAAAGCAGACCAAATTGGCGGAGGTACTGAAAAAGGTTGGCTTAGACCGGGACTTCTCTAAGGCGGTTGACCTCGACCGTGAGGTCAGTCCCCAGCAGGCAGACCTGTCTGGCGGGCAGAAGCAGAAGATTTTCCTGGCCCGTGGCCTCCTGCGTCATAAAAAAGTATCTTTGATGGATGAACCGCTGAGCGCGCTTGACCAGGCCAGCCGGCAGAAAATTTTGCCACTCCTGCTGGGGCGGAAACAGACTTTGATTTTTGTTGGCCATAATTTGACGCCAGATGAGCGGGAGCAGTTTGATCAAGTGATCAATTTGAAAGAAGGGGAAGATTTTGCAAATTAAGGATTTATTTCGGCTAAATCCCGGCCGCTTTCTGGCATTACTGCTGGCCCGGGCATTGACGGCCCTGCTGACGGTGTGGGCAGCTTTTGCCTTGACCTGGGAGTTCAGCGCGATAAAAGACCGGCATTTTCAGCAATTTTTGCTATTTGCGGCTCTGCAGCTTTTCTTGCTCTTGCTTGGCAGCCTGCTAGATCAAGTGGCTGATTATTTTTGGGAACTGCACCTTGAAAAGTATTTTCACCAGATCCGGCAGGAGGTTCTGGCCCACGCCTATGCTGAAGGGGCTGGGACAAAGGAAAATCTGCAAAGTGAATTGACCAATGACCTGGAAATGCTGAAGGACCAGTATGCTGATTCTATTGGCGGCATCGTGCACTCGGCCGTCCTGCTGGCCTTGGTTGCCGGTTCTCTGGCGTCTTTCCGCTGGAGCCTGCTCTTACTGGTTATTGCCGTAAGCGTCTTGCAGATGTACTTGCCACGCGTTCTTGATGAGCCGTTGCAAAAAGCTACTGACAAAATTTCGGCCAGCAACCGGAAATATCTGCAGACTCTAGCCGACTGGCTCAATGGCATTGATACTTTGCGCCGCTACGCGGTCGGGGAAAAATTCTTAAGCATTATTCATGCTGATGCCCGCGAGTTAGAGTCTGCTTATGTAAAGCAGCAGAAAGCTGACCAGGAACTGGACTACCTCAATCAAGCTATTTATTCTTTGGGGAACACGCTGATTTTCCTGCTGACTGCTTATTTGGTAGCGCGCGGACAGCTCGAATTCGGCTTGATTGCCTCGATAAATGACTTTAGCTTGTACCTGTTTGGCTCTCTGATGAATATTGCCAATTACCGGGGGCAGCTGGTTGCCAGCCGCGGCTTGCGGGAAAAGATTCTGGACTTGCGGCAGCCACTGGCTCAAGCGGAAGAAGGGGGGACAGCGCCAGCTGCCTTCTCTGTAAAGGATCTGCGGCTGACTTTTGCCAATGGCCACGAAATCAAGTATCCAGATATTCAAGTCAAGCCGGGGGAAAAAGTACTCTTGACCGGGGCCAACGGGACTGGCAAGTCGACTCTGTTTAAGCTCCTGGTAGGGGAAGCAGCGGCCAGCGGAGGACAGATCAGCTTTTTTGACCAAGCTGGAAAAAAGGTGAAGCCTGACCGGACTAAAATCGGCTATCTGCCTCAGCAGGCGGTCTTATTGCCAAGCAGCGTCATGAACAATATCACCATGTTTGATCCAGAGCTTGAGTCAAAGGCGAAGGCCAGCGCGGCTGATGCCCAGCTGTCTGAGGCAGTTGATAGTTGGCCTCAAGGCCTGGAAACGCCGGTTGACTTGGCGGGGGACAATTTGTCTGGCGGGCAGAAGCAGAAAGTAGTGTTGGCCCGCGCGGAAGTTCGTGACAGCCAGCTTCTCTTGGTTGATGAAGGGACCAGCGCGATCGACCAAGCAGCTGGCCGGAAAATCCTGGACAAATTGCTCCAGTCTAAACAGACAGTGGTTTTGATCGCGCACAATCTGACTAAAGAAGAGCGGGACCTGTTTGACCGGGAAGTAGCCTTGCGAGCATAGATCAGCATATATAAAGAAAATGACCTTGTTTAAGCAAGGTCATTTTTTGTTGCATTTAGTTTCAACATGACAGACCGCCGGCGACGGACGGCAACGGAATGGGCAACGCCTTGATCAAAATAGGCGATGCCCTTTTTTTCATCGTAATTTTGCACTGCATCCAGATTTATCAAGCTTTGCCGATCAGCTGGGACCAAGTTTGGATACCTTTTTTCATAATCCTTGAGGGTGCCCAGGCAATCGAAGACCTTATTTTTGGCGTAGACACGTAAGGTCTTGTACTTCTTCGGCTGAATGCTGATGTAATAGAGGTCAGCAAGTGGGATCTTCTCAACGAAATTGCGGATCTTGCTGTAGGTAAAATAGCTCGTCTGCTTTGCTGAAGTCATGGTCAGCCGGTAGCGCTTATACGCGGTATCAACTGTTTCATAGATTCTGTGCTGGATTTCTAAGGGAGCCGCGTCTTTGGTGATGTAGTCCAATGGCTCAACGTGCCGTTCAATGGTTAGCCGCAAGGCCGTCGCGTCGGCAGTAACAAAGACAATTTGGCTTAAAATACCGATATTTTTGATCCGGCTGGCGACTTCAATGCCGTCCAGACTGGTCTTCAGGTCAATATCCAAAAAAGCCAGGTAGTTCAGGTCTTGATGCTCCGCGATATAAGCCAATACGCTGTGAGGATCGCCGGTACTCAAGACGATACGGGCATCATAAGCAGCAGGCGTCGGGTTGATCTGAATTCTGTTTTCAATCATTTGCTGAATGATTTCACGTTCGGCAGTATTGTCTTCCAAAATGATGATGGCTAGCATTTTTTCTATCCCTTCTGAATAACTAATTCAAATGAAATTTCGCTGGCGTTTTGCTCAATTTCCAAGGACAAATAAGGGTCACTGTTGACGATTTCGTTGACGTTATCAAGCCCCAGTCCATCATGATTCTGCTTGCTCGTTACCCTTGGCTTCAGAACTTGGGCAAGATTGACTGGCTGGGAAATCGTATTTTGCACGATCAGGGAATAGTTATTGCCCGAGTATTTGGTCAGCAGAACGCTGATCTGCCCATCTGCCTGTGACTGGCAGGCTTCAATCGCGTTGTCCAAAAAAATGCCAACGCAGCGGATGATGCTTACGATATTTACGGGCAGAGTAGCAATTGGCTTGTTGATTTCAACCTTGGTCTTGATGCCTTTGTCTTGGGCCTGCTGCAGCTTGTCGATGATCAAGTACTTCAGTTCTTTGATCTGCAAATTGGCCAGTTCCAAAGTCATTGAGTTGGCCGCTTCTTGCAGACGGTTGCTGCTTGCGACCAGTTCCTCAAGATACTTGCTGGCTCCGGCGACATCGGCGGTCAGCAGGTAGCCGTTTAGCGCCAGGAGGCTGTTTTTGTAATCATGCCGCGCCTTGCGCAGGGAGATATTTGCCTCTTCCAAGCGGGCGGAATACTCCTGAATCTGCTGGATTTCTGCTTTTTGAACCCGCGTGGCCATAATTTCCTGGTTTTCTTGAATCGCCTGGTAGAGATTGAAAAAGAGGACCGTGATCAGCAAAAGCACGATAGTCATCAAGCCCAGTTCCACCAAGGGAGCGATGTTGAAGACCTCGATCATGGACCAAATCACGTAGGTGACCAGCAGGAAGGACCAAACGATCCAAACCAGCAAGTTTAAAAACTGGGGGTTGCCTTTGACGTCAGCGGCAATTTTTTCCAGATTTAGGGCAAAGCGCTTTTTCAAAAAGCAAAAGAGCAGGCAGATCAAGATTTCCGGAAGGAAGCAAACTAAATTAATGGCCAAGTTGTCAAGCAACTGGTGAGTAAAAAAGTAGAAGAGCAGCTGGACGAGCCAGCCGAAGAGCTCACCCAGGATAGGGTAAAGGATCAAGACTAAATAGTAGAAAAAGAGCCTGCTTAATCTTTTTGCCTGCCCGCGCGCGAAAAGCTGGAAGATTAATTGCACGGCAATGATGGCCGCCAGGACATATTGGTAGTCAAAGAGCACCGGGAGCAGCAACAGAGGATAAAGGAGCAGGTCAGACCGCCTTACGCTGGCAAGGGTAAAGGCTAGAAGGACCGAGAAAAGGTAAGGGTTGAAAGCTAGATTGTTGAACAGGCTGTTGATCATTTTTTCATTTCCTTGAAAATACACGTGCTACAGAATAGTTGTTATTTATGTTAAAGCAGTGCCCGGCAAAGTGCAACGCCAGCAACGCTCAAGGCCAGAAATTCAACGTTCAAAAATTATTTTTTCGCGGGAGGCTGGAAAGGCATATAACAGGAAGCATAGATCTTAAGGGAGGAAATACAGATGGAAAATTATATTTTGATGATCGAAAAAGAACTGAACCAGGCTTTCAAGGAATTGGAGCAGCCAAGAAGCAAGCATTGGAATTGGCGAAATGCCCATAGCCATATCAGCATCATGTGCCCAAACAGCGACAGCCACTTTTCGATTAAAATCCGTTAAGCCATGAAGCTGCTAAAGATCACGCTGCGCTTGCTGTGGGGGATCCTGCTGAGCATGATTGCCAGTTTGCTGAACCTGTATCTGCCCCTGCTGGTTCGCCATTTTATCAACCTTAAGCAGTTCGCCTGGTCCGGCCTTTCTAAAAAAGTCTTGCTGCTGGGCGGGCTGATCCTGATCGGCAACCTCTTGGTCAGTAGCCTAAGCGACTACTTGATCAGCAGTGAAGGCGACCGCCAAGTCCGCCAGCTGCGCTTGCGTCTTCAAAAGCAGGTCCTGCGCCTGCCGCAGAAATATTTTGACCAGCAGATCAGCGGCAATTTGACCAGCCGGATCATCAACGATGTCAACGTGCTGAGAAGCTTTTTGACCGAAACGATCCCGGCGGTGGTTACCGGCAGCTTGACTATCTTGGGCACGATGCTTATCACCTTCTCTTTGGACTGGAAGCTGACTCTGCTCATGCTGCTGGTCTTTCCCATTGACGGACTAGTGACCGTTCCTTTAGGAAAAATCAGCGAAGTGATCGCTGACCAAACCCAAAGCAGCTTGGCTGCTCTGACCGGGGTCACCAGTGAGAGCATCAAGCAGATCAAGACTGTTAAATTGAATAAGGCGGAAGAGGACGTTTTTGCCAAAAATGCCAGGGAGATCAACAAGCTCTACCGCCTGTCCCTGAAAGGTGACCGGATCGCGGCGATGATTAGGCCCTTGCAGTCAATGCTGTCTTTTTGTCTGATTATGGCCGTCGTTCTTTATGGGATACTGAGGGTAAAAAGCGGCTCTCTATCGACTGGAACCCTGGGGGCCTTTATGATGTACTTCTTTCAAATTATTGGCCCAATCAACAATGTCGCGCTTTTTTACTCTGACAGAAAGCAAATGTTGGGCGCCACGCGCAAGATCAGCGAAATCATTAACGAAACTGCTGAAGAAACTGGCAAGGAGCAGCTGGCCGTCGCGCCAGGCAGCAGTCTGCTGAGGCTTGACCAGGTCAGTTTTGCCTACCAGGATCTGCCAGTCTTGGAAAAGGTCGATTTGGAAGCCAGGAGTGGTGAAAAAATTGCCCTGGTTGGGGCGACGGGGGCTGGGAAGACCACCTTGGCCAACGTCATCACCCGCTTGTATCCAGTTGCCGCGGGCCAGATCAGCTTAAACGGCCAGGCCAGCACGGATTTTTCCCTGGAGCAATGGCGGGGCTTTTTCAGCGTCGTGCTGCAGGAAAACACGATTATCTCGGGGAGCATTCGTGATAATTTGACCCTGGGCTTAAACAGAAAAGTGACAGACCAGGAGCTTTGGGAGGCTTTGGCTCTGGTGCGTTTGGAGGAATACGCAAAAAAATTGCCGAAAGGGTTAGACAGTCTGCTGGGAGAGAGCGGAAAACAGCTGTCAGGCGGGCAAAGGCAGAGGATGCAGATTGCCCGGGCCTGCCTGCGCGACTTTAAGTTTTTGCTTTTAGATGAAGCAACGTCAAATTTAGACGCGGATACTGAAAAAATCATCATGACCGCCTTGGACCGATTGAAGCGGGACAAGAACTGCGGCCTGATCACGATCGCACACCGGCTGGCCACGATCGCCAACAGCGACCGGATCTATTTCATCAAGAATAAAACAGTTGTTGCCAGCGGCAGTCATGAGGAACTGCTGGAAAAAGTTCCCGACTACCGCCGCTATGTTCATGAACAGCAGCTCAAGGAAAAGAGGTAGGCAGGCATGCTGGAGGAGCAAATAAAGTATTTGGAGGCGGCCAGGAACAGCGGCAGCCTCTTTTACACCCGGCAAAAAGGAGAGGAAGAGCACTTTTTTACGCTTAAAGACTGGTCGGATGCGGCCTGGCTGGAGAAAAAGACTGCTAATTGGCATTACGTCCTGTATGAGCCAGATGAATTGCCGGTCCAGGGCTGGAAGATTCACTTGAGTGCCACGGTTAAGCAGGCCCAGGGGATGCTGGATGCGGTGGCGCCGTGCCTGATCAAGCAGAAAGTTTCTTTCAAGTTTCAAAGCAGCCTGGAGCAATACGTTGAATCTAATTCCAAGTACGCTGACCGCGGCGAAAGCGGGAAGTTTATCACGGTTTACCCACGCGGCGAGGAGGAATTTGCTTGCCTGCTGGCAGAATTGCAAAAGCTGACGGAAACTTTTGCTCTGGGGCCGTATATTTTGAGCGACCAAAATTGGCAGGAAAGCAACGTTTATTTCCGTTACGGCGGTTTTAAGCCGCTTTATCTGATCAACGCGGCTGGCGAGCGGGTTCCGGCAATATATGACCCGGCTGGAAACAAAGTAGAAGACCAGCGGCTGCCTTATTACCAGCAAGCCGATTTTGTCAAAGACCTGCCAATTTTTGGCAAAAACACTTTTCCAAAGCAGGAGGCTTTCGCTCCTTTAGAGGAGTATCAAGTCAAAGAAGCCCTGCACTTCAGCAATGCTGGCGGGGTGTATTTGGCCTTGCATGAGGGGAAAAAAGTAGTTTTAAAGGAAGGACGCCAGCAGGCAGGACTGGATGCCAATCTGAAGGACGGCTTTGCCAGAGTTGAAAATGAAGCTGAAATCTTGCGGCAGTTGGCGGACCTGCCAGGCGTGGTGAATTATCTGGCCGATTTTACTTCATGGCGGCACCACTTTTTGGTAGAGGAATATATTGCTGGACAAAACCTGGAAGAGCTTCTAGCCACGGAATTTCCCTTTGTCGTTGGGGATCTTGAAAAAAAGGCCCGCTATAAGGCCAAGGCGATCAAAATTTTAGAGCAGCTGAAGGAACTGCTAAAGCAGATTCACGCCCGCGGTCTCGCCGTTGGCGACCTGTCCTTAAGCAATATCCTGGTTACAGAAGACGGGGATGTCCGCTTGATTGACCTTGAAAACGCGGGCAAGGCTACAGAGAAGTATGTCCCGGGTTTGACGACGGTTGGCTTTGTTTCGCGGGCAGCCAAGACTTACGCGGAAGCTGACGATTTTGCCTTGGCGCGGATTGCCTACTATCTTTTCCTGCCGGTCATTCCAGTCGCTGATTTGGCGCCGGATATAATTGCCAAGCAGGAAAAATGGATTGGGGGCTATTTTGGCCAGGACCTGGTCCAGTTTTTACGGAAAATTGCTGGAAACATGCAGGCGTCCGAACCGATTTTTCTGAAAAAGCCCCTGGCTATCCCCAAGAAAGATCTGAGCCGGCAGACCGTGGACTTTTTTACAGATGGCTTAACTAGGGGGATCTTGCGGCATTCGCGCTTTGACCAGGTGGGATTAGTGCCAAATTTGCATGAAGAAAATGCCGATCCTATAGAAATGCTGAACTTAGCTCGCGGTGCCGCGGGCATTTTATGGGCAGTTGGGCAGAACGCGGACCTGCAGGCTTGGGTAGCAAGAAATCAAGGAAAGATAATCAAGATTGCGGAAGAGTCTGAGGCAACCGGCTTGTTCAACGGTCTGGCTGGTCTGGCAAGCGTCTTCGAAAAGCGGGATTTTCCGGCCTTGGCCAAGCAACTTCGGCAAATCCTGCGGCAAAAAATTGATCTGAATATGGCGGACAATTCGCTGGCCACGGGCTTGACCGGGATCGCCCTGGCCTTGCTGGAAGAGAAGCCGGAAGTAAGTGAAAAAATCGCGGAAGAGCTGGCCGGCAGATGGCAACAGGTGGATTTTGCCAATTTCGCGGATGAGGATGTTGGCCTGCTGACAGGCTGGGGCGGCGTGAGCTGGCTTTTTTGGCAATTAGGGCAAAAAGAAGCAGCGGAAGAAATCGTTTCGCGGATTTTGCGGGACCACGCTGAAGAAGCAGAGACTTTGACCATTAGCGATCAATCGCGTGGCTTTGAAAGGCTGCTTCCATATTTAGAAAACGGGAACTTCGGCCTGGCCTTGCTGCTGCATAAATTCATGAGGGAGGACCCGGCCTTTAAGCAGAGATATCAGCTCCCGTTCGATAAGCTGAAAAAGTCCTGTTTGACCTATTGCACCTACATGGAGACGCTGGTATCGGGCTACAGCGGGGTACTTCCGCTGGCTAAGAGCCTGGCTGGCGATGGCGACTATGCGCTGCTGGATTACGCTTTAGCTGCTTTGAACCAGTATTTGGTCGCTAATAATGACGAAATTTTGGCGCCTGGAAAATACGGCTACAAGCTGAGCTTGGACTTTTCAACCGGGAGCGCGGGATTGTTGACCCTACTGAAAGACCTGCGGCAGGGCGATGAGTTCAGCTGGCTACCGCTTTGACAGGCAAGGAGGGAGAAGCATGAACAATGTAATTTTAGATTTTGAAAAAATGGTTGAAAGAAAGGCTGAGCAATTGTCCCGTAAGGAGATTACGCCGGCCAGCAGTCTCAGCATTCTTTGCACGGGGCATGATGTCAGCAATTTTGGGATTGGCGAGCTTCTTTTCAAGCTGTTTAAATAACTGTCCGCCTAAAAAATCAATTTTTTTCGCGAAAGCTCTTGTCAAGGACACGTTTTTATGGTTTAATTAATAACTGTGTTAAGGCACAAGAGTCGCTGACTTAGCTCAGTTGGCAGAGCACTTCACTAGTAATGAAGGGGTCGGAGGTTCGAATCCTCTAGTCAGCATAGTTAAACCGTCACCTGCAGGGTGGCGGTTTTTTCTTGCGCGAAAATAAAACTTGGCAGTTGACAAGCAGCCGGCTTTCTTGTTAATGTATTTGTATCAGATACATTAACAAAGAGGTGGACATGAGAGACACGAAATACACGGTAGCGATTCACATCTTGGTCATGCTGGCCACCAGCCCGCGTGACTTGAATTCCGACGACCTAGCGGCAAGCGTTGGCACCAACGCCAGCTACATCCGCAAGGTGATGGCCCTTTTGAAGGACCACGAAATCATTGCCAGTCAGCGCGGCAAGTCGGGGACGCGGCTGCTGAAGCGGCCGGAGGAGTTGTCCCTGCTGGAAATTTACCAAGCAGTCAACGGTGAGGAAGTGGAGATCTTCCAAATTCACCAGAATCCCAATCCAGACTGTCCTGTTGGCAAAAACATCAAGCAAGCCGTCTTTCCATTCTTGGATGAGGCGGAGAGACAACTGAAAGCGGCGCTGGCCAAGGATAGTCTGGCCGACGTCATTGACCGGCTCAAGCAAGTCGCGGAGGAAACGGATGCAGGAAGCACAACTGATTAAATATGACGCAAAGAACCCAATTATCAAGCTGACCACGGCGCCGGCTAAGCCGGTCGGCGACCATGACCTGCTGGTTGAAACCAGAGTGGCCGCGGTCAACCCCCTGGACAACCTCGTGGCGCACGGGGACTTGAAGCTGGTCGTGCCTTACAAGCTGCCGCAGACTTTGGGCAATGAGTTCGTTGGCATCGTCAAGCAGACCGGAGCTGCTGTCCAAAAGTTCCAGCCTGGCGACCGGGTCTATGCCCGGACGCCTTTGGACAATATGGGGGCTTTTGCTGAAGAAATCGTCATCAGTGAGCAGGCAGTGGCCAAGGTGCCGGACTACTTGACCGATGAAGAAGCAGCGGCGGTTCCATTGACGGCTTTGACGGCCATGCAGGCTTTCGATTTGCTGAACGCCAAGGCGGGGCAGACCCTGTTTATTTCCGGGGGCAGCGGGAGCTTTGGCGCCATGGCCATTCCGCTGGCCGTGGCCCGGGGGCTGAAGGTGATCACGACTGGCGCTGGTGCCAGGAAGGCAGCGCTCTTGGACATGGGCGTCAGCCAATTTATTGACTACCGGACGGAAGACTATACCAAGCTGGTCAAGGATGTAGACCTGGTGATCGACACCTTGGGCGGGGAGGAAGTCTTCAAACAGCTGGGCATTTTAAAGCGGGGCGGCCGGATCGTTTCCTTGCGGGCCATGCCCAACCGGACTTTTGCCAAAAGAATGGGCCTGGGCTGGGGCAAGCAGATCCTGTTTGGGCTGGCAGCGGCTAAAATTGAGCGCCAAGCCAAGAAGAAACAGCAGCGCTATGACTTTGTTTTCGTCACGGCCAATGGTTCCCAGCTGGCTCAAGCCAGCGAGATCCTGGCCCAGAGCCAGGTGCGCCCGGCTCTGGGCAAGCAGTATTCCCTGGAGCAGGTCAAAGAAGCCCTGGCGGACGTGGCTCACGGCCACAGCCGGGGGAAGGTCTTAATCAAGTTTTAAAAGGACTGACAGATGAGTTACATTGATTTGCCACTGAAATTTGTCAAAACTGGCAAAATGACTTACGCCTACCGGGAAGCCGGGCCAACAAACCAGCGGCCGCTGGTGATGTTGCACCACCTGTCGGCGACTTTGGACAATTGGGACCCAGCCTTGATCGATGCCTTAAGTCCCAAAGTTCACCTGCTCTTGCTGGACAATGCCGGCGTTGGCGCGTCTTCTGGCCAGGTGCCGCCGACCTTGCAGGGCGCGGCCCGGCACGTGGTCAAGTTCATTCAGGCCCTGGACTTGGAAGAGATTGACCTATTGGGCATTTCCATGGGCGGCATGATTGCCCAGGAAGTGGCCGCCTTGATTCCAGAACGGATCAAGCACTTGATTCTGGCCGGGACCGGCCCGCGGGGCGGGAAGGGGATAGACCAGGTAACCCGGGAAACCAACAAGTTTATGGTCAAGGCCCTCTTGACCGGCAAAAATGTCAAAGAATACCTATTCTTTACCAGAACGCTCCGGGGCAAGCAGGCGGCTAAAGAGTATTTAAAGCGGATCAAGAGCCGGGGCCAGCAGAAAGACAAGCGGATCAAGGTCTCATCTTATCTGCGCCAGCTGCGGGCGATCCATGCCTGGGGGCAGGCTCCGACAGCTGATTTTTCGGCTTGGCGGCAGCCGGTTTTGATTGTCAACGGCGATCATGACGCGATGGTGCTGACGGAAAACTCATATGTTTTGGAGAAAATGTTCCCCAACAGCCAGCTCCATATTTACCCTGACGCGGGGCACATGAGCATTTTCCAAAATGCCAGTGACTTCGCCGCCCGGACGGTAAAATTTTTACAAGCTTAATCATCGAAAAAGGACGAGTCGTTTGGCAAAAGCAGCGCGTCCTTTTTGAATTATAATGTAACGGTAGTATTAAAGTTGCAGAAATTAGGAGGAAGAAAATGGCACTTATTGAACTCAAGCGGGTGGCCTACCGGGCTGGTGGCCAGGAAATCCTGCGGGACGTTTCTTTTGCCGTGGAGAAGGGGGACTACCTCACCTTGACCGGGCCGTCGGGCAGCGGGAAGAGCACGACTTTGAAGCTGATCGCGGGCTTGATCTCGCCTAATAAGGGAGAGATTTTTTACAAGGGGCAAAATCTTGATGACCTGGACCTGGTCCAGTACCGCCGGCAGGTGTCCTACTGCTTCCAGCAGCCAACCTTGTTCGACGAAACGGTTAAGGACAACCTGGCCCTGCCTTTTGCCATCCGCAAGCAGGACTTTGCTGAAAAGCGGGCCCAGGAAGCCTTGAAGCAGGTGGATTTGCCAGCTGACTATTTGGACAAAAAGATTACCACCCTGTCTGGCGGGGAGAAGCAGCGGGTGGCTTTGATCCGCAACCTGCTTTTCCGGCCGGAGGTCCTCCTTTTGGACGAGGTGACGACTGGGCTGGATGAAGAGAGCAAGCAGATCGTCCACCAGCTGATCGCCCGGGTGCACCAGGAGGGGACCACGATCGTGCAAGTGACCCACGACCAAGAGGAGCTGGCCGCTTCCAAGCAGCTCCTGCACATGGAAAAAGGAGGAGTTCTTAAATGAAATCAATGGCTGTCAGCGATCTGTCACTAATCTTATCTTTTGCCCTGGTTCTGGTGTCCGTGGCGATTTCCTGGAAGGAAAAGCTGGGCTTGACCAAGGACATTTTTTATAGCGTTGCCCGGGCTATCGTCCAGCTGGTCATCGTCGGCTACGTCTTGAAGTTCATCATGCAGGTCAACAATGCCATTTTAACCCTCTTGATGACCTTGTTTATCATTTTTAACGCGGCCTGGAACGCCAACAAACGGGATCCCAACCCGAACCGCCAGCTCTGGCAGTCAATCGTGGCACTCTTGATCGGGACTTACATCACCTTGGGTGTTTTGCTGCTGACTCAGACGGTGAAGCTAAAGCCGATGCAGATTATTCCGATTACGGGGATGATTGCTGGTAATGAGATGGTGGCCATGGGCCTCTGCTATAAGGCTTTAGCCACGGGTTTTCATGACCAGCGCCAGCAGGTTTTGGAAAAAATTGCCCTCGGGGCTGACGTGAAGACGGCCAGCATGACCATCCTGCGGCGGAGCATCAAGACCGCCATGCAGCCGACGATCGACTCGGCTAAAACGGTGGGGCTGGTCAGCCTGCCGGGGATGATGTCTGGATTGATTTTTGCCGGCGTGGACCCAGTTTACGCCATTAAGTATCAGATCATGGTCACCTTCATGCTTTTGTCAGCGACTGGCCTGGGTGCCGTGATCGCGGGCTACCTGTCCTACCGCAATTACTTCAACAAGCGTAGCCAGCTGCGGGAAGAGGGGTAGGAGCGATGCATGCTGCTAAGAAGATTATAAAATGGCTGGCAGGATTACTGTTAATCATAGTAGTAGGTTTGGTCTTGATAACTCTCCATTCGCTCTACTATAGTTATGGCATGATGATTTTTGCCGAGCATTCCGCGGCAGCAACTGAAATGTTTTGGGAAAGTGAAAAGCTTTGGGGTAGCATTTACACTGTCGCGGTGATAGTCATTGCTGTAAGCACGCAAATCGTCAGATCTTTTAAAAGGGTGTGACTGCTAAAAAGTATTCATTTTATCCAATGCTAAATAGTGTTATTTCTTGCCAACTCATGATACAATGCCGGTGTCAAAAGATTGGAAGGAAGAAATAATGAGCGAATACATGTCCATATCAAAAGCAGCTGAATATCTTAATGTTGCCAAGTCAACTCTCCGCAATTGGGAAGCTGAGGGACTGATTACTCCGCTTAGAACTGCCTCCAATCAACGTCGCTACATTAAAGAAATGCTAGATGAAGTTCTACAAGGAAATGTGAAAGCTACCAAGCCTAAGAAGCTGCTGACCATCGGCTATTGCCGGGTTTCTTCTGGCCATCAAAAAGAAGACCTTCAAAGGCAGAAAGACGTAGTATCCAGATATTGCGAAGTCAATGGCTATCAGTTTAAGATCATTCAAGACATTGGATCTGGTCTCAACTATAAGAAAAAGGGCTTAACAGAGCTGATCAACATGATTTGCAAGAAACAGTGCGAACGAGTCGTGGTAAATTACCAAGATCGACTTGTTCGTTTTGGCTTTGAAATAATTGAGACAATCTGCCAAGCAAACGACGTTGACTTGGTTGTCATCAATCAGACGGACAACGTTGATCCGAATTCAGAACTTGTGGAAGATGTTTTATCTATAATCACTGTTTTCTCAGCTAAGCTGTATGGAAAGAGGTCGCATCAAAATGCAAGAGTCATCCAAGAAAGTAAAAAGCTCTTCAATCAAGCAGACAGTGACCAAGACCCAGCCCAAGACAGTTAGAGTCTACTCTAAAAAGTTAAGCGATGAAGAATTTGCCAGAATGTCAGACTTCTTTGAAAGATACGGCAGGTGCCGGCATTTCTTTTTGAACCGCTACTGCGGCATCAAATCAATGCTAGCGGTTAACAACTGGCAGGCTCTGCGCAACCGAGTTCGCAAGTGGGACAAGCCGGTTAAAGGCTCAAAAGGCAAGCTGGAAACAGTCTATAGCTTTCAGACCAAGCATTGGGTCGGTGCTCTCCGTGAAGCATGCGCTAACATAAAAAGCATGTGGTCGAATCTGGCTAACCGTTTGAAGAAGCTGATCCAAGGAAATGAAAATCTTTCTGCAGATCAGCGCCACCTTCTGTTCTTTATCTTAAAATTTAAGAGCGCATGGCAAGCGGTTCTTCTTCACAAGCCAATTGAGCTGCCAGAAGAATACGCTGAGGCTTTAACTGAAATAGAAGCTAAGCTAACGGATAAGCAAATCAAGCAAGCGTATAGCTACCTGTGCCGGATTACTTACCGCTACCACTACCGGGCACGCAAGTCGGGCAAGCTTGGCTCCAGCATGAAGTGTGACTTGAATTGGGCATTTGAAGGAAATATTTTTTCATTTAGTTCAGACCTGCCTAGAAAGCAGTTTTCTGTAGAGATGACCAGTCCGTGGAGTTATCCACGCACCGGCGATATCACAGTGGTGCTTGATCGCATCAAGCAGCGCCTTGAAGTTCATAAGCTAATCTCTAGCAAACGCTACAGCAGCGATTCAAAGAAGGCAATCGGCATTGACAAGGGGCGTGCCACCCTGCTTTCCTGCAGCAGCGGCAATGAGTATGGTAAAAACTTCAGCAAGCTTGCCAATGCCATTGTTGACAAATATGGCAAGCGAAACGCAAACCGGCAACCATATATGAGTTTGCGCTGGCGGCTCAATCAGCAGCTTGAGCAGCTGGAGAAGGCAAACCAACCTTTGTCTAAGACTGCTTTGAGGAAGAAAATAAAACTGCTTGGCAAGCTCAAGAATCTGGAGCAGAACAATATCGGCAGAAAGTCGTATGACAAGAGCTACCGCTCAGCGCAAGAAACTGTCAGAAGCTTTATCAACCATGCGATAAACAGAATGATCGAGACTGAGCATCCAGCGGTCATTGCCAAGGAAGACTTGACGTTCGTAAAAGAAAAAGGCGTCAAATCAGACAACAGCAGATTCGCAAGAAAGATGCGCAAGCGCTTGAATTCATGGACTAAGGGTCAATTAGATGAGCGCATTGTATATCTTTCAAGCAAGAATTCGATTGAAACTCATGATGTCAACCCGGCATATACTTCTCAGTACTGTCCAATTTGCGGGCGGCATTTTGAGGAAAGATACGGCAGTCATCATGAACTCACCAGGTGCAAGAAATGCGGCGAGATGAATGCAAATACCGCCGCAGCAAAAAATATATTAAGTAGATTAACAGACGAAGAAATCACGCTTTACACGCCTTACAAGCGAGTTAAGGAGATTCTTGACAGTCGGATAAAAGAAGCATAAGCCAGGTAATACTACAAAGTTGAAGGTTCTAGCATGTAAGAGCAGTCAGCTTTAACGAACTTAGTTCGGGGTATTAAAATCGCAGCTTGACTGCTTCGAGAAGGCATCACGATATGCTTGCCTGCTTTTTTAGCAGGCAAGATGCCTTCAAGACTGTCATGCTAAAAGTTTCCAGTGGGGCAGATAAAAAGCTATTGGATAATGCCGTTTGGCGTTGTTTGACAGCCAACCGTACCCACTGACCTTAACTCCAAAAGGTTAAAAATCTGATTTCTTTTGCCAAGTTGAATCTACCCATAGATTTAACTAGAAAGGAATATCAGAAAAACTTACCAATATTGATGTGATTATCAAGATTTAGTAAGTTTTATGATTCGGCGTAAGAAGTAACTAGAGGATGCCTAAGTTATGAACAGCAATGAGCACATGACTTGACGCGCATCAGTAAGAAATATTATAGATAAGAAAAAAGCTACATTATCTCACATCAACACAGAGTGAGTTAATGTAGCTATTTGTTTGCAAAAAATTAGTCGTCCCTTAGCTTTCGGCCGACGGTGCTTTTGGACATGCTGGTCAGAATTGCCCTCTCCCGGATAGTGAAATTACTTTTTGCAGATCGTGAAGTTCTAGTGAGTAGCCGGTTACGCTTTGGTAGATATTAATTGGATTCAATCATCGCTTGAGCCTTCTGCTTGCAAGCGTTACCCGCTGAGTATATACTCAGTGTATACGAAAGAAGAGAGGGGGGAACAAAAATGCTATCAAATACAGTCAAAGCAAGACAGGTTGGAAATTCTAAAGTATTTACAATTCCGAAAGATATTGTTGCAGACGCTGAGGAATACAGCGTATATAAGGGAAGAGATGGAGTTATTGTTTACATTCCTGAAAGTTCAAACCCATTCAATGATCCAGATTGGGATAAGAAATTTACTGATTGCAAACAAGAAGAAGCATTTGGAGGATTGAATGTCGATGACGACGATGAATGGTAGCCAGAGAGCGTACATCCCAGACCGACAGGATATAATCTGGATTGATTTTGATCCTTCTTTGGGTAAAGAAATTCGAAAAAGATGCCCAGCTGTTGTTCTAAGTTCAAAGAAGTACAGTAAGGTTTCTGGTCTAACGATAGTAGCACCGATAACACATGCGTCTAACAACCAACTTAGGCAGCTTTTTCTACCAGTTCAGATGAAAAGCATAGACGGTTACGTGAACACCTTGCAGTTCTACACATTAGATTATAGAAAGCGGAATGCTGAGTATGTTGGAATGTTACCAACAGCAACATTTGCCATGGCTCAACAACGAATCGTAAGCTTAATTACTAAGTAATTCGGTTCGTGGGTGAAAATCAGTAGGAATATCTTTTATTATGTGTGAGGAAAATACATGAAGAAGATTATTTATAGCATACTTATAGCTGTAACTTTAGGAACAGCTTTTTTCAGTGGATTAACTAATATTACATATGCTAAAGCTGTGAATAAAAATAATACAACTAAGGAGACAAGAAAGCAGTTAGACTCGGCTATTGATAAGTTAGCACAAGCTTTTGAAGATGCATATGATGCCAACAGAGGAATGGACGAAGTTGAATTATCAAAAGGGGTGCTTTCATATGCGACTGGAGAATTAGAATTACCTACAGAGAAGGAGCTACAACTTCAGGCTTTATACGGATCTTCGTTTTTTTCAGCAGAAAAATTTGGAAAATGTCTCCTAAATCAATACGGCATAATTGGAGTGAAAAATACTGCCAAAGCGTTATATAGCCGCCAAATCGAGAAATTGCTACGATCGCATGCCTGGAAAAAAGCATCAGAAGCAATAATTAAAAGAGTTGCTAAACGTTTAGGAAAAAAGGTCGCAAAAAAACTAGCAGAAAAAATAGCAAGCTCATTAGTTCCAGGAATCGGTTGGGCCTCGTTAGGATGGGTAGTTGGAAAATGTGGCATAAAGGCACGATGATTCTCCCTAATGAAAAGACTATTTAAAAAGATCTGTAATAGTTGGCTCGGCGACATGCTAATTATCAATCTTGTTACTATTATAGTAATTACTATTTGGGTACTAGATCAGTCATATAGCTTTTTTCTTTCAGGGGAAGAAACTTTTGAAGAAGCTACTAATAATTTTTGGAAAACTGAGATTATTTTTGTTGGTATTGCACTAATCGTAGTCAACAGTTGTGCGGCAGTTCGAGCGGTTATTAGAAAGCACACTAAAAAATAAACAAAAGAGATATACATTCTATAGGAAAGTATATCTCTTTTACTTATGCAATAATGCGTATTTTTGACAAAAAAGTAGGAATGTTTTGTAAATTAGATGGTACGCCATCTAGGAACTTAAAAGAGACTCACTTTAAAATTAAAAAGAGAGGAGAGATGTAACATGTGGTTGTTGGTCGCATTAGATGATCGTGCATTAAAGTATGACGAAGCGTACAAAATCCATTATGTCGATGGTCAGCCAGCGGCTGAGTATTACTTTGATGAGAAGACGGCCCAGGCCTTGGAAGACGATGGATTTTTGACCGAGATGTGGGATAAGTTCGATGCCATGTTTGACTGGGGGGATTTTGATTTCTTTGAGCCTGACAAGTGCGTGAAATTTCGGGAATGGTTGCTTGACCGGATGAAGCGGCCAATGAACGAT
This sequence comes from Lactobacillus delbrueckii subsp. bulgaricus, assembly GCF_046938665.1. Lineage (GTDB taxonomy): Bacteria > Bacillota > Bacilli > Lactobacillales > Lactobacillaceae > Lactobacillus > Lactobacillus delbrueckii_C. The sequence goes on from NZ_JBKZCD010000009.1 coordinate 46,157, forward strand.
ACGGTCCGTCCAGTGTACGAGAAGATGCTGGAATTTGCTAATCTGGCGATTAAGTGCAATACCGGCATTGCCTTTGACTTTTAGGAGGCGCTATTGAAGAAGTCATATTCTTTGCTTACGATACATTTAGACCGGTTGCCGATGCCGGCTAAACCACTTCGCTTAGTGGCCAGTGAAACCGTGTCTGATGTTTTAGAGTTAGGGGCTGTATACTGTCTGTTTGATTATCCGCTTTGTCGAAGGAAACTTTCTGCTTCGAAAATGTTGCAGACAGAAAGTTTGCTGAAACTGAGGAATTTGGTTGAAGTTCAGCCAGAATGTACAAGTTTAATTGTTGAGCTGGATCTTAACTGTTATTCAGAGATCATGAATTTGCTCTTTCTCAAACGTTGCGTCCAAGCTATACAGTACTTAAAGACAGAATTTCCTACCTTAACAGTTTTGCTGGCTTGTCCTCACGAGGACATGAAAATGTGGTCTGATGTAATGGAACAGTTACTCTCGAAGTCATGACTTTTAGTTTTCTGTCTAAAAACTTGTGTAAATAGCTGAGAACGAAAAAGCTCTGACTGCTTTAGTAGCAATCAGAGCTTTGTTTGTTTCTAAAATTAATTCGTGATCCGGCTTACTTCACGTTGGCAGCCTTGATGTAACGGCCAACGTTGATCCGGTAGTAAGTCTTCTTACCGATCTTTCGCTTGCCGCCGTAAGTGAAGACCTGCTTGCCCTTCTTCAAGGTCGCAACTGACTTCACCCGCTTGCCCTTGCTGTTGTAAGTCCAAGCATTGTGAACCAGCTTGCGGGCAGTACCATCGACATTGTTAGCCTTGATGTATTGGTTGTCGCCAATCTTGTAGTAGTTGCTCTTGCCGATCTTAACAATCCCGCCGATCACGTAAACGTAAGTGTACGCGCTCTTGTAAGCACCGGTTCTCTTACCAGCGGAAGTGTAGACGTAAGACTTAGACATGATCTTCTTCTTAGTCTTGCTTACAGGTGCTTGACTGGCTGGCGTCTTAGATGAACTGGAGCTTGATGAAGAACTGGATGATGAGCTTGAGCTAATTGACAGTGGCAGCACTGAGATGTTCCCGTCAACGTTCAGACCCTTCCAGTTTTCAGTGAACTGCCAGATGATGACCCCGTTCATTGACGGGAAGTATGAAAAGTCTGGCGCGTCGATCCGGCCTGAGCTGGTGTAGTAGGCTACCCACAGTGAGTTAGGGTAGGCTGCCGTAACCGTGCTCGTGTTGATCGCGTTGTTCAAAAGGTAAGAACCAGAGTAGAGCAATGGCTGGTAGCCAGCTGCCTTAACCTTCTTCATGAAGGCCATGATGGCGCTGGTGTTGGCGCTTCTACTCCCGCTGGTTGAGTTGCCGCTGCTGGTTTCCCAGTCGATAGCCAGGTATGAGCCTGCTGGCAGCTTGACAGCCTTGGCGCTGGCGATAGCGTAGTCCGCTTCACTCTTCGCTCTAGATGAGCTGGAACCGAAGTTGGCGAAGTGGTAGGCCATTGGCAAAAGCTTGTTGGCCTTGGCGCTGGCTACTTGTGCCTTGGCGTTTGGATTCCGGTAGCTGGTGCCTTCGCTGACCTTGACAATGACGAACTGGGCGCCCGCCTTGCTGTACTTGGTCGTGCTGGTTGGCTGGTAGCTTGACACGTCGACCCCATAAGAACGGCTGCTGGCGCTGGTCGTGCTGGCCTGTGCCAGGCCGGCGAAGCTCATGCTCACAGCTGCCGTCAATGTGGAGACTAATGCAAGCAGTTTAAGGTGTTTAAACTTCATGTATCTGGTACTCCCATTAAAAAAGTGTGTGATTGAAAATGATCAAAATAAGTGGTTTATTTTGCAACAATTCTCATTATATAACTGTAATGTTACAAAACCTTGACACAGCCTTTTCTAATTCTTAAATAATATTACAGTTTTTAGCACTGAAAAGGCTTCCCTTTAAGCAGATCGTTTGAGCTTGCTTGCCGACTTATGTAAAATACCCTTTGTCGTTGTCATTGAACCAGTAATATAGATAAGGAAGCGAATAGGAAATGCAGATTAGAAAAGCAGAGTTGAAAGATTTTGACCAAGTGATGGCGATCCTGCAGGACGGACGCAACCAGCTGGCAGAAAGCGGGATTGACCAGTGGCAAGGAGACTATCCGAATCCAGACCATGTCCGTCAAGACATCGAAAACGGCTACGCTTACCTGGCCAAGGCCGACGATGGGGAAACCGTCGGGACCTTGACTATCATTCCAGCGCCGGACCATGCTTACGACCAATTGGACGGCCACTGGCAAGTTGACACGAATGACTACGTTACCATCCACCGGGTGGCTATCCACTCCGACCATACCGGCCACGGCTATGCTTCACAGCTCTACCAGGCAGTGATCAACTACTTTACCAGCGGCTTCAATGACATCAAGTCCGTCAGAGTCGACACTCATGAGGACAACCTGCCTATGCAACACTTGATCGAAAAGAGCGGCTTTAAGCGGGTGGGCACCCTGCATGGGGTCTACCGGGAAAATGAGACCAGCTACGTTTACGAACTTCTGACTGCTTAAATTATACTTACTAAGTAATAAGCAAGTCATATAAGCGAACGGTTTAAAAATAATAGCTGTTTTGAAATTCGTAAGGAAAAGGTCATAATTTCATCACAACTATCTTGTATATTAGATTCGTAGCTTGAGGTTGTGGAGAGCCGCAAGTTGCAACATCCAAATTTCTTTTATTTTTCTTTCCTCAATGTAACATTGCATTGAATTTTATACATACACAACACATTCCTAACCAAAGTCAGTTGTTCTTCTAAGCAACTGGCTTTTCTTGTGCTCTGAAAATGAAAATACCCGTGTTATACTAGTTATTACCAGATTAGAAAAAAGTTTGGCAATAATTACTTTCATATTTTTTAAGCAAGCATATAATAGAGCTACTGAGCAATAAGGAGGGGCCAAAAGTGAAATCAGTCTTGATCAGTCAAGATCTATCCTGTGTTGGTCAAGTCTCGCTGGCGGTCGCCTTGCCCGTGTTAGGGGCCAGCGGCCTGCAGACCGCGGCTTTGCCAACGGCAATTTTGTCAACACATACGGGCGGGTTCGGGGAGAACACCTTCCTGGACCTGTCGGCTAGTCTGCCAGATATTTGGGCGCACTGGGACAAGGAAAATATCTCCTTTGACGCCATCTATTTGGGCTACCTGGGCCAGGCGGCCAGCCGGGTCTGGGAGAAGGGGCTGGAAGAATACAGCCGGCAGGGGAAACTCATCCTGCTGGACCCGGCTATGGCTGATCACGGCCGTCTCTACCGCGGCTTTGATGACAGCTATGTTGTCCAGATGCAGCGCTTGGCCCGGCAGGCAACGATTTTGACGCCCAACTTGACCGAAGCCCTGCTGCTCTTGAATGAGCCGGTGGACTTTACTGAGATTGACAGCCACCGGGCCTGCGTGATCACCCAGCGCCTGGCCCAGAAGTTTGCCCTGTCCCAGGTAGTTTTGACCGGGGTGCCCCTGGCCGACAACCGGATCGGGGTTTACGGGCTCAGCCGGGGCGGCCGGGTTTGGGAAAGGACCCAGGACCGGATTCCGCACAGCTATTTTGGCACGGGGGACCTTTTTGCCAGCAGCCTCTTGGCCGGCCTGCTTCACGGGCTGGACTTGCAGCAGGCGGCTGGCGTGGCCGGGGACTTCGTGGCCAAGGCAATCCTGGCGACTGATTTGGACCAGGACCAGCGCTTTGGCCCTAATTACGCGGCGGCCCTGCCTTGGCTCTTGCAGCAGTTGCAAAATTAGTGCATTGATCATCTATTTTTAGGAGGGGAAGAAAAATGCGCGATGAACAGAATTCTTTAAGAGCAGTCGTGATGACCGGCTTGTTCGCGGCCATGATTTACATCGGCATCTGGGTCCTGCGGATCCCGCTGCCGGCAGTCGTGGGCCGGCCTTTCATCCACTTCGGCAATACCTTGACGGCCGTGGCCATTCTCTACTTGGGCTTCCGCAACGGGGCCCTGGCGGGGATCATCGGCCTGGGCGGCTTTGACATTCTCAACGGCTACGCGGCTACCAGCTGGCTGACCATGCTGGAAGTCGTAGTCGTGGCTGCCGTTTTGTCCGCTGTCTACAGGGGCATGAAGTATAACGACAGCAAGAAGAACATCATTATTTTGGCGGTCATCGCCGGGGTAACCAAGATTTTTACCTCTTACGCGACGACGGTCGTAGAGGCCTTGATGGCCGGGACGGCATTGCAGCCCGCCCTGGTAGCGGCCTTCCTGAGCCTGCTGGCCACGGTGATCAACTCCTGTTCAACCGCGGTCTGCACGCCGATCCTCTACTTTGCCTTGAAAGATATTACCGTCCGCGTCATGAAGCGGGCACACTAAAAGGCTTCCCGGCTGGGAAGCCTTTTTAATTGCCAAAAAGCTGGTCGGCGATTTTAGCCGGTAGGGGATCGGGCAGAACCAGGTCCAGGCCGACCGCGCTCTTGCCCTTGAGGCTGACCTCGCGGACAGTAGCGGGATCGATTTTTGCCGAGCCCAGATAGTAAAACTTCGGGCCGTAGGCATCTGCCCGCTTGACGAAGACCGGAATCCGGGTGACCTGGTGGCCAGATTCCGTCCTCCGCAAGAGCTGCTGGACTTCCGGGGAAGACAGGTGGCGGGGAGTTCTGGTATACCAGGCCAGGCGCTGGCCGCGGGCTTGGTTGTCATAGCGGGCATTTCTTTGCTCCTGGTCAGTCTTTTTGTAGGTGATAAAAACCGGGCAGACATTGCCACTCAGCCGGTAGCCATACATGGGCCGGCTGACGTCTAGCGGCCAGTTGAGCAAGCGGCAGACCTCCTTGCGGTCGTAAGCCGCGTAGAGGGTGAAGTCTTGCGCCGGGTCTTTTTCTTTGGTGAGGAAGAGGCCGGTTTCAACCGCGTCTTTAAACAGGCGGAGGAAGTCCGGACTGGCTTGGACAAGCTTGGAGTTTAAGAACCAGCAGCCGCCTTTTAAGCTGGCGACGGGTTCGCCGCCGTACTTGGCCTTTTGGGTAGTTGATCCGCTTTTGACATCATAGAAGTCCAAGGAGAGGATGGCAGCCAGGGATTCTTCCAAGGCGGCCGAGTCGTAGGCCCCGTAATTTTTCAGCAGAGCTTGGAAGTCGTTTTGGCTGATTTTGTCTTTTTGCAAAAGGGCCTGCAAGAGCAAAAGTTCATGCGGCCGCTGGCCTGGGGCCAGTTCCTTAGTAACGAAGGAGAGGACTTGGCTTTCGTAAGAAGACAGCTGGCAGGGCTGGCCCATTTTTGCCAGAAAGGCCCCGTAGTGGGGCAGGGACTTGTTGTCCAGCCAGAGGCGGGGTGAGACCTGGCCTTTTTTGGCGAAATCCAGCAAAAGGGGCGGGCGGCCCAGCTGCTGGGCCAAGTCACCGTAGGCTTCCCGCAGCTGCTTGAGTGAGTCCAGCTTGACCTTGTCCAGGGAGGCCAGGATCTCCTGGCTGGCGATCCGGCTGAAGTTGATGGTGGACAGGCCGGCAAAGCTGACGGTTTGCAACTGGTACTTCAGCTGGTCACGGGAGAGCTTTTTCCCGGCTAAGGCCAGGGGGATCAGGTAGTTGTTCTGGTAGTTGCCGATGAAGTCCAGGACGGTGACGAAGTCCTGGCCGGGGTAGAGGCGCAAGCCCCGGCCCAGCTGCTGGATAAAGACCGTGGCTGACTGGGTGGCCCGGAGCATGACGATCTGGTTGAGGGCGGGAATGTCCACGCCTTCGTTGAAAAGGTCGACCGTCACCAAGTAGTGGAGGCGGCCGTTTTCCAGATCCTTGACCGCCTGCCGGCGGACGGCTGGGGAATCCTGGTTGGTCAAGGCCTGGGCCGGTTGGCCCTGTTGAGTAAAAGATTCTGCCAATTGCCGGGCCTCTTCCTGCCGGCTGCAGAAGACCAGGCCGCAGGGGCGGGGACCGCTGCAGCCGTAATAATCCAGTTCTTTAAGGAGGTAGCTGACCCGCTTTTTCGCGCCCAGCCAGCGGAGGTCGCTGAAGTCATCAGAAGTCTGGCCGTCAATTTCATAGTCGCGGATACCGATATAGTGGAAGGGCGTGAGCATTTTGCTTTCCAGGGCATCGGCCAGGCGGATCTCGTAGGCTAAATTGTAGTCAAAGAGGGCAAAAATATCCTGCTGGTCCATCCGCTCCGGCGTGGCTGTCAGACCCAGGCAAAAGGCCGGGCTGAAGTGGCTGAGGACTTTTTGATAGCTGGGCGCGGCAGACCGGTGGGCTTCGTCAATCAAGATGTAGTCATAAAAATCAGTTGCCTGGCTGGCCAGGAACTGGTCCTGGGAAACGGTCTGGATGGTCGCGAAGGTGTAGCGGGCCTGCTGGTGGCTGGTCCCGGTCAAAAGGGCGAAGTCACTGCCCTTGCCGCCGATGACCTTTTTGAAAGTCTCCAGGGCTTTGCGGGCGATCTCTTCCCGGTGGACCAGGTAGAGGAAGCGGCGGGGGGCAAAGTATTTGACCGCCAAAGCCGCCAGGTAGGTCTTCCCTGTCCCGGTAGCGGAAACGACCAGGGCCCGGCGGGCGCCGCTTTTGACTAAGGCTTGGAGATTTTCCAGGGCGGCGGCCTGCATCTGGTTGGAAACGATCTTTTCTTGTTTCACGTGTAACACAGGCTTGGCTGGCGGCTGCCAGCTTTTCTCATAGTCGGCCAGCCAGGTGGCAGTCAATGGCTGGCTTTTGCCCGTCAAGTCCGCTAAAGCCGCGGCTAGTTGCTGGGTCAAGGCTGAATCGGTTTGGGAATCGACCTTGAGGCACCATTCCTGGTTAGCCAGGAGGGCGGACCGGGTGAAGTTGGCGCTGCCGATGACGGCGGTCTGCCAGTCCCCGTGATCAAAAAGATAGCCCTTGGCATGGAAGGGGCCGTCCGCGATCCGGACGGTAAGATTGGAAATTTTTAAGAGCTCGGCGAAAACTCGGGGCTGGTTGAAGGCCAGGTAGGTCCCGGTGATGATAGTCCCGCGGACTCCGCTGGCTTGCAGGTCTTCCATAACCAGCTTGAAAGGAGGCAGCATGTCGGCGGTAATGAAGGCCACGGCCCAGGTAAAGGACTGGCAGGTCAGCAGCTGCCGGCGCAGGGTCTGCCAGATGTTTTCTTGCTGATTGCTGACGAGCCGGGGTGGGCTCAAGGGGGAAAGTTCCATGGAATCGACCTCACTGGGAAAAAGATTTTTAACCATCATAACACAAGGGAGCTGCGGGGAAGATAGGAAAAGAACTATGTTACATGTGAAACAATCAGCGCTATAATAATGATGAAAATAATAAAAGCTTTTTTGCAGAGGAGAGAACAATGAAAGCAAAGGAAATCCGGGCCCTGGCCCGGGAAAACTTGAAGCAGATCCCGAAGAAGGTCTACATGCCGATGGGCCTGCTTCTGGTTGTGGCAAATATCATACCGAATGTCGTTGACCAGGCCACTGACTCCAAGTCCGGGGCCGGAGCCGACATCATCTTTTTCCTGTTGGAAATCGCGGCCGCGCTTTTGTCAGCCAACGGATATATCTTTTTTGACCGCTGGCGGAACAAAGTCCAAAAGGGCGCAGAAGAGCCAAATACTTGGTGTGGCTTGACTGGTCAGCACCTGGTCCGGCTGCTCATCTATGGCGTGATTGAAGCATTGATTATCGGGACCGTGACTGTGGCAATCGCGGCCGCGGTAGTCGGGTCAGCTGTTCCACAAGTGCCGGTGGCGGTAAGCATCATTCTTTTGATCTTGCTGGTAGTTTTGCTGGTCTGGATCGAGTTGCGCTTAACCTATGTCGTCTACGTGATCGATGATGACGTGCGGACCGGCAGTAAGCGGTCAGTCTGGGCAGAAATCGGGGCTGGCTGGAAGCTGACTAAGGGCCGGGCTTGGAAGCTGCTTTGCTTGAACCTGTCTTTTTTAGGTTGGTATATTCTGACTGCTTTTACCCTGGGAATTTTGGGGATCTGGCTGATGCCATACTACAATTTGACAATCGCCGAAACTTATGAGCTGAGCAAGGAAGATAAATATTAGGATTATTAGTATTGACTCAAAGACGCGCGATAGCGCGTCTTTTTTTACGGGCGGGGAAGAATAGCTTATAATTTTTATATAGAAAGGACGTGAGGCAGATGGCACAAGCCTTATATATCAGCGAGGTTCACATGGACCTGAACGAATACACCAGGATGGCCATGAAGGTGACGGAAAAGAGCCGGCGGCGGATCATCATGATCGCGGAAGCAATCTGGATCGTGGCCGGAGCGGTGGCTTTTGCCTTGAAGCAGTATGACTTCACGGTCATGTTTGCTCTGGTGATTGCTTTTTATCCAGCAGCAATCGTCTACCTCTACAAGCGGCGGCTGAAGAAGATTTACGCAGGCATGCCGGCGACCAAGGATGACTACGTGCGCTACGAGTTTTACTCGGACCATTTCCTGGTTTTGACCAACCGGGGGGACGGGGAATACCGCTATGACCAGATCACCCGCTATATTGAAACTGACGAGGAAATCATCCTGATGCCGGCCCCGGACCAGGGCACCCTGCTTTTGAAGAAAAACTGCAGCCAGGAACTAATCAAGTTTTTACAAGAGAAATGCCAGCGATAGTTTCACGTGGAACACAGTGAAAGTGGCAAATTGCCGGAAAAGCTGTTAAGATTAAGAAAACAGGCTTTTTATAAAGGAGCTGGTAAAAAATGAAATTTTCCCATAAATTGAGTGACGCGGTCCACCTACTGGCCTACATCGAGATTTTTCCCGATGATGACCTGTCCAGCCGGGCAATCGCGCGCAGCATCGTGACCAATCCCAGCATGGTGCGGAGTCTGATGATGGACCTGCGCAAGGCAGGGCTTTTGAAGACCAAGCAGGGGAGTGCTGAGCCGGAACTGGCCAAGAAGCCGGAAGAGATCAGCCTCTACGATATCTTCGCGGCAGTCGACATGGATCACCACTTGCTGCACGTCGATGAAGACACGGAGCAAAAGTGCCCGGTTGGCGGCAACATTCAAGGGCCGCTGGCCAAAGCCTACGCGGAAGTAGAAGAGGCGGCTTTTGCCAAGATGCGGGAGATCAGCCTGCAGGAAATTGTCGACCAGATAAAAGAAGAAGGGCAGCTTGCCTAATTACGTCAGCGAAAGCTGGCGTTTTTTTATGGAAATGGGTGTTGACTTTAAAAATACACGTGCTAGAATAAGTGTAGATTTAAAAATAACAAGCAAACGAAATAGAAAAAAGAGAAAAAGAAACTAACGGAGGCAATTATGAAGTACGCTATTTCAGCGGCTACTGGCAACTTCGGCCAGACCGCGGTCAAGAATTTGGTTGATGCAGTTGGGGCAGAAAATGTAGTGGCGATCGTCCGCAACGAAGAAAAGGGGAAGCAGCTTTTGCCAGCCGGAATTGAAATCCGCCAGGCAGACTACGGCGATGAAGCAGCTGTAGAAAAGGCCCTGGCCGGCGTGGACAAGTTGCTCTTTATTTCCTCTCAGCCAGGCGGGGCAGTAACTAGAGCTGACCAGCACAAGAATGTGGTTGAAGCTGCTAAGAATGCCGGCGTTGGCTACGTGGCTTACACCAGTTTCCCGAAGGCCAGTGAAAGCGAAAACTGGCTGGCAGCTGATCACAAGCTGACGGAAAAGCTGCTCAAGGAGAGCGGCCTCAAGCACTCCTTCCTGCGCAACAACTGGTACCTGGAAAACGAAATGACTTTCCTGGCTCCAGGTCCGGCCAACCGGATCTACTGGGCTAACAACTTTGCCGGCTGGGCACTGGAAAGTGAATATGCCGCGGCAGCGGTTAAGGTTTTGACCAGTGATGATCCAAAGGAAGTTTACGAATTTGCCGGCCCGAAGCGGAGCTACCAGGACCTGGCAGCGGCCTTGAACGCGGCAACTGGTGAAGAAGCAGCAGCCAAGCAGGTCAGCCAGGACGAATACGTGCAGGTCTTGGAAGGCCTGGGCTTGGATCATGATACGGCGGCAATGTACGCTGCCTTCCAGCAGCCAATTGATGATGGTTCATTGACGGAAGAAAGCAGTGACCTGGAAGAAGTTCTGGGCGGCTTGACTCCGCTGGACCAGGCAATTAAGGAACTTTTGGCAAAGTAGCTTTGGCAGATACTTTTTTCTAAAAAAGCAGGTATAATGTAGGAAAAGTTACTTGTTTTTGAAAAAAGGAGCAAAACAATGCCATTTGTACATATTGAACTCTTGGCTGGCCGGACGCCAGAACAACTGGAAAAGATGATGAAGGACGTGACCCGGGTGATCTCAGAAGACACTGGCGCGCCACAGGAACACATCTCCGTGATTATTAATGAACTTGGCAAGCAGCAGCTGGCTCAAGGCGGCGAATGGAGAGAACCACAAGCCTAAAGATTTGGACTCACCCAAGGCGGGTGGGTCTTTTTTTCGGGAAAATAACAGGTGGGAAATAATGTGCAAAGTGAATCAAAAGGGAAGGAGGGCTAGAGAAGCAAAGGATGAGGGGCCTTTCTTAAAAGAAAAAATATTAGCAAAATTAGTATAAGGATTAGCTAAACTTGGTATAAGTTTTATGATAAGATAATAGGTGAAAAGTGAGTAGAAAACAGCGACTGAGGCGAAAGCGGAAGATAAAACGCAACAACACAGCACTAGAAAGCCAGCACTGACAAGGAAGGGTCAGGGCTGGCTTTTGTTTTCGGAAAGAAAAGGGGGCTGGCTGCTGCTGCGCTGCCGATTTTTCATTACGACTAAATCGTAATAAAGTCGAAATCGCGCCAGACCAGGCTTTGAGCGCTGCCGGCTGCAAAAAAAGTTTCTGACACAGATAATGTGTCTCGAACGGAGGTAGTAAAAATGATTACCAGTATCAAACTTTTGGAAGCCAACCAGATCCTGGCCCAGGTCTTGGACAGCGAGCGGGGCAGTGAGATCAACGTCAAGAAGTTCTGCAAGCTGGCTGCCTGCTCACGGCCAACCTTTTACGCCCACTATGGCAGCATGCGGCAACTTAGTGCGGAATTACTATTAAAGAAGCTGGACCAGCACTTGTACTTTGCCACCGGTGATTATGGCAATGGCCTTAAGAGGCTATTGACCTATATGGAAAAAGACCGCTGTTTCATTTTGAACCTGCTGGCCTTGATTGATGCAGAGAAGGGAAAAGTCAAGGGCAAGGAGTTTGCGGCCCGTTTTCCGCGGAAAGTAGAATGGCTGCTGCGGAAGAAGACGGTTTGCTACGTCGATGCCCATTCCTTAAGTGGCGATTATTCGATTAAAACCTTGAATAATGCTGCTCACATTATCTACGCGATCTTGTACGAGTGGCTGGCTGAGGGCCTGCAGCTAAGCGCGCGGGATGTTTATGACCGCTGCCAATTGGCGATTGAGATCGTCGAGGAGCAAACAAGTAAGAAAGCGCTTTTGTAATTCAAAAAGAAAAAAGTAAAAAACTTTTAGAAAAATGTCAGTTAAAAATCCATCTTTTCCGAACAAAGAAAGCAGGAATAAAGTGAAAATGACTACTAGTCTTGATATTCCCGAACGAGATCAGGCCCCGCCTTATCACAACTCTACCGGGTGTTCAGAATG
>NZ_JBKZCD010000010.1:0-56025 GCF_046938665.1 Lactobacillus delbrueckii subsp. bulgaricus
TAAATGACACAATTTGATATAATCTGACCCAATATTCTCTAACATAATGGACTTGATCAACAGAAGTTGACTTTAGTGTGTAATTGAAGGGGATGAGAAAAATTGTTTACACAGAAGCAAAAGACGATTGTCTATCGGGTTTTGATGGCAATTTACCTAGTTGCTTTGGGGCCAAACTATACTTTTGGCTACGCAACACAAGACAATCTAACTAACCGTTTTTTCTTGATTGCTAATTTGCTGTCAATTGTCGCATTTATTCTGGCAGCTGTTTGGATTGACCGGCCGAAGTTTTTCAAGGCAGTGTCTGCTATGATGGTGATTGTGGCTATCTTGGCAGTAGTTCAGCTTGCCTTTCCAGGGCAGTCAGCTTATGCAAGGTACAGCAACGCTTGGGCAATCATTAACATTATCTGGGCTGTGTTAACCGTACTTTACCAAAAGCAGCAGCTTCAGATGAAGAAACACGCTTAGTTTAATTTAAACGCCAAAATGGCATGACTCCGTTAATTCGGAATCATGCCTTATTTTTTAGCGATTTTTTCTAACGATGCTCTGTTCTACAGAGATAAAGTGATTCTTGCCATCAACCGTATGGTCAATCAGGGTGAAGTAAGTCGTGTCCTTGCTGTTTTCTGGTACCGCAAGGCGGGCATTGTAGCCTGCAGCAATAAAGTTGTCTGCGATATCGTAGATATTCTTCAATAGCAGCTCTTGCTGTTCATCATCGATACCAGAGAAGGACTCGTCCATCAAGATGATCTTCGGAGCAAGTGGATTGCTCATCTTCTTTTCGTCCAGCTCCAAGACGATCAAAAGTGGTTCAAGGATCGCCCGGCTTCTTTGCCCTTCAGAGAAGGCATTAAGCTTCCGGTCAGTCATCTTTTCTGGGGCATCACCAGCATGGCGGCGGAAGCTGATGTTAAATCTGTACCATTTCTTGTAGTCAAATTCCTCATAGAAATGATCAACCAGTTCATCCCTGGTCATTTCATCGTTATTGTCCTTGATATAAGTCCAGAAGCGGTCCATCAAGAGGGTAACCGCGTTTTGGCTTTCCGGACTGTCGATAGAAGTGTTCCCAAAAGCTGCCAGGTAGTCCTTTCTGTAGTCAGGAATTTCACTGAAGCTGGTATAGAAGGAGATATGACTTGTCTGTTCCTTTTCCTTCAAGGACTTGCTGATCTGCTTGGTTAAAGTAGTCGCTTCGGCAGTGGCCTGGCGGATCTTTTGCAGAATCGTCGAGTTGTTAAGGTAGCGGGCCAGACGCTGAACTTCATCGTCAGCAGATGCCTGGAAGGATTCCAGCTGCTGGCGGATATCGTCATAGAGCTTGCTGAGTTCTAACTCCTGGTCACCGTAGTAGTAGTGAACCACTGCAATTTCATGCAACAAGTTTTGGACTTGAACGAGCAGGTAGTCGTTAATTTCAATGTCTTCAAATTCCAAACGCTTGCTGTTGTCGACCCGATAGTCTGTTTCGCCGTTAATGCTGTTAACGGCAATCATAGCCAGGTTGGCTTTACTTTGGTTGCTTGCCTTGACTTGCTCGCTGTTCCAATCATTAGGGGATGCATCCTTGACTTTCTCAGTTAAATTCAGTTTTTCCAGCAGATCAGTTACTGCTGCATACTCATGATCCAAATCTTCATAGGCTGCCTGCTTTTCTGGCAAACGTTCCTGGTAGTTAGTAAGATGATTGTTTTCTCGCTCCAACTTAAATTCGATTTCGTTAAGTTGCTTTTCAAGCTCCTTGAGCAGTTGGTCCAGTTCTTCCTTTCTGGCCAGCTGCTTTTTAGTTTCCGGGTCATTCTGGATTTCTTCCAGCTGCTTTTCAAGAGTCGCAATCTGAGCTTTAATTTCAGTCAGCCGGTCTTGCTTGTCCTGGACCTGCTTTGTCTTTTCAGATAATTCAGCGTGCGCTTGCTTGATCCGGCTTTCAGCACTAGCCAGCCGGTCCTTTTGCTTAAGCAGGTCATTTTCTTGCATAATCCGCTGGACTTGCTTGTCCTGGTATTTGTCCCAGGCCAGGCGGTAGTCAGCAAATTCCTTGCTGTCAGCTGGCAGGTCTGGGCAGAGCTCGCTAGTAAATTGTTCTTTTTGCCGGTGGAAGTCGGCTAGCTGTACTTGTAGCTTTTCTTGCTTCTTTAAGCGTTTGTCTTGTTCAGAAAGGGCATTATTATAGGCGATTTGCGCTTCGGTGACCTTGTCACTCTTTGGGAAATTAGCAGGATCTGCTTGTTTAAAGAGCTCTTGATAGCTGGCCAGCTTGTCTGCCAGTTCAGCTAAGTGCTGTTTAACTTGCTTGATTTCTTCTGTCAGCAGGGCAATCTGTCTTTCCCGTTCTTTTTGCCGGTTGCTTTCACCGATATGAGTGATCGCGGTGGCTTTCTCGCTGTGCACCTTGACACTGGCATAACTGATATGGCCATCTTTAACCGCAATCGTTTGTAAAAAATCATTGACCCGGTCGTCTTGACTGACTAAGTAGTCAGCCAGAGTTGGGAGATTACCGTTAATTACATTGCTAGTATTGACAGTAGAATTATCAGCCTCCAAGCCAGTCTTGATCTCCTGCCCATCAAAAAGGGCATAGAGGAGGTTAGAGTACTTTAAGTCGCTTTCCAGCTGCAACTGAAGGTCACTCGGCACGCCTTCTTTAAAGTCGATCAGTTCAAAAAGCTGCTTGCCGTCTTTAAACTCAGCTGTCGTTTCCGGCTTTGGCTGTTCTTGCAGCTTTTCCAAATCAGAGCTCAGTTGCTTTAACTGGGCCTTTTCAAGCCGAATGTCATTTTTGGTTTCAGCGATGGCTTCTTGGTACTGGCCTCTGGCATTTTCCAGCAGATGCCGTCTGTCTTCATAAACTTCCAGGCCAAATTCTGCCACTTGATCAAAGCTGATTTCTCTTTCCTTGAGCCAGGCACTTGTTTCTTGATCAAGTTCAGCAAGGGCAGAGGCAATGTTATCCGTGTAGACGGTCTCGTCAAAAGCATTAATTGCTTGATTTACAATGCCCAACTCGGTAGCCAGCTCCTGGTTTTGCTCAGCTAATTTATCCAGTTTATCCAAGAGCAGCTTTTGCTTCTTCAGCAGTTCCTTTGCGTCTGGGTACTTTTCTTCAAAATCAGCTTGAATTTGATACTTGGCAAGTTCTGTTTTGGTCGTTGCCAACCGGCCTTCAAGGATAACGAGAGCGTTCTTCTCTTTTCTGGCGTCCTCGGTATAAGCCAGCAGCCGCACCTCTGCATTCTTGCGGTCCTTTTGGGCTGCTTCAAAATCTCTTTCCCGGTTATTTCTTTCATCTTTAGTCTGAGTGATTTTTCGTGACAGCTGGTCAAGGTTTTTAGCATCAATCACGGCCTGCAGAGCTTGCTGTTCACCTTCTTTAGCCTTTAAATCCTGACTGACACTTGCCTGGTCACTCTTCAGCTGGGCGATTGCTTCTTCGGTTTCCGCAAGACTAGTCTTCAATTTCTCAAACTGTTCCTGCTTTTGGCCCAGCTCAGTTTTAGCCTTACCGTAGAAGTTCTGGATCTGGGCCAGAGTTGGCTTGTTGGTCAGACTTTCCCATTCTTCAGTCTTAGCCAGGGCGTTATTCAGCTTGTCCAATTCTGCCTTTTTCTTTTCTTCTTCAACCATGGCCAGGGCATTGTCGATAAAGTTTTCAACTGTTGCCCGGTCCGCGTAGTGGCTGAGGTTTGGCAAGGCAGTCTTTAAGGCACTGTCCAATTCAGCCGTGCTGCCAGTTTGCTTGAGTGGTGGCTTTTCAAAAGCGGCCAGGTGCTCAAAGTACTCCTGCATCTCACTTTGTGAGGCAAAGCCAAAGAAGAGCTGGTTGATGGCATTCTGGTAGTCAGCCTGGGTCTCATAGCGGCGTTCAACGTAGGGCTTGACGGCTCCGCGGAATTCCGGCCAGCTGGTTGAATAGGGGAGGTCATCACCTTTAACGCCTTGCTTTAAGACGTAGTAATAGTGGTTGGTATTGGATCCGTCGGCCGACTTGCTGTAGGCCAAAAGCAGGGTTTGCAGCAAATCATCTGCTTTAAATTCGGCCCAGGCAAAGCCGGCTTCGCCAGCCTTGATGTAGTAGTCCAGACTCCGCTTGTTGTCGACAATCCGCATGCTGCCTAAGAAGATCGTTGGGAACAGGGAGAGCATGGTCGCGGTCTTCCCGGACCCGTTTTCCCCGTTAAAAACAATCGACTGGGTATTGGCGTCAAAAGTCTGATTTCTGTAGTTGAAATAGTTATAGAAGCCAAAGCGGTTAAGCTTATAATTCGTCATCAGTCATTTCCTCATCTTTTACGATTAATCCGGTTAAAGAAGTGGTGAACCAGGTATCTTGTTCTTTTGTCAAAAGGCCGGTGTCTTGCTCTTTAGCAAGCAGGCCATAATAGGTCAGTTCATTTAAGAGCTCGCTTACTTTCATCTTCAAGCCAGTTGCTTTCTGTGACCCGGTCATAGTCTTGTAACTGCCAGTCTGCTTGGCCAGATTGACTAATTCTGGCAATTGGAAGCGGCTCTGACCGCTGTCATTGATCAATTGGACTAGTTCAACGGCCATGGCATCCAATTTGCTTTGCACTGTGTTAGGGAAATCCAGCTGGGAATAATTGAGCAGGATAAAGTAGTCGTCAACGTTGACTAAGCGTAAGCCTTGCCTTGTTTCATGGTTAAAAAAAGGCTCAAAAGAATTCTGCAGGTAGTTGTACTCATTTTTGCCCATGTTTTCCTTGCGGAAGAAGCCGTTTAACAGGAGTTCTTGCCGGGCAAGATCGTTACCAGTCTGCATCCCTTTCTCCAGATCAATCGGGTCCTGCGGCTTTGCCTGCTTGGTCAAGACATACAAGGAATCCTTGTCGTCCTGGTCCCGGAGTTCAATAATCCCGTCCTTTTCCAGCTTGGCGATGACCGGCTTCAAGTACTTGGACAATTCCACTGAGCTTGCCTCTGATAGATTTTCTTTGTCGTTGATGTAAGCCACAATGTCCTGGTAGAGGATGGTCATGCCGACTTGCAAGCTGGACAATCTGGCTAAAGTCTCATAGTAGACCCGGTATAAGAGGGGATCTGCCTGGACCCGCTTGTCAGCTTCAATGCCAACCGGCCGGGTCTTGGAGTAAGCCCGCAGATGCAGGTCCTGGTCCAAGACCAAATTGAACTTATCTTTCAAGTATTTGCTGATCGCCAGGCGGTTTTGCCTAATATAAGCGGTTGTCTTGCCAGCTAGAAGATTCGGCATAACCTGGCTCCAGTCTATTTCTGCCATCTGCTTTTTACCTCCAGTCTGCAATTGCATAAAATCAAGCTCTGTTTTGGTGATTCGATAGTCATGTTTTCTGTTTGGAATTGCTTGACCAAAAGATAGTCGCCAGTCGTTGCGCTAGCACTTAACAAGTCACCATCAGCTGAGAAGCGGTAATCAAAATGACTTTGCCCCAGCAGTTTTTGCAAAAAGGCAAACTCTTCGTCAGTCAAATTAGTTAATGGATTATTGATCAGATTTTGCCCTAGTTCTGCCTGCTTGGCTTTTTCTGCCGCGTGCCGTGCTTGTTCAGCCGCGAGTTCAGCTTTTTCCTTGTCATTCAGTTCCATGGACCGGGCAAGTTTCACTTCAGCCCGCTTGCGTTCTTTGGGCGTGAAGTTGTAGTGGATCTTTTCATCATCCAGGTTGTAACTAGCATGTTTGGACATAAACCAGTGGTGGTAGACAGGCGTGCCTTCATATTGGTCGAAAAGGAGGGCCATTTCCTGGGCTGTCATGCCAGCTTGAAAGCTCTGCGCTTGCGCTAAGAAGCGTTCAGCTCGCTCTTTGCTGACCTGGATCTCCCGGTTTTGTGAGATGAGGTCAATCAAGGCAAAAAACATGTCGCTCAAACGGTCTAAAAGGCTGGCGTATAAGCCGCTGCCATCCCGTTCGCTTTGGGCAATGTCTGCAATATTTCCAGCCATGATGTCGGACAATTCATCGCTGCTTTTGGTAGCGTTAAAGGCCAGCAGTTCATCGGCTAGGGGCTGGTAGAAGAGTTTGGGACCAATCTTCGTCTGGCTTTCCTCCAAGGCAAAAATGGCATCCAGGACTTCTGGAATCTTACTTTCAACCTTGTCGAGCACTTCCTTAACTACGTCCCGCAGCTTAAACAACTCCTGGTTCAAGTCGCCAGTGGTGTTTGCATCTGTTTCCAAGCGGAAGACCTGCATGTTCAGGTCATGGATGTTGGTCGCGAAGCTGTCGATCCGGTTCTTCAGCCGGTTGTAGATACCGTTGTTGTAGCCAAAAGACAAGTCATAAAGGGAGATACCATCTTTAAAAAGCTGCTGCTGCAATTCCAGATTCTCTGGGTCTGTAAGAAGGCCCTCAAGGCTTTCCTTTAATTCCCGTAAATTCTTGATCAGTTCATCAGTTTCCGTCATAGACAGGGATTCTCTGATCTGCTTTTGCAGGTTGGCGATCTTGTCAAAAGCCTGGAAGAGCTCCATGCTTTCGCTAGTCAAGGCATAAGCCGTGGTCTGCATGGCCTCTTTCATCGACCGGGCCTTAGCCTGGTTGGTTAAGGGGATGGACTTTAAGTTCTTGCTCTCAGACAGCTTTTTAAGGATCTTAGTGACTTCGTCATAGTCAGCTGAAAGCTGCTCGCTAAGCTGGAGGGGAGTATATTCCCCCATGGGGTGGCTGTTTAAATAGACGACAATGTCCCGGGTTGGGCCTGGAGTGGATACGGCTTTTAAAAATCCGTCCGCTTGGGACATGAAGTTCTGATTGTCATAAAAAATCATGGATGGCCTCTTCAAAAATCACACGTTTTTTCTTCTGGATCTGAGATAATACTTCCTGCAAATCTGGATTTTCTACTTCCTTGATCTGCTTGTCTTTTGCCGGCGGGACACTGGCTTGGTAGTGCTCTTTATAGGTCTTCAGATCCATGTTTAGAAGGTGGATCTCTGGAAACTCTAATAAAAGATTGTCCGCGATCTTGATCCCGCTTTGGTCCAAATCGCCAGAATAGTAGAGCTGGCAGGAATTTATTAGCAGGCGCTTGATCAGCTTTTTCGTGGCAAGATTGACCTGTCCGCCCGTGCAGACGAAGGCCCGGTCTGGAAACTTGCTAGCCAGTGCAGTAGTCACGCCAGAATTTTCATGCAGGTAGACCTTGATCTTTTCTGGTAAAACAATTTTGTCAATATCCGGCAGGGCAATGATGTCGTAGGTTAAGGGAGTGTCCAGCAGATTGGCGGTCATCGCGAAATTGTAGAGCTGGTCGGGATAGACATTGAAATCTTCTAAAGTTGCTTCTTCACCTAGCTGGGCTTGGATGATTTTTTCCAAAAGCCCGCGCCCCCGTCTTCCCCGGTCAAAGGCATGGGGGTCGCCTAGTACTTGCAAGGCAAAAGTTGGAAGCAGGACTCCTTCAACTGGTTTCTCCCAGGCCTTTGCCATTTTTTGGTAAAAGGCGAGGTCAGAGATGATCTGTTTCTCTGAGAAATTTTCGGCAAGAAAAGCCGCGTAAGCTGGAGCTACGTCTTCTTTGAACTTGTCTAGTTTAACCTGGTCAGCACTGGCTTTTAGCTTGCGTTTATCCTTTTTAGAGAGCAGGGGGCCATATTTGTCTTCCAGCACTTGATAAACTTCAGCCGGGCTCTTGCCATATTGTTTGAAAATCTGGTAGCAAGGGATTCTGTAATTGCCGTCTTTATCAAGCTTGGCCTTAGTCAGCAGGCCAAGGTCGAGCAGGTCAGACTTAGTCAATGTTACCCGCCAATTTTTAAGCTGCTGGTCTTCACCTTTTTCAAGATAGAGGTCTCTGGTCAGAGCAAGCCAATCGATCATGATTTTTGTCCCTTTTCCTTCTAAGCTAGTTCAGTTTAAATGCTGAATAATCTAAGCAAAATGCTTTGTCATTTCCATGATACCAGATAGAACAAGCTTTTATCGGGAAAAGAGGATCTTCTTTATGATCCCATCGCTTCGGATCCAGAATATGGGAAAAGGCCAAAAAATTAAAGAGGGGGTAAGTTAACTTCAGTCTGATATCTCAAGCAACTCTTAGCAAGTGGAAAAAGTGTAAGAAGGCAGTCAGAGCAATGATTTAAGCAGGTATAGCTCCTAATTTTTTGTCCGTCCGCGCTGGTCCGTTTTTATTGGAGCATTGTCAATTTCCATTAGTTTGCGAAAAAATGCTATAATTTTCTGTGAAAGCGCTATAGAAATGTGAAAAGGGGCAAATTTAGATGGAAAAAATACTGTATCTCATGCGGCACGGACAAACCTTATTCAATGTTGAACACAAGATCCAGGGTTGGTGCGATTCACCTTTGACTGAATTAGGGATTAACCAGGCCAAGATCGCTGGCCGCTACTTTACAGATAACAAGATTAAGCTGGACCACTGCTATGCAAGCACGAGTGAGCGGGCTAGTGATACTCTGGAACTGGTTACTGGCGGCAAAATGCCTTATACCCGGCTCAAGGGGATCAAGGAATGGAATTTTGGCCGGTTTGAAGCGATGGATGAATTTTTGAACCCACCGCTGCCTTACGAGGACTTTTTCGTCAAATATGGCGGGGAAGATCAAGAGGAAGTCGGGGAGAGAATGGCTAAGACCTTGAGCCAGGTCATGGAGCAGGCAGACCACCAGTCAGTTTTAGCCGTATCGCATGGCGGTGCCATGGCCTGCTTCTTGCGTTACTACAAGCAGCAGCTGCCACATGGGATGAAGAACTGCATCATTCTTAAGCTGAAGTATGACGACGGGCAGTTTACCCTGCTGGAGCACTTTGAACCTGATTTCAGTCAACTGGACCAGTAAATATTTTCATCATGAAGTATTCAAGCTGACTTTCTTTGTTTTTTAAAGGAAATTCCTTTTGCGGGAGAAAGCGTTTTTTTGCTATAATATAGACAAGAAAGAGCATTTAAGATAAATATCAGATTTTGCTAAGGCAATAGAAAAGAAGAGGGATATCATGAAGTACGAATTGAGCGGCGGGAATACCTGCCCATTAGCAACTGTAACCCTCGATAAGGGTGAAAGCATTAAAGTCGAAAACGGCGCCATGGTGTACATGAAAGACGTCACTATCGCCGGAAAGATGAACTCCAGCAAGAAGGGCCTGGGCGGTTTGCTCGGCGCGATTGGCCGGAGCTTGACCAGTGGTGAAAGCATGTTTATCACCCAGGCAACTGGGGATGCGGACGGCGGACAAATTGGGGTTGCGCCGGCAATTCCTGGCAAGATCGAAAAATTATCCGTCGGCAAGCAGCAGTATTGCTTGAACACCGGTGCCTTTCTAGCAAGTGACGACAGCGTCAGCTACAAGATGAAGAGTCAGAATTTTAGCAAGGCGGCCTTTGGGGGAACCGGTGGTTTCTACGTAATGCAGACTGAAGGTGAAGGCGATATGCTGGTTAACGCCTTTGGTGACTTAGTTGAACTGACCGTGACCAGCGATAAGCCGATTTCAATCGACAACGAACACGTTGTGGCTTGGGATGCAAACCTTGACTACGACATTAAAGTAGCGTCAGGGATGTTTGGCTTTACCTCTGGTGAAGGCCTGGTTAACCACTTTACCGGGGATGGCAAGGTTATCATCCAAACTCGTAACCTACATTCACTGGCAGAAGCCTTGCAACCTTTTATTGTTGAGAAGGATAGTAACAGTTAAAGAAAAAACGGGATTAGCTATGCTGGTCCCGTTTTTTGCTTAGTCTTCAACCAAGTCGAAATCATGCTCTACGTAAATGACCCGGAAAAATGTGCCACGTTCTGGAGTGAACAAGTTGGCTTTATTGTGAAAGAAGCAGGCGAAGGCCACCTGCACGAATTGAATATTCCGACTTTCATCGCGACCAGAAGCGTGAAATAGCAAAAGCCACCAAGTTTAAGCTTGCTGGCTTTTAATGTATCCAAAATGATTTACTTTTTTCTTATTCTTCACCATGCTCAAATTGTGATTGGTAAAGGTCGGCGTAAAAGCCCTTCTTTGCCATCAAGCTGTCATGGTTGCCGACTTCAACGATATCCCCGTCCTTCAAAACGATGATGCTGTCGGCATCCCTGATCGTTGACAAGCGGTGGGCAATAACAAAAGCCGTCCGCCCCTGCATCAGCCGGTCCATCCCTTGCTGAATCAAGAGCTCAGTCCGGGTGTCAACTGATGAGGTTGCTTCGTCCAGAATCAAGATCTTCGGATCCTTGACAAAAGCCCGGGCAATCGTCAACAGCTGCTTTTGTCCGGCGGAGATATTGCTGGACTCTTCGTTAATCATGCTGTCATAGCCCTCTGGCATCTGCTCGATAGAGTGGTCAGCATGGGCATCGATTGCCGCTTGCCGCAATTCTTCATCACTGGCATTGAGATTGCCATAGCGGAGGTTCTCCTTAATCGTTCCGTTGAAAAGCCAGGTATCCTGCAAGACCATCCCAAACATGGACCGTAAATCCAACCGCTTCATCTTGCTGATATCCTGGCCGCCAATCGTGATCTTCCCGCTGTTTAACTCGTAAAAGCGCATCAAGAGCTTGACTAGGGTGGTCTTGCCGGCCCCAGTAGGCCCGACGATGGCAATCTTTTGTCCGGCAGAAACATCCAGGCTGAAGTCCTTGATGATGATCTTGTCTGGATTGTAACCAAAGCGGACATGGTCAAAAGTCACATCGCTAGGCAGTTCGGCTACTTCTTCGGTAGAAATTTCCACCTCTTCTTCCGGCATCTCTTCGGCTTCCAAGAAGTCAAAGACCCGTTCACTAGCTGCCGCCGTTGACTGGAGCAGGTTGATAATCTGCGCCATCTGCGTGATTGGCTGGGTAAAGCTCTTCACATACTGGATAAAGGCTTGAATGTCCCCAATCGTGACCACGCTGTTGACCGCCAGGAAACCGCCAGCGATACAGATGCCAACATAGCCGATATTGCCGACCAGGTTGGAAATTGGCATCATCAAAGAGCCAAAGAACTGGGACTTCCAGCCGGAAGTGTAAAGCTCATCATTGTACTTCTTAAAAGTTGCCACTGACGCAGCTTCACCGTTAAAGGCCTGGACGATCTGGTGGGCCCCATACATTTCTTCGATGTGACCGTCCGCGTCACCTAAGGCCTTTTGCTGACCGATATAGTACTTTTGCGACCGGCTCATGACCATTCCTAAGATGCCGAAAGTCACTGGCAAAATCGCTAAAGCAATCAAGGTTAATTGCCAGGAGATCGTAAACATCATAATCACGACCCCGACAACGGTCACGGTTGAAGTGATAATCTGGGCCATGGACTGGTTGAGCGATTGGGCAATCGTATCCACGTCATTAGTAATCCGGGACAAGATGTCACCGCTGGCATGCTTATCAAAAAAGCTGAGCGGCAGGCGGTCAATTTTTACCGCGATATCTTTTCTCAAAGAATAGGCCACCTTCTGGGAAATGCCCGAAGTAATCCAGCTTTGCACATAGTTGAAAAGCATGGACAGGAGGTAAAGGCCCAGGAGCAGCAGGAGGATCTTGTTGATATAGGTAAAATCAATTCCACCAGTATTCTGGATCTTGGCGCTGATCCCGGCGATCAGCTTGTCAGTTGCCTTAGATAAAATTTTCGGCCCGATAATGGAGAAGACGGTCGAAGCAATCGCGAAAATGATTACAGCGAGCAAGGACCAGTAATAAGGCTTTAAGTAGCGGAAGAGTCTGGCAAAAGTTCCGGAAAAGTCCTTTGCCTTCTCAGTTCCTCTTGAGTTGCCATGGTTATGCATCGGCTAATTCCTCCTTTGAAAGCTGTGAGTAGGCAATTTCCCGGTAAACCTGGCAGTTCTTGAGCAGGTCCTGGTGCTTGCCCTTGCCGACAATCTTGCCCTCATCCAAAACGATGATCTGGTCGGCATCCATGATTGACGCGATCCGCTGGCCAACCAAGAGGACGGTCTTCTTTTCCTTAGCGGCCATCTTGGTCAGTTCCCGGCGGACCTTGGCGTCAGTCTTAAAGTCCAGGGCACTGAAGGAGTCGTCAAAGACCAGGATCTCTGGATCCTTGGCCAAAGCGCGCGCAATTGCCAACCGCTGTCTTTGCCCGCCGGAAACATTGCTGCCGCCTTGGGCGATCGGGGCCTCCAATTTGCCTGGCAGGCGGTCAACGAATTCTTCTGATTGTGAGACCCGCAAGGCTTCTTCTAAGTGGGAGTCATCCTTTGCCCCATACAAGACATTAGATTTTACTGTCCCGGTCAAAAGCTGGCCTTTTTGCGGCACCAAACCGATCCGCTCACGCAGGTCTTGCAGGTCATAATCCTTAACATCAATTCCGTCAACCGTGACTTTACCGTTCGTAACGTCATAGAAGCGGGGAATCAAGTTGATCAAACTGGACTTACCAGACCCGGTTGACCCGATAAAGGCGGTCGTCTTGCCGGCTGGAGCAGTGAAGCTGATATTTTCTAAGGCTGCTTCCTGGCTGCCTGGGTAAGTGAAGGTCACGTCGTCAAAAATAACGCCCGTGTTTTCCTTGCCTGACTTACTTGCAGCTGGAGATTCAATCTCAGCTTCGGTTTCCAGGACTTCTGCCACCCGGCCGGATGAAATGCTGGCCCGGGGAATAAAGATGGCAATCATGGCCACCATTAAGAAGGCCATAATGATCATCATCGCGTACTGGACAAAAGCCATCATTGCCCCGATCTGCAGCTTGCCCAGATCGATTTGCTTGGCGCCGGCATAAACGATCACCAGAGCAATCGTGTTCATGATGAACATCATAAGCGGCATCAAGGTTGACATGACCCGGTTGGTAAAGAGGTTGACCTTGGTCAAGTTGCGGTTTGCTTCGTCAAAGCGGTCTTCACTGACTTTTTCATTGCCAAAGGCCCGGATGACCAGCATCCCGGTCAAGTTTTCCCGCATGGACAAGTTCAATTTGTCAATCAGCTTCTGGACAATCTTGAACTTCGGCATGGCCAGGCCCATGGTGATCATAAGGATGACAAAAATCAGCAGAATTACCAGGCCGATAATCCAAGTCATCGATGGAGATGAGTCCAGGGCGTGCAGGAGGGCTCCAATACCCAGGATTGGCGCGTAGGCCACCATCCGGATCATCAAGACAATTACCTGCTGGATCTGGGTGATGTCATTGGTTGACCGGGTGATCAAGGATGCGGTTGAGAAGCGGTCCATTTCCGTGTTGGAGAAGGATTCGACCTTTTCAAAAAGAGCCAGCCGCAAGTCCCGGGCCACGCCCGCCCCAACTCTGGAAGCTAAAAGGCCAGCCAAGATCGTTACGACGGAACCAAGAAGGGCGATGCCCAGCATCTTTAGGCCCGCAGTTTTAATGTAGCTGGTCTGCAGCTTGCTGGTTGAAGCACCCAGGCGCTTGTACTCAAGCTTGACTGCCCGGCCGCCGGCCATGTTCATGGTGCTGGTCCCCATCTTCTTCATCTGCTTGTCGATCGAGTCGTAAATCTTCTGCTTTTGTTTAGCAGTCATCTGCTTGAAGAAGTAGGCCAGGTCCTTTTTCTGGTAGGCAGTCTCCATTTCGTCAATTTGCTTTTTGGCCGCTTCCAGCTGCGCCTTCATTTTTACGGCCTGGGGAGCTGCAGGTGCAACTTTAGCCAGCTGCTGATAAGCTTTTTCCCCCTTAGCGTATTTGTCTTTAGCAGTTTTGATTCCCTTAGAGATATTCTTGAGGAACTTTTTGCTGGTATCTGAGTTCTTATTGCCGGTGAGGGTGTAGTAGAGGATCATCCCCCGTAGCATGGCCGTGTTCAGCTTGTCCCGGTCAGCATTTTTCTTTAAGACATAGAGATTTTTGCCTTTAGGAAAAGTCTGCTTCAAGTCATTGGAGACATCAGCTGCTTTGACATAGCGGTAGCTGGCCTTGATTGTCTGCTGGTGAGCCTTAGTTGAGTAAGTCATGACCTGCCGGTAGGTTTGAGGCGACAGGACATCAGCAACGCTGTCTTTAAAACCACCCGCCTGGATCCCGTTAGTCACAATATCACTCATATAGTCCGGCAGAGCTAGCTCAGTTTGGGCCTCACCGAAGATAAAAGCGATCGCCAACAGAATCGGCAGCAGGTAGGGCAGGATATATTTTCTAAGCTTGATCATCCGCTTCCTCCTTGATCATTGCTTCCAGATTCTGGCAAACCTGCTCATGAATCCGGATAATCTCCTGGAAATCTTCGTCGGTTAGGCCTTGGAACATCTGCATATTACACTTCTTCATCTTGGCTATGACTTCATCCAGCTCCTGGTTGGCCTTGGCGGTCAATTCCAGCCGGTACTTGCGCCGGTCATTTGGATCTGTCACCCGGACCAGGTAGCCGTCCCGCTCCAGCCGCTTGATCCGGCCGGACAGGCTGGCTTGGGTGATATGAAAGAGGTCGGCCAGGTCGGTCTGGTTGTAGTTGGTCTTCTTAATCGCGAACAACAGGCCTCCGGATTCCCGGGTTAAATGAATATCCTTGAACTCCTGCTGGTACAACTTATGCATGAGCATGTTCAAATAGGCTCTTTTTTGGATGATTTCTCCCAAACGGGGGTCCTCAAAATATGTGGGCTCCATTCTCCACCTCGCTTAAAATATTACTTAGCTTCCTAATAATTAACATACTAAGTATTTTACTTAGCTTGCTAAGTAATTGCAAGGGCATTTTTCAATTTATACAAAAAACGCCAGCAAATACTGACGTTTAAACTATTGAGTATTGAGGAATACAGTTTCTACAGCTTGGTGATGTCGACCAAGGAGATCTTGTTGTCGTGCTTGGCTTCCAAAGCGTGGATCAAAGCCCGTGCCGTATCAAGGGAAGTGTAGATCGGCACGCCGGCTTCTACGGCAAAGCGGCGGATCAGGAAGCCGTCCTTCAAGTTGTTGTTTCTGGTTGGAATGTCGATGACCAGGTCGACCGTTTCCGTCAAGATCAAGTCAAAGATGGTGTTCTCCTTGTCGTTGATCCGGTTGACCAGGCGGGCAGGGATGCCATGACTCTGCAAGAAGTCGTATGTCCCTTGGGTCGCGTACAGGTCGTAGCCGAAGTCGTGGTATTCCTTGGCGATTGGCAAAAATTCTTCCTTAGCCGAATCCTTGACCGTGCAGATAACCTTCTTGTGCTTAGGCAGGTCCAGCCCAGTCCCCATAAAGGCCTTGTACATGGCTTCTTCAACGTCTTCAGAAATCCCCAGAACTTCACCGGTTGACTTCATTTCCGGCCCCAAGGCAATTTCCGCCCCGGTAATCTTTTCAAAGGAGAAGACTGGCATCTTGACGGCAACCGTCTTTTTTTCCGGAGCTAGGCCGTAGTCGTAGCCTTGTTCCTTGATGGACTTGCCGATGATGACATTGGTTGCCACGTCAACCAGCGGAATCCCGGTAACTTTGGAGATATAAGGGATGGTTCTGGAAGAGCGGGGGTTGACTTCAATCACGTAAACTTCGTTTTCGTAAACGATAAACTGAATGTTCATCAAACCCTTGACCTTCAAGGCCTTGGCCAGGCGCTTGGAGTATTCAACGATCCGTTCCTTCATCTCCTGGGAGATCTTTTGCGGCGGGTAGATGGAGATTGAGTCACCAGAGTGGACACCGGCTCTTTCAACGTGTTCCATGATCCCTGGAATCAAGATGCCTTCGTCATCGCAGATGGCGTCAACTTCACATTCCTTGCCGGCCAGGTACTTGTCGATCAAGATCGGGTGGTCTTCAATGTTGAACTGGGAAGTGATGTGGTCGATAAAGCGCTTGAGGTCGCCATCATTTAAGGCAATTTCCATCCCGGCCCCGCCTAAAACGTAGGAAGGACGGACCAAAACCGGGTAACCCAGCTCATTAGCAGCCTTTAAGGCTTCTTCAGCTGTAAAGACGGTTTGCCCCTTCGGCCGGTCGATCTGGCACTTTTCCAAAATCTCGTCAAATCTTTCCCGGTCTTCAGCCGCGTCAACACTGTCGGCAGAGGTACCAAGGATCGGCACGCCCATCTTCATCAAGTCCTGGGACAGCTTGATCGCGGTTTGCCCGCCGAATTGGACAATGGCCCCATCTGGCTGCTCAAGTTCAATGATGCTCTGCACGTCTTCAGCCGTCAAAGGTTCAAAGTAGAGGCGGTCGGCGATGTCAAAGTCAGTTGAGACAGTTTCCGGGTTGTTGTTGACGATGATGGTTTCGTAGCCAGCTTCCTTTAAGGCCCAGACGCTGTGCACGCAGCAGTAGTCAAACTCAATCCCTTGGCCGATTCTAATTGGGCCGGAGCCAAAGACAATTACCTTTTTCTTGGACCGGTCTGGCTGGATTTCATGTTCACCGCCATAAACGCTGTAGAAGTATGGCGTTTCGGCATCAAATTCAGCCGCGCAGGTGTCGACCGTCTTAAAAGCGGCCGTGATCTTCAAGCCCTTTCTGAGGTAGTAAACTTCATCAGCCGTCTTGCCGGTTAAGCTGGCGATGACCCGGTCTGGGAATTCGCAGTGCTTGGCCAGTTTCAACAGGTCTGGTGTCAGTTTTTCGCTCTTGAGGCGGTCTTCGATTTCAACCAGGTGCTTGATCTTGTCAATGAACCAAACGTCGATCTTGGTAATGGCATGAATCTCCCGGATGGAGACGCCCTTTCGCAAGGCTTCGGCAATTCTGAAGGCCCGCTTGTCGTCAATCTTGCGGAGGTCTTTTCGGAGATCATCTGCTGACAGCTGGGCAATTTCTTCATTATAAAGGTAGTAGCTGTCTTGTTCCAGGGACCGGAGGGCCTTCATGAAGGCACCTTCGAAGTTGTTGCAGATGGCCATGACTTCCCCGGTTGCCTTCATTTGAGTGCCCAGCTTGCGGGAAGCGTCGTAGAATTTGTCAAAAGGCCACTTAGGAATCTTGCAGACAATGTAGTCAAGGGTTGGTTCGTAAGAAGCGTAGGTCTTGCCCGTTACGGCGTTGACGATTTCGTCCAGCGTGTAGCCCAAAGCAATCTTGGTAGCAAGCTTGGCGATCGGGTAGCCGGTTGCTTTTGAGGCCAGGGCAGAAGACCGGGAAACCCGAGGGTTGACTTCAATGACGCAGTATTCAAAGGAGTCTGGGTTGAGGGCAAACTGGACATTGCAGCCGCCCTTGATGTTCAAGGCTGTGATGATGTTGAGGGCAGAGGAGCGGAGCATCTGGTAGTCCTTGTCTGACAAGGTTTGAGATGGCGCAACCACGATACTGTCACCGGTGTGGACACCGACCGGGTCCATGTTTTCCATGTTGCAGACGGTGATGCAGTTGCCGGCACCATCGCGCATGACTTCGTATTCAACTTCCTTCCAGCCGGCGATGGACTGTTCAATCAAACATTCAGTAACTCGGGAGAGGCGGAGGCCGTTAGAGCAGATTTCATGCAATTCTTGTTCATTGTGGGCGATCCCGCCGCCCGTCCCGCCTAAAGTGTAGGCCGGGCGGACAACTACGGGATAGCCAATTTCCTTGGCAAAAGCGATGGCATCTTCAACGTAGTTGACGACAACCGACTTGGCAACCGGTTCACCGATTCTTTCCATCAAGTTCTTGAATTCCAGCCGGTCTTCAGCCATCTTGATCGTGTCGGTGTCAGTACCGATGGTCTTGACATGGTGCTTTTCCAAAAAGCCTTCGTCAGCTAATGCCATGGCGATGTTCAAGGCGTTCTGCCCGCCCATGGTTGGCAGAAGGGCGTCTGGCTTTTCTTTTTCAATCAATTGCTTGACGACTGGCACAGTCAAAGGTTCGATGTAGACGTGGTCAGCCATGTCGCCGTCAGTCATGATCGTGGCCGGGTTGGAGTTGATCAGGACAACTTCGATGCCTTCTTCTCTGAGGGCCCGGCAGGCCTGGGTGCCGGCATAGTCGAATTCAGCGGCCTGGCCGATGATGATCGGGCCGGAACCAATCACTAAAACTTTTTTGATATCGTCACGCTTAGGCATTCTTGTGTTCTCCCATCATTTCAATAAAGCTGTCAAAGAGGTATTCCGTGTCGTGCGGGCCGCCGCAAGCTTCCGGGTGGAACTGGACGGACTTGATGTTTTCGTTTAAGTATTCCAGGCCTTCGTTGGTCTTGTCGTTGACGTTCTTGAACCAGACCTTGGCTTGCTTTGGATCAATTGTGTCTTCCTTGATCATGTAGTTGTGATTTTGCGTGGAGATGTAGACCCGGCCAGTATTCAGATCCTTGACTGGGTGGTTGCTGCCGTGGTGGCCGTAGACCATCTTTTCCGTCTCAAAGCCGTGGGCTAAGGCTAAAAGCTGGTGGCCCAGGCAGATGGCGAAGATCGGGATGCCGGAAGAAGCAAGGATCTTCAACTGGTCAATGATTTCCGTGCATTCACTCGGGTCGCCGGGGCCGTTTGAAAGCATGATCCCGTCGAAGTTGTGGTCTAAGACATATTGGGCCGGGGTGTCAGCCGGCAGGACTGTGACATGGCAGCCTCTTTTGGCCAGTTCTCTGGCGATATTGCGCTTGGCACCGAAGTCATAGAGGGCAACTTCGTAGTCACCTTGACCGACATGGTAGGGTTCAAGGCAGCTGCACTTTTCAACGACCCCTTGGATCTTGAAGGCCTTGATCTGGTCAATTACTTCGCTGACTTCGTAATCCTTGGTAGTGATCATCCCGTTCATGCAGCCTTCTTTGCGCAGGATCCGGGTGATGGCCCGGGTGTCGACGCCTTGGATGCCGGGGATGTTGTTTTCAATCATATAGTCGTTCAGACTCATGTTCATGCGGAAATTGGACCCCAGCCGGGAAAGCTCGCTTACTACAAAGGCTTCGACAAAGGGGTGGGCAGCTTCCTGGTCATCCAGGGGAACGCCGTAGTTGCCGATCAGGGGATAGGTCATGACCACGCTTTGACCGGCATATGACGGGTCGGTCAAGACTTCCACATAACCAGTCATCGCCGTGTTGAAGACGAATTCGCTGATAACATCATGGACCGCGCCGAAGCTTTCGCCTTCAAAAACGTGTCCATCTTCCAGTATTAAACGCGCTTTCATTGATTGTTTGACTCCTATAAAAAAAGACATATCAACGAGTGACATGTCTTAAGTGATGAAATATTAATAATTTGAAAAAATGGAAAAGAAACAGCGAATGAAGCTGGGCAGATATCGGGATTAATGTTAATAAATGCGGCCATTTTTGCTGCCTCCTTTCTGTTTTTTCAATAGTATAAAGGATAGATGCAAGGCTTGCAAGTGGTTTTCTTAATTTTCATTAAGAAAGCTGCATATTTTATATGCATTTAGTTGGCAATCGTTGATTTATCTAGGGGAAAGCAAGATTTGCCTGGATAATCACGAATATTCGCTTTTTCATTATTGAAATGATATTTAAATTAAAAAGCACCTTTTCCTATGCTATACTTTTGACTGAGGTGAAATATATGCCAGGAATCGGAACTGTAATCAACGTCACCGCCATTATCTGCGGCGGTCTGCTCGGACTTAACTTCGGCCACCTGCTCAAGGCCCGGGTGCAGGAAACATTAATGGTCGCTTGCGGACTGGGGACCATGTTTTTAGGGATTGCCGGAGCAATTGAAAAAATGCTGCAAGTCAAAAATGGCCAGCTGACCAGCGGGTCCAGTTTGATGATGATTTTATCCCTGGCAATTGGCGGCTTGCTGGGGGAATTACTCAACATTGAGGCCTACTTTGAATCTTTTGGCCACTTCCTCAAGCACAAGACTGGCAACAGCAAGGATCCAGCCTTTACTACAGCTTTTGTCGATGCCTCCCTGGTCGTGTGCATCGGCGCGATGGCGATCGTTGGCTCGATCAATGATGGAATCTACCATAAGCCAGATACCTTAATCGCCAAAGCGCTTCTTGACTTCGTTATTATCATGGTGATGACCAGCGCTGAAGGAAAGGGCTGCATCTTTTCCTTTGTGTCTGTCGGCCTATTGCAGGGGAGCTTAACCTTATTGGCTCACTATATCAAACCGGTTATGACCGCGGCTGCCTTAACTAATATTTCTTTGGTTGGCTCCGTCTTGATTTTTTGTGTCGGGGTCAACCTGCTTTGGGGTAAAAAGGTCCGGGTTGCCAACTTTTTGCCAGCCTTAGTTGTCGCCTGGATTTTTGCCTTCTTGCCAGTAATCGGCTGATGATCATATTCTGAAAAAGAAATTTGAAAGCAGTTCGTATAACATTTAAAATATAATTGATGATATACCTATATACGTTTTAGCTTTTTGCTGTGCTTCAGAAAGAAGGCGGTAGAGGATGAAGGCTCGCAGTAAAATCTGGAACTATCTCTGCTACGCGGGATTAAGTCGAGAAGAATATGAATCTGTTAAAGGCCGGGTTAGCTTCAGTAATTGGCGGATGCTGCTCCTTGGGGAAAACATCTTCTTTATTGCCATGATCATCTCTGCCATAATCGTGCCAATAAAGGTACCCTTGCATTACTTTACTAGTTTCTATAGCTGCTTTTACTCTCCTGAATTTCTTTACTTCAGTTCGGGAATCGCTTGTTTTTTCTTATGCTATTGACCCTGCTGGCCAAAGGAAAGACATCCTTGACAAAATTGCTGGTCTTTCTTTTCTGCCTGCTTCTCTATGCCTACTCCATCTGGACAACCTTGCAGAACCCCTCCAGCCAGGCCACGACCATTATGGTTTTTTTAGTCTTGTTGCCAACCATATTTGTGATCACCCCTTGGAAGCAATTCTTAATGTCCTTCATCTTAGTAATCTGCTTTAACTATTTGGTGATTGAGTTTAAAACGCCCGATAGCTTTGACGCTGATTCGTGGAACTCGGTCTTCTTTGGAGTAGTTGGCATTATCAGCGGCTACTACTTTGACCATGTCAGTCTGCTTGGCTGGCTTGACGCGGAAAAAAGCAAATTTCTCAGTGAAAACGACCTTTTAACCGGGATCAGGAACCGGAACTATTACCAAGATGAAATTGGCAACCTTTTGCACGGGGCCCAAGAAAGCGTCACATTTGTCTTCTGTGACGTTAATGGTTTACATGAAACAAACAACAAGCTTGGCCATGAAGCCGGGGACCGGATGCTGATTGCCCTGGCTAGTGAATTAGCTGACAAATTCGGGCAAGACATGTCTTTTCGCTTTGGCGGGGATGAGTTTTTAGCAATTGCCTTAGACGAGCCCTTGGACCAGGTCCAAGCAAAGTCTGACCAAATCCTTTCTAACTTGAAAAAGCAAGGCTACCACGTTTCAATCGGGATCAAGCAGGCAAATGCTGACCACTTGAATGTTACTGACCTGCTCTACCAGGCAGACAAGGCCATGCGCAAATCCAAGGAGGAATTCTACAAGAAAGCCGAGAACGACCGCCGGGTCCGGTGACCTTCCATTCTTTACTACATTTATGACTGCAGACAAAAAGCCGGTTTTACCCGGCTTTTTTCTATTCTGTTGCTTCTAAAGCTTGCATTTCTTTAATAATCAAGATGGTTGACCCCGAGACGCAGATGATTCTGGCGCCTAGCTCCGCGCTCCAGAAAGCATTAGTCTGAAGAGGCATTAAAAGCAGCCAGGTTGCGGCCAGCTTAAGGGCTAGTTCACCCAAGTTGCAATAGAGGTATTCCTTCATCAAAACCATGCTTCTGAGCAGTCCTTCATTCAAGAACTTGAAGATGGAGAAAAGCTGGATGCCGACAAAAGCATAGAGGTAAACTCTGAAGAAGGAGTAAGCTGCCTGGTTTTGGCCTGGATCAAAGAACATGCCTGCCAATAGCCGGCAGAAGATGACCGACAAGGCTGAGCTGACCAGCCAGTAAATAAGAGAGACATTGCTGCAGTAGCGGTAAACTGCTTTAACAGCTGAGTACTTTTTGGCTGCTAATAGCTGAGCTGTCATCAAAGTTAACGTCTGGGCAAAGCCAACCAGGACGATCCGGGCCAGGTTCATGACCTTGACGATGGCAACATAGCCCAAGATGGCTTCCTGGCCAAAGGGGTTGACCCAGGCTTGAACCAAAGTCGCGCCAAAGGTGATCGCGAATTGCTGGAAGATGGTTGGCAGGGCGATATGAAGGATGGACTTGATTTTTGTCCAGGAGAGGTCAGGCTTAAGTGAGACAGGCTCTTCTTCCTGCCGGTCCATTTTTGCCAAAAGGTAGAGGGTGACCAGCATGGTGATCCCTTGGGCTAAAACCGTGCCCAGGGCTGAACCCAATACGCCCAGCTGCAAGACGAGAATGAAAAGAAGGTTCAAGAGCAGATTTAAGACACTGGAAGTTGCCAGGAGATAGAAGGAGATTTTGGCCCGCTCATTGGAGATCAAGATAGCCCGGCCAACGTCATAGATGTAGATGATCGGCAGGGCAAAGAGGTAGACCCGGCCATAGAGGAGGGCATCCCCCATCATGTTTTCCGGTAATGACACCGCCTTATAAAGGGCGGGCAGGGAAATCCAGGCAATTACTACCAATACCAGGCCGCTTATCGCGCTGAGAAAGAGGGTGTCCCGGGCCATGGCAGCCTTCTCTTTATTTTTGCCAGCCCCTAACAGACGGGAGACCATGACGTCGACCGCCATTTCAAAGCCGCCGGAGACAACCAGGAAAAGCATGATGATATTGGCCGCGTTGCCCACGGCGCCTAATTCCCTGGCTCCCAGATAGCGGCCGATGATGGCCATGTCGATGACGCTGTAGAGCTGCTGGACAAAAAGCTCACTGATCATGGGCAGGCTGAAGGCCCAAACTTTCTTTTTCAATTCTTCTGTCATTTTTCTTACCTGCTTTCAAAGTTCATACCTTTAGGGTAAACTATGCCCTTAGGGAACAGTCAAGAGCTGAGGAATCTTAGTAAGGAAAGAATTGACCGATATGGACGAGGAATTGATCAAAACCGGTGATTTTGCCAAAATGTGCTCTGTCACTAAGAAGGCACTTTATGTCTATGAAGCAAAAGGACTTTTGCAGCCGGCAGTTGTCAAAGATAATGGCTACCGCTACTACCGATTGGAACAGGTGGACCAAGTTGCCACGATCCGCCTGCTGGAGAAATTGGGCAGCAGCTTGCAGGAGGTCGGAAACTTTTTCGCCCTAAAGGACTTGAATGAACGGCAGAAGTATTTAGCTAAGCAGCAGGAAGCAGTTGAAATAGAGATTACTGAGCTGGGGAAGATCAAGTCCAGTCTGGAATTTTTTGACCAGAGGATTCGTGACTTGAAACAGACCGGTTTGAACAAAGTGACAATTGAGACTTGCCCGGAAGAATACCTAGAAGTCAGTCCTTTTAGGCATGGTGTGTCGCTGAATCCAATCAGCTTCGGGCCCAGATATGGGGTGATCGTCGATGACTTCGAAAAGGCAGAAATCAGCCGCTTTTTTAAAGTGGTGGAAAGAAAAGAGGGCAATTACGTCAAAGCGGCTGGAAAGTATGCCTGCTTTTACCAGGAAATGGAGAACGACGATGTTGCTGGCAATGGGCCGGAGGCATTGAAGTTTTTAAGAAGTAAGGCAAAGGTTGTCCCGCCATTTTATCAGGAAGACTTCAGCAGTTCCGTTTTAGGCCATGACGGATCGGTGATCATCAAGTATTCTGCCACGCTGGATTTATAAGCAAAAAAGCAGTATCTATGCACGTTTTTTCGCGTGAGGGGATGCTGCTTTTGAATTTGCGGATGTTTTCAATCGCAAAAGGAGCGGAAAAGCGATTGAAAGAATAATCTATCGCGTTTGCAATCGCTTTTGATCAAAAAATCACTCCAAAACGAGCGCAAATGCGATTGAAAAGATAATCTATCGCATTTTTCCGCTCCAATTGCTATAATTAGTGGGAGGTGAGAAGCATGCGTGAGACCAAGGATCTAGAATTTAAGGAACAAGTTTCAAAGACGTTTTTGAAAACGGTCAGTGCTTTTGCTAATTATGGCACAGGTGAGATAAAATTTGGAATAAAGGACAATGGCCAAGTTGTAGGAGTGGACGATCCTGAGAGGGTTTGTTTGGATATTGAAAATAAGATCAATGACTCAATCCAACCTAATCCAAAGTATGATTTAGATATAGACAAAGATACACGGGTCATAACATTAAGAGTCTATCAAGGAACTAACCCGCCTTATTTTTATAAGTCCAAGGCATACAAGCGTAATGATAGTGCTTCGATTGAAGTAGATCCAGTCGAACTATCCCGCTTGATACTTGAAGGCAAGAACCAGACTTTTGATAGCCTGCAAGCCCAGGACCAAAATTTAACTTTCTCTAGCTTGGAAACTGCTTTACAGGATAAGCTTGGCATAAAGGCGCTGAATCAAGATATTCTGATAACTTTGGATTTGCTGCGTAAGGGTAGCGGATACACCAATGCTGGGGCACTTCTAGCTGATCACAATCATTTTCGTGGTATTAATTTAGTTCGTTTTGGAGCAAATCTTAATATCATGCTGGATCGAAAAGATTATGAAGGTATTTCTGTTTTAGATCAATACAATTTCTCCATTGACATGTATCGACAGTATTACCAACATGAAGAAATCAAGGGCATTAACAGGGAACTTGTAGCAGAGATACCCGAGGAAGCTTTCAGAGAAGCAGTTGCTAATGCCTTGGTCCATCGTACTTGGGACGTGAATTCTCAAATCAAAATTTCAATGTTTGATGACAGAATTGAAATTGCTTCACCCGGCGGCTTACCAAGTGGCTTGAGCAAAGAGGAGTATCTCTTAGGGCAAATTTCAATACTGCGCAATCCAATTTTGGCTAATGTTTTTTACCGTTTAGGCTTAATTGAACAATTTGGCACGGGAATTCGCAGAATTATTAGCAGCTATCAAGGCAGTGTTATTCAACCTAAATTTAAAATCTTTGCGAACTCTATCGTGATTATTTTGCCACTTTTACGATCGGTGCCAGTCAATCTTTCTGTGGATGAAGGCAAAATTTATCAAGCCGTTCAATCTGGAAATGAAACTACAAGCAAGATAAATGAAGTAGTCGGCTTTGGCAGAACCAAAACTTTGAAGTTGATAAACTCTTTGGTAAAGAAAGGGTATCTACTCAAATCTGGTGAAGGCAGAGGCACCAAATATATGCTACCGAATTAGAAAAATTGAATAGCTACTAAGCAGCATCCCTGCAGAATTTTCGCGTGAGGGGATGCTGCTTTTTTCTTTTTAACCTCATTTGCGGGAAAAAGGGCAAGTAATCATCTCCAAAATTTTGGGCGCAAATGAGAGCTTTTCTCAGCATTTTTGGCAAAAAATCACCTTTTTACCGAATGCGTAGAAATAGGCATTTTTACGCATTCGAATCTTGATTAGTTAGGACGGAATTTTTAACAATTTTGTCGCTTCAATGCACCTTTGTGCTAGAATAAATACATAAAGACGCATTCAATGAGGGGAGGATTTTAACAGCAAAATGGGCCGAAAAGTTAAAAAAACAGAGAGCAGCAGAAATATCCGGCCACTGAAAACTGCCAAGGAAATTAACGCCATGAAGCGGGCCCTCCAGTTTGGGACCGGGACAGTTACTGGGCAAAACAGGAATGGTCTGCGGAATGCTATGATTTTTGTCTTTGGGATCAACACAGGTCTCCGGATCTCCGACATCGTCAAGGCCAAGGTCTCAGACATTGAAGACGGGGAATGGTACAACCTGGTTGAAACGAAAACCCACAAGAACCGGCATGCCTATATCGGCAATATCAGCCAGGACTTGGAAAATTATATTGACCAGATGCGGCTGAAGCCAAGCGACTGGCTCTTCCCTTCTAGAAAAGGGGAGGGGCATATTGAAGGAAAGTCTTTCTATAAAGATTTGAAGCGGGCAGCCCGGCAGTGCGAGATTGATCCCAATACAGTTGGTACCCACACCCTAAGAAAAACTTTTGGCTACCACTACATCAAGAGCGCGACAACCCCTGCAGGTGATCCAGATCCCCGGGCCCTGTATAAGCTGCAGAAGATGCTGAACCACAGCAGCCCAACCACTACTCTGAGATACATCGGCTTGGAAGACGAAAGCATGGAAGAAGATTTGAAGTCTTTCCGTTTAGGATAAAATACACCTTTTTAAGAAGTGAGTTCTATTGCGCTTAAATGTGCAGGTGATCAACTTTAACTTTTTAAGAGCAACAGAATCGCTTTATCAGCGCTATACATTTTTAAGTAAACATATCTACATAAATTTTGTTATGTAAAGTAACTTGCTGGAATTAAAAACCGGTCTCAAAATTTGAGATCGGTTTTTGCTTACAAAATAAATTCCATATTTGTTCCCTTGACCTTCAAGCCATTCTTCTTATAGAAGTTTATGGCAGAATCATTGCCCTCCCATACATTAAGTGTCACTTCATAGCATCCCAGTCTTTTGGCTTCAGCTTTGACATAATCAAGCAGGGCCCGGCCCACGCCTTGGGAGCGCTGGGTACTGTCAACACAGAGGTCATCGATAAAGAGTGACTTAAACTGAACCATATTGGTTGAGAAAGGCTGCTCTTGCAGCTGAGTGAAGGCATAGCCAAGCACTTGATCATCTTCGTCAACCGCGACAAAAACTGCTTTCTGGTCATCGTTAATGATTGTCGTCAGCTCTTCCACCGTGTACTTGGTTGTGCCTGGAATAAAAATATCTGGACGAATCGAAGCGTGAATTTCCAAAACCTGGTTCAGCTGCTTCATAATTGCTGGAATGTCTTTAACTTGCGCGCGTCTAATTTGCATGATGCCACCTCTAAACAGTATCTAGTTACTGTTAATTTTAACATGAAGCATTGAATATACAGTACTTGAGATCTGTATCTCAGGGCAAATTAACTCACTTTACATCACCTAAGGGGTCACGCCAACCAGCGTGGCCTTTTCTTATGCCAGCTTTTTGCAACTTAGCTGCCTATTTTTGCATCTTACCTGGATTTAACCCAAAAAGATATTAGCAGATGTAGAATTAACTTATAAAGATAAATAGAAAGGGGTTGCAAAATAGTGAAGAATGCTATTGAGGTTAGAAACCTATCTAAGTCCTATGGTGACTTGAAAGTCGTCGATGACATCTCCTTTGCAGTCCGCGAAGGCGAGCTCTTTGCCTTCCTTGGCCCAAACGGGGCCGGAAAATCTACAACGGTTGACTGCCTGTCAACTTTAACCAAGTTCGATTCTGGTGAGATCAAGCTGGCCGGGCTTGATATGAAGACGGAGGCACAGGCAATCAAGCAGAGGATCGGGATCGTCTTTCAAGAAGGACTGCTGGATAAGCGGCTTACAGTGCTTGAGAATTTAACTCTTCGCGCTGGCTTTTACTATCACAGCAAGGCAGAAGTAAAAGCAGCTGTTGCCCGGGCAAGCGAGTATACGGAGATTAACGACCTGCTTAAGCGGCAGTATGGAAAATTGTCCGGTGGGCAGAGAAGGCGGGTAGATATCGCCAGAGCGCTCTTAAATACGCCGAAAATCCTTTTCCTAGATGAACCAACGACGGGTCTTGATCCGCAGACCAGGCAGCACATTTGGGAAACGATCCAGCGCCTCCAAAAAGAGCAGGGGATGACCATCTTTCTGACGACACACTATATGGCCGAAGCATCCGCAGCGGATTATGTGGTAATACTGGACCACGGGAAGATTGTCGCTGAAGGTAGTCCGATCAGCTTGAAAGAGCGCTACAGCTATGACCGGCTGAAGCTGTATCCGAAGCAAGAGCAGAGTTTAGACAATATTCTGTCGTCTTTATCACTTAATTGGAAAAAGGCAGCCGACCACTATGAGGTAGAACTGACGGACACCATGGATGCCATTGATATCGTAGAAGGAATGCGGGACCAATTGCAAAGCTTTGAAGTCCTGCACGGAACGATGGATGACGTATTCTTGAATATTACAGGGAGGAGGCTAAGAGAATGAGCGCGATGGTCAAAAGGAATCTCAAGATTTACTTTAGAGACAAAGCTTCAGTATTCTTCTCAATGCTGAGTGTCATTATTATTTTTGCCCTCTACATCTTATTCATTGGTGATTCAGTGAACAGCGGGCTAAAGTTTCTGCCACATCCCAACCGCTTGATGCGGGCTTGGATGCTAGCGGGGATGCTGGCTTCGGCGTCGATCACTACGAGTTTAGGAGCATATGGAGTAATGATCAGTGACCGGGAGAATAAGGCGATCAAGGACTTTTACTCATCTCCGGTCAGCAGAAGACAGGTCGCGGGCGGCTATATCGTGACTGGCTTCATCATCAGCATCATCATGTCCATTTTTACCTTAATTTTTGGGGAAATCTACCTGGGTCTGGCCGGCGGGGCAGTACTGGATGTGGAGACTTTACTAAAGCTATTTGCTGTAATTGTCTTATCAGCCTTTGCTTCATCGGCGATTGCTTCCTTCATAATTTCTTTCTTGAAGACCAACAGCTCCTATTCAGCCGCAAGCACGATAGTTGGGACTCTGATCGGCTTTTTGGTTGGGGCATACATTCCAATTGGGAGTCTGCCAGACAACGTTCAATGGCTGGTTAAGTACTTCCCATGTGCTCATTCAGCGGTACTTTACCGGCAGCTTTTGATGAAGCCTGCAATAAAGGCAAACTTTGCTAATCAGCCGGCAAGTGTACTAAAAGAAATCAAGGAAATGTTTGGGATTGTCTTCGTATATGACGGCCATACCGCGCCTGCCTGGCTGTCAGTAGTCGTCTTGCTGGTTACTGGGGTAGTTTTCTATTTACTAGCGGTTTTGGTAATGACCCGGAAACAAAATGAGATATAGAGATAGTTAACATAATTTAGGATATGGAAAGTCGCGTACAAAAGTATGCGACTTTTTTGATTAAAGCCTTTTCATGGACGAATTTTAGGGATATGATCAAGTTGGATGTTTAAGTTAGGAAAGGTGAATAACATGAAAAGGAAAATTCTAGCATTTGTTGGATGTCTGTCCTTGGTCGCTACGACCATTCAGCCTGTGCAAGCAAGCTACCTTAACGGGTATGACTATGCCAAAATGGCTAACAAGAAAGTTGTAGTCACTAAGACTATGAAGGTCTACCGGGTAAAGACTGGCACTTCTGAGTCAAAGAACCATTTTTACTCTGCGGGCAAAGTCAAGAAAGGTTCTGTTATCTATCGGTCACGATGGTTGATGAGCACTGGCAGTGGCTGGGTAATTAAGAGTAGCAAGTATAAAGCCGGCAAGCGGCAATTCTACTTTGTCTCTGCCCCAGAAAAGACTAAATGGTTTAAGGCTTACAAGGCTAAGAAGAAATCTGTAGCTAAAACGGAGAAGACCAGCAAAAAGACCAATGAGAAAGTAAGCAAGAAGAAAGTCACTAAGGCTAAGACCGTAAAAAAGACAGCTAAGCCGAAGAAGGTAGTAAAGAAAACTGCTAAGAAGAAAAGCAGTAAGAAGACTGTGAAGAAGGTTGCCAAGAAGAGCTCTAAAAAGACAGTCAAGAAAACTACTAAGAAACCCGCAAAGACAGTAAAGAAGACTAGCAAGAAGCCGTTAACGATGGCACAGAAGTATAACCCAAAGGTTAAGGCTTGGACTACAACACTTGATTGGGGAGAAACATTCTCAAGCGATGCGTATTCTTACATTACTAATACCTTGGATCTTCCAAGTGAGACAAACTATACTTTTGTAAAGCCGGTAAACACTAAGAAGGGCGGCTTCTATCAGACTAATATTCTGGTTACCTACCCAGATGGTTCAAAGGAAACGGTAGGGCCAGTATCCTTTGTAGTCAAGTCAGCACAAGCAGATGCGTACAATGTGACTGTCAAGAACACTACCGTGCCGTATGGCCACCATATTGATATTAGAACGGACATTGTGACTAACCCAGTTGGTTACTTCCCGAATGACCCAGCTGAAGTAACTAGGGATACGACAGAATTTAGCTTTTGCCGTGCGGATGGCAATCCTTTAGCCGATGATCCCGATACCACGGTACCAGGCAGTCATGATTACTATATTTTGGTTGAGTATCCAGATTATTCCTACCAAGTTAGCCAGAAGTTTACCTTAACAGTCAGTCAGCCAGATAACCTGGTCTATCATCCAGCTCTGAAGAGCTCTTCAATCACCATGCCAGTAGGCACAGATATTGAAGCAGACAGCTACCAATTGCTAAAGCCGCAAGACTTTATCAGCAATACTGATGCTATGCCGAAGGGGACCAAGTACGAGATTCGTGACGACTACAGCTACGATGAGCAATCTAGCAGCTACGTTACTATCAAGGTTACCTTCCCGGATGATACAACTTGGGAATCGCCGATGTTCTTACTGGCCTTTAATTGAAAATTGCAAACGCTTTTCAGAAAAACTTATCAAAAATCCTTACACAATCAATTTTTCTATGCTAGAATAACTAACTGTATTTGAATACGGTTATGATTGGAAACGCACACTCCCGGAGTGATTAACGAACAACACGTGAATCATGAAGGGAGTTTTTTAATGCCAGAATCAAAACTGGAAAATTTTGTCTTTACTGTTATGATGGCCTTTGTTATGGTCTACGCCATGATCTGCTACAACATCGCTCTTACCATCGGCGGGATGAGGGATGCTGTCTTACTGGATGCCTTCCGCGAAATGATGATCATGTGGCCAGTTGCAATCATCCTGGAGATGTTCGTCTTTGAAAAGCCTGTCGTTTATTTGACTCAGCGGCTGATTACACCTGAAACGCCAATCTTGCTGATCATCTTGATCCGTTGCTCAATCACTGTCTGCCTTATGTGCCCAACGATGAGCTTGATCGCGACCGCGCTCTTCAAGAACTTCCAAGCAGCTGGCTTCATCGGGACCTGGTTGCAGACTGCCGTCATCAACTTTCCAATGGCGATTGGCTGGCAAATCTTCTTCTGTGGTCCTGCAGTAAGATTCTTGTTTAGAACAATTTTTAGAAAAGCAAACTAAGTTACATTAGCAGCATTCATCTGTATTTAGTGCAGGGGATGCTGCTTTTAGTTTATAATAGAGGTCATAAGTAATCGGTTACAGCTCACTGGAGAGAATTTTTCCTTTGTCATTGTTTCCAGTAACCCTGGTCTGCTTGAGAAGAAATAACAGGAGTTCATTATGACCAAAACGAAAGTAGCCTTTATCTGCACCCATAATTCCTGCCGCAGCCAAATTGCTGAAGCCTTGGGTAAAAAGTTGGCTGGGGATGTCTTTGAATCCTATTCAGCCGGCACGGACCTTAAAGATCAGATTAATCCCGACGCGGTTCGGTTGATCAAGGAGCATTACGGCATCGACATGCTGGCTAACGGGCAAAAGCCGAAGACGCTGGCTAATTTGCCTAGCGTTGATTACGTAATCACCATGGGTTGCGGAGTCCGCTGTCCTTATTTGCCTGCAAAAAAGCGGGTAGACTGGGGATTAGAAGATCCTACAGGCCAAGATGATGAGACCTTTTTGCAGGTGATTAAAGAAATCGAGAGCAAAATACTTAACTTGAAGCAGGAACTGCAATAATTACGCAAGATCCCTTTTGATTGACTGAGGTAAAAAGGATGACGAGCCAAAATAACAGCCCAGTCTGCCGGATTGAGGCCGGTGAAAGCTGGCAAATCGGAAATGAAAACACATTATTGACCATAAATAACAAGGAGATCAAGTATACTGACCTGGAAAACAGTTCAAGCATTTTCATCCCTTGTGATACAACAGATCTGGCCAATTTCTGCCTAACCGGCGTCAGCAATCTCTATGTCCTAGAACCCTTACTTGAGCTCAACTATGACGAAGAGCCGGGCATCCCTGCTGACCAGCCTCTGCTTTTCCCCTATGATCCGGAATTGACTGGCGAGCTTGTCCAGATCGTCAATTACTTGACCAAAAAGATCGCCAGTAAGTCCGCCTATGATGAACGGCAGAAATCTTTGGCGGCCAAACGCGAATATGAGCGCCTGTACGGTCCCTTTAGATACAGCCGGGGGCAAGCTGAGCATTTTAGCGACAACCACTACAGAATGCGGTATTTTCCAACTATTGAGTTAAGAGGCAGTAAGTGCACGCCGGAGTGGTACCTGCTCCAACCAGAAATGGAAGTCAGCTTTAAAGATGATGGCGACAATGTACTGATTGCCTGCCAAGGGCAGACCCTGGGCTATTTGCCTAACCCGCGCATCGCGAACCTGGTTAGGTCTGCTCTAGCTAACCTTGAGCAAAAGCCATTTGCCTTTATCAAGTCCATCGATGAAAAAAGACAAATTATCCAGCTGGGATTAGCCATCTATCAAAAAATGACTGAACCCGTTTTAGCCAATATCCCGCACATTGAAAGCTGGCTCTTAGAAACAGACGGTGAAGATATTGTTGGAGAGAGCCGGCAAAAGTACCTTGAAGAAGTCGAAGTAGGGCAGCTCTTGTCTCTGCAGCTAAATCCTCCGTACGAGCAGATTACGGTCTGCACCCTGGAAGGGGATGAGCTGGGGAAATTAAATAAGCAAGACACCGCCCTAGCTATGCGCTGCAACAAGAAAATGCAGA
This sequence comes from Lactobacillus delbrueckii subsp. bulgaricus, assembly GCF_046938665.1. Lineage (GTDB taxonomy): Bacteria > Bacillota > Bacilli > Lactobacillales > Lactobacillaceae > Lactobacillus > Lactobacillus delbrueckii_C. Next base: position 32,407 of record NZ_JBKZCD010000010.1, read on the forward strand.
TTTTTAGCGAGATCTGCCAAATGGACTACCAGCACCACATCCGCTGCAAAGTCAGAATCTTGTTTATCGACCCGAAAACCCAAGAAAACTGAAGACCAGACAGCCACTAAAGCAAGCAACAGCTCCAGTGGCTGTCTTCTATAGCAGGGATGCATAGCAACATGTATAGCAAGCATTATCTTTTGACAGGCATGCCTTGTATCATAAAAGCATTAAGGAAATCAAACAGATAGTTCCCGAAAGGAAGACAAAATATGATGGAATACTTAAACTTAAACAACGGTTTGCAAATGCCTATGGCCGGGATCGGTACCTTCATGCTTTCGCCAAAAGACGCGGAAAACTCAGTCGCCAGTGCCCTAGCAAGCGGCGTCCGCTTGATCGACACGGCCAATGCCTATGTAAACGAATCGGCTACCGGCCGCGGCATCAAGAAGAGCGGAGTAGCCCGTGAAAATATCTTCCTGGTGTCTAAGCTTTGGCCAACGGTTTATGAAAATGACACCGCCGTTGACGAAATGTTGAAGCGCCTGCAGACTGACTATGTTGACCTGCTCTTCCTCCACCAGCCAACTGACAACTGGCGGGCAGGTTACAAGAACATCGAAAAGGCAGTAAAGGAAGGCAAGGTCAAGGCGATCGGCCTGTCCAACTTCCCGCAAGAGCTGGTTCAAGAAGCAATTGACACCATGGAGATCAAGCCGCAAGTCGTACAAGTTGAAGCCCACCCATACTACCCGCAAACTAAACTGAAAAAGTTCCTGGCCAAGTATGATATGGGCCTCATGGCTTGGTACCCGCTGGGCCACGGCGACAAGAGCTTGATCAACCAGCCAATTTTTTCTGAATTGGGCAAAAAGTACGGTAAATCCAACGCCCAAATCATTCTCCGCTGGCACGTGCAAATGGGCAACGTGGTTATTCCTGGCTCTAAGAACCCAGACCACATCCGTGACAACTTCGACATCTTTGACTTCCAGCTGACTGATGCGGAAATGGCTGAAATCGCCAAGCTGGACAAGGACACGCCATACTACCAGGCATCCCCGGTATTGTTGGCAAGATACGCCACAACTCAGCTGGGTGAAGACCTGTAAAAATTGAATAAAGCATCTACACTAATCATGAAACAGACGAAGACTTTCCACAAAAGGAGAGCCTCGCCTGTTTTTTGTTACAACTTTTTTACAAATCGCTAAAATTCCTATTGACGATTCGAAAAGACTCCAGTATTATTTAGTGTATCAGAACAGTAATACACCGATACGATTTAGGGGGTAACTATGGAAAAAGTGATGACAGTCAACAACGTTACGAAGACTTACGGTAAAAAAGGGGAGAAGCAGTTCCAGGCCTTGAAGGGTGTCTCGCTCAGCGTAGCCAAGGGAGAATTCGTCGCCATTATGGGGACTTCCGGTTCTGGTAAAACCACTCTTTTGAACATCATGTCAACCCTGGACAAGCCAAGCAGCGGCGAGGTCACGATTAACGGCAAAAACATCGCCAAGCTGAAGAAGAACCAGATGGCCGACTTCCGAGCTAAAGAAATTGGCTTTATCTTCCAGGACTTCAACCTCTTGGACAACCTGACCGCTAGGGAAAACATTGCCCTGCCACTTTCTTTGCAAGGTGTAAAGAGCTCAGAAATCGATTCTAAGGTCGATAAGATCGCCGCTAAGCTCAACATCAGCGAAGTCTTGGAAAAGTACCCAGCAGCCATTTCCGGCGGGCAGAAGCAAAGAGTTGCTGCTGCCAGAGCCTTGGTTCATGAACCGGCAATCTTGATGGCCGATGAACCAACTGGGGCCCTGGATTCTAAGTCTTCCAGAGCCTTGCTGGACACGATGGAGCTGCTTAATGAGAAAGACCAGGTTTCAATCTTGATGGTCACTCACGATCCGTTCTCCGCATCGTTTGCTGACCGGATTCTCTTTATTAGGGACGGTTTGATTGATGAAGAAATCAAGCGCGGGGACATGAAGCGGCAGGACTTTTACAAGAAGCTGATCAGCCAGCTCAGCGAAAATGCCGACTAGTTGAGTAAAGAAAGGGATTAACATGATTTTTAAACTGTCAATGACCGGGCTGAAAAGCCGGCTAAAAGACTACCTGGTCCTGTTTTCTGGCCTTAGCGCCGCCAGCATGATCTTCTACATGTTCTTGACTCTGGCCGCTAACCCATCCTTCTTGAAGTCCAGCGTTGCCGGCCAGCTGACCATGGAAGCGACCAAGTTTATTTTTTCCTTCGGGATCGTCCTTCTGGCTATTTTAACCCTGGTCTACCTGGCATATGCCAACAGCTTCCTCTTGAGCATGAGAAAGCGGGACTACGGCATGTACATGATGCTGGGGGCAAAAAGCGGCAAGATCGGCCAGCTGATCTTCGCTGAGACCCTGGTTACCGGCCTTCTGGCTACTGGGATCGGGATTATCTTAGGCGTGGGGCTGACTGAACTGGTCTCATCCTTGATGGTCAAGCAGCTGGGGCTAACTCTGGCTCACTTTAACCCGCTCTACCTGCCAGCAGTTCTCTGGACCTTACTCTTCTTTGTCGCCCTGTTCTTCCTGGCCGCTTCCTGGAACGCGGTCAAGCTGACCAAGACTACTCTGATCAATCTCTTAAAAGAAGATCAGAAGCCAAGCAAGTTGAAGAGCCGGCCGGTCTTACGGACTATCCAGGCTATCGCGGGTGTACTGCTTTTGGCTACGGGCTACTGGGCAATGTGGCATGTGGCTACTTTGCAGCTGAAGGCAATTCCAATTGCTTTAGTAACCATCGTTTTGGGCAGCTTTTTAATCTTTGACGCCTTCTTTGTAGCTGTCATCGACTTTTTGCGGAAGAGACACAGCTTCCTTTATAAGGGGATACGACCTTACACTCTGGGCCAGTTGAAGTTCCGCCTGCATGGCTATACCAGAATCCTGTCAGCCATCTCAATTATGCTGGCCCTGGCCCTTGGCGCTATTACGGTCGGCATTAACTTCAACAATTTGAAGAATGCCATGACTGACGTTATGTACTACGACTTTGTCTTAGTTGGCAAGCAGAAGAAGCTGGCTGACAAGGTTGAAAAAATCGGTACAGAGGAGAAAGTTACTTACAGCTACAAGGCTGATGAGAAAAATGGCGTCCTCTATGTCAAGAAAAGTGAAATTGACCAGACACCACTCAAGATTCAAATGTATAACGCGGCATCTTCAGACAAGAAGAAGGCGATTGACAAGGAAGGGCGGATTTACCACACGGTCGAGGTTACATCCAAGACCTTAACTGGTAAGCAGACTTCAGCTACGGTCAGAAATTCTGCTCAAGCTGCCAGCCTCTTCCCAGAAGATTCCAGCAAGGGCTTTGTGGCCTTGTCAGATGCAGCTTTTGCCAAAAAGAAGCTGACGAGCAAGGTCATCACTTTTTACAAGGTTAAGGATTTTGCCAAGAACAACAAGAGATTGCTGAAGCTTACTGAGCAAGAAATGAAGCTCTTCAGTAAGGAGTCTATGGCTTATGGCTACCTGGAATTCACCAAGCCGGTTCTTTACCAGCAGATCGCGGCAATGTGTTCAGGCTTTGAATTTATGGGCCTTTTCCTCGGTTTGTCCTTCTTGATGATGCTGGCTTCAACTCTGATGTTTAAGATCCTGTCAGCTGCAGCCAGTGATAAATTGCGCTACAAGATGCTCTACAAGCTTGGGGCTAGAAACAGCGTCTTAAAGGCAGCGATCAGAAAGGAAATTGCTATTCTGTTTGTCGCACCGGCGGTACTTGGCAGCCTGGACGTGCTCTTTGGCTTGAAGTTCTTCACGATCCTTCTGCCAGACCCCTACTACAAGATTTGGATTCCATTCTTAGCCTTCTTCCTCCTGTACCTGGTTTACTACCTGGTAACCGTTACGCTTTACCAGGGGATTGTTTTAGGAGACACTAAGCAAGACTAAGTTTTTATAGCAAATGAAAAGCGATCGAAACATGATACAGTTTCGGTCGCTTTTTGCATGGAATTAGAAGGTGAAGGCTTTTTGGAAAATCGGGGTTTGCCGCAAATCGTAAACAAAGCCGTCAATAGGGGTGATTTCAAATGGCCGGAGCAGTTCCCGGCGTTCGGAGTTGGTCTTGTTGATCTCCAGCATTTCGGGATGCTGGTCGTAGATCTTGTCAAGATAGGAGAGGTCGACTTCTTTGACTGTCCCGTTTAGGGTAAAGCCAACGCTGGACATGGTCTCTTCGCCTTTAAGAGCGGTGATTGAGACATAGGGCAGGGCGTGCAAGCGTTGGTAGAAGCTCTTTTGGTAGGTCGTCGCAAAGTAGAGCTTACCGTCAAGGCAGAGCTCAATATCGGCAACGTTAGTATAAGGGCGGCCGTTGGCAATCGTGCCAAAGACGACTGATTGGAAGGCAGATGGAATTAAGTCTAAAAATTCTGCTGTAGTCAAGCTATTGTCTAGCATCGGTACTGCTTTACGCATAAGAATTTCCTCCTATGAGTGGTGTATTTCTAAGATTTACATGCTTATTATAGCATCTTTTTGGGAGAAAGAGATGGGGGAGGAGGGATGCTAGTTTGACTAGTCATAATTATGGTTATGTAAAGCACGATAAATGGTCAAGCAAGCAGGCCAAGAAAGAACAGGAAGCTCCGACATTGCAGAAGCAGGCTGACGAGCGTGCTAATGTAGTGGAGATGACCAAGGATTAGAGCCGCTTCCCCCTTCAATTTCAACTCTTAGCAATTGACAAGTCTCCGAATCCTGGGATACTAAGTTGTAGTCGTTAAACGCTTCTTCAATTGGCTTCTCTGCATCTTGTTCATGGCAAAAGTAGTTCTCTACTCGCAGCCAGTTTGCTAGTTGCTTGGCAGTAAACTTTGAAGATTTCTTTGGTTCTTTCAAGGGAATTTGACTTGGCAATTTACTAGTATAGAGCAAATCTTTTAGCAACTTGTTGTCATCCTCTGATGGAAAGGCACCAGCTTCATACAAAGCAACAGTATTCATGCTAAGTCCCGTTAATTTAGCCAAATCACGCTGAGAGAGGCCAAACTTATTCCGAAAGCTCTTTAAGTCGGCAGGTGACACAAGCCCCACATCGTCGCGATAAGCTTGTCTAGCCATTTCAGTTGCACGTTCATCAAGTTCAGCATCGTAAATTGGTTGATCTGTTTCAGCATCAAAGCGTGCTGGTGCAGTAATCTTGTATGTCTTACCGCTAAATGTGTATGTAGTCGTGAAATTTTTGATGTAGGACATGTTCAGGCCTCCTTGTCACATTCATGTGCAATTATGTCACCAAGCTAGAAAAGATTCCACTAAATAGCATATAGAAACTATCACCTCACCTCCAAAAGCGGGGGAGGGAACAGGGGAGGCGGTACCTTATCGCCCCCTTTTTGCTACGGCTTCTGTACAAATCGGCAAGATTGTGCTTACATTAAACTATTATAAAAGGAAGTCGATATAATACATGAAGCATGTTTTTCTAATCAAGCCAAGTCCCGATCAGTCGAAAAGTGATTCCCTCGTCAAAAATATCGCTAGGGTGATGGAGGGGAGAGATTACGTGATTTTCTTTAGTGAGTACAAGGACCACGTCAAAGAAATCGTCAAAAATTACCCGGAAAAGACCCGGTTCTACTCAGTTGGCGGAGACGGCTTTTTCAACCAAGTCATCCAAAATCTCGTGCATACAGACCATGAAGTTGTTTGCCTGCCATTTGGGACGGGCAATGACTTTTCCCGCGCGATTCACCGCCATATGACTCCTGAAGCCATCCTCAAAGCAACTTTAGACCAGCCAGCGATTCCAATTGACACGATTTTAGTCAATAATGAGCGATACTGCGTCAACGTTGGCTGCTTTGGACTTGACGCCTTGATTGCCAATACGGTACATGACGTCAAAACGCCTAAAAGCACGGCATATGTAGCTTCAATCCTGCGCAATATCAGCCGCTATAAGTTTGCTAAAGTGAAAGTCATGGTCCAAAATGATCTGCTTTTTAACGACCGGGTCACGCTTTGTGCCTTCTGCAATGGTCGCTTTTATGGCGGGGGCTTCCAAATTTCACCCAAATCAAAGATCAACGACGGTCTGATTGACATGGTAATCCTGCCGAAAGTAAACCGCTTATTTGCGCCATATTATATCTATAAAATTCTGCGAAAGGACCTAAATAGCTGCAAGGATGTAGTGGTGAAACAGGTGAAAGAATGCGTAATAACAACGCCTGCAGCAATGAATCTTGATGGCGAAAAGAAGGAAGCCGCCAAGTATCATCTGGTCGTTCAGCCAAAATCCTTGAACTTGGTGATTTGACAGACTAGCTAGCGAATCTGCCGAAATACGGGCAGATTTTTTCTGTAGCTTGATAAAACAGAAATCAAAAGCAGAAAAGAAAAATAAAAAATGCTCAAAAACTCAATAAAATTGCTATAAAGCAAATCCTTGAGCCAAAAGAGCATTTCAAACTTCTGTCATTAAAATTATAGTTTTAAACTAACACACATAAAAAACGTGAGAAAAACTTTGAGCTTTAAGCAAGGGTAGCTTAGTACTTTTCTTTCACATCAGGCCATTCTTCAGCAAGCACAGCGTACTCATTGCTGTCATGATAGCCGTCTCTAAGGATCAGCCGGCCCTTATGGCAGCCTTCAAACCGCATCCCCAGCCGTTTAGCCACATTATTGCTTGGCAGATTGTCTACCGCGCACTGCAGCATAATTCTGTGCAGGCCATATTCCTCAAAGGCGATATCGATGATCGCCCGGGTAGCCAGCGTCATGATCCCGCGTCCGCGGAATTCTTTGCCTAAAAAGTAGCCGATATCTGCCTCAGAATACATAGCATCAATTGAATTCAAGCTGACTTTACCAGCTAATCGGCCATGATACCAAATATGCAGGTCTAAGGCTTTGCCTTCAGCAAACCTGACTAAACCACGCCTAATAGCATCAGTCTCAGCTTGCACGTCATGAACGTGGTCAACCCAAGGCAAGTAGTAGGATAAATTGTCCCGGTTTCTGTCAATTAAGTCATACAGAGCTTCACCGTCAGTCAGTCTTGGCACGGCTAACTCTAATTCATCGTTGAGCTTGTAGCTAAACATTGTTTTCATCTCCAATCCAAAAGTAATCGCGAAAAAAGATTATCTGAATTATATCAGAGCGCAGTATCAAATACTAGCGGGCAAAATGACCAGCTGCAGCTAAAGCATCCTCTCTCGCGGATTTTTCTACACAACTTTACATAATATGTATTATTCGAACTATAAGCTGAAAACGAAATCGTATCCCCTCCAAACAAAAAAGCACTGCATTTGCAGTGCTCAAGTTTAAGATGTTTGCGGTTCAGTCGTTTGGTTCTGCGTATTTGGATCACTAGTCACTTCGCCCTTAGGCGTTTCGATGTTGCTTGCCTTAACGTACAAGCCGACGCCGATTGCCCAGTACTTGCTGCCATTGATCTTTTTCTTGCCGCCATAGACAGTTACCGGGCCATTCTTCAGCAAGACGCCGGAATTCTTCAGCCGTTTGCCTTTGCTGGAATAAATGTAGCTGTTATGGTTCAGCTGGCAATCCAGGCCAACCACGTTCATATATGCCACGTACTTGTTTTGCCCGATCATGATATATGGCTTGTCACCAACATAATTAATCATGCTGTAGCAGCCAACGGCTTTACCGGCCAGGATCTTCTTATCCTTGGTCCGTTTGCCTTTTTCATCATACACATAAGTGTTGACCATGGCATTCTTGTAAAACGGTTTGTCAGCATCTGAAGCTGCCGTAGTCTTTGCCTTTGGCGCCAAAAAAATGGCAAAAGCCAGTACAAATATTAACTTAACGAGCCAAACCCGTTTTAACTTCACTCTTGTTCACGCAAACCTTTCTTACTTACCCTTAGTCAGCAATTTCGACAGTCGTGATTACCACGTCTTCAAGTGGCTTGTCGTTGCCGTCCTTGGCTACCTTGGCAATTTCGTCAACGACGTCCATGCCGTCAGTTACATGGCCAAAAACAGTGTGTCTGTGGTCAAGCCATGGTGTACCACCTTGCTTGTATGCCTTGACAACTTCTTCTGGGTATTGGGCATCGCGCAATTGTTGAATGAAGCGCTTTGGCATGTTCTTGTTTTGCACGATGAAGAATTGTGAGCCGTTGGTGTTTGGACCAGCATTAGCCATTGACAAAGCCCCGCGCAAGTTGAAGAGTTCGTTTGAGAATTCGTCTTCAAAGTTGTGGCCCCAGATGCTTTGACCACCGGCACCAGTACCTTCCGGGTCCCCGCCTTGGATCATGAAGTCGCTGATCACCCGGTGGAAAGTTACGCCGTCGTAGTAGCCCTTTTGTGCCAGGCGGACGAAGTTTTCAACAGTCATTGGTGCTTCTTCTGGGAAAAGCTGAATGACGATGTCGCCGTGGTTGGTCTTGATAGTTGCCTTTGGGCCCTTGGCTTGGTCAAGGTTAAGTTGTGGGTATTCAGACATTATTTATATGCTCCTTGTCATACTAATTCTTTAGATTCTTTCTAAATTATATCATTCGGCATAAAAAAAGACAGCGAACTGCTGTCTTAGAAAAAATATTAGAGCTGAGCAACGTATTCACCAAGCCGCTCAACTACTTCTGCCAGCTTGTCATCAGCTGCCGCGTAAGAGAAGCGGACATAGCCAGCAGATCCTTTACCAAATACGCTGCCTGGAATCAGACCAACTCTGGCCTTCTTAGCCACGTCTTTGGCGAAAGCAAAGTCATCGCTGCCGAACTTCTCCGGAATCTTGGCAAAAATGTAAAATGCTCCTTGCGGTACGGCCATTTCAAAGCCCAGCTTGGTCAGATTATCAACCATGAAGTCCCGCCGGCGCTGGTAGGCTGCCTTAAATTCCTTTGGATCGTCAAGCCCCTTGGTCAAAGCCTCGATTGCCGCGTCTTGGGCGATATTGTCTACGCAGGTCACCATGAAGCTGTGGGCCTTAGCCACATTTGGCAGTAAACTTGCCGGAGCCGCGATATAACCAAGCCGGTAGCCCGTCATGGCGTGTGACTTAGACAAGCCGCTGATCAAGATTACCTGTCCTGGCAATAAAGTCGCCAAAGACAAATGTTCCTGGTCATAAGTCAGTTCGCTGTAGATTTCATCACAGATTGCCAGCAAATGGTGCTTCTTGATCACTTCGGCTAAAGCAGTTAACTCAGCTTTGGAATAAGTCCGCCCTGTTGGGTTGCATGGGTAGTTGAGCATGATTGCCTTAACCTGGTCGCCGGCCGCCGCAATCTCCGCTTCTAGCCGCTCTGGCGTCAAGTTGAAGCCAGTATCTGAGGTATCGATCATCACCACTTCCCCGCCTGCCATTTCAATATTAGTGAAATAAAGGGAAAAGACTGGTGTTGGCACTAAAACCTTGTCACCCGGATTAAGAAGTCCCAGTAAAGTTGCCGTAATTGCTTCAGTTGCCCCGTCAGTGACAATAACTTCGGTTTCCGGGTCATAGTCAACCTGTCTGCTTGCCGTAAGATACTTGCTGATAGCTTGCCGCAGGGCCAGCTTTCCTTTTGATGGCCCGTAGTGGGAGTCGTCTGCTTCAATTCCCTGAATAGCGGCCCTTTTCACATGGTCTGGTACCGCGAAGTCTGGTTCTCCCAAGGTGAGCTTGATGATTCCTGGGATCTGGGAGATTTCTTCGTCAAAAGCCCGGATGGCTGAAGGCGCGATTTTAGCAAGATTTCTGTTGCCTAAATCCCGCAAGTTAGGATCTGTTTCTGGCATGATGATCGTCTTTCTATAAAAAACAAAGAATACTTTCTACAAAATGTTTTCCAGGCCGACATAGAGCTGGTCTAAGCCAGCTGCCTTTTCCAAGGCAACCTTGACCCCGCTCATGAAGGATGACCGGTCAAAGGAGTCCTGCCGGATGGTCAAGGCTTCCCCCTTGCCGCCAAAAAGCACCTGTTCATGAGCGACGTAGCCTGGCAAGCGAACCGCGTGCAGCTTGATGCCTTGGTAATCGCCGCCTCTTGCCCCTGGCAGGCTTTCTGTCGTGTCTGCTGCTGTTTGGTGGGGCTCGCGGACTTCAGCGATCAGCTTGGCTGTGGCCAAGGCCGTGCCTGATGGAGCATCCTTCTTGTCTTCGTGGTGCATTTCGATGATTTCCACGTCTGGGAAGTACTTAGCTGCTTCTTGGGCGAACTTCATCAATAAAACAGCTGACATGCCAAAGTTAGGAGCGATCAAGCCGCCAATTTCCTTCTCCTTGGCTAATTGCTTCAGCTCAGCTTCCTGCTGGTCAGTCAAGCCAGTCGTCCCTACGATTGGCCGGTAGCCGTTTTCCAAAGCGTAGCGGACGTTTTGGTAGACAGAGGCTGGAACAGTAAAGTCAACCCAGATATCTGCCGCGTCTGCTGGAATTTCATCCAGGCTAGTGTACAGCTTAGCGCTTGCCGGCAGGCCGTAATCTGCTGGATCGCTGCTCTTTAAACGGTGGGCCAGGCCAGCAGTTATTTCAAAGTTTGGCAGGCTTGCTACTAATTTGACGACTTGCTGGCCCATTGAGCCGGCAAAACCGGCCAATAAAATTCTTGGCATCTTACTCTCCTTCTAACATATCACGCGTCAGCTGACCAGCTAATGCATCCTTTGGCAGCTTCAAAGCAGTGGCGAGTTCTTCCTTTTCTTCACCGTTCAAAGCTACAAGCGGCAACCGTAAGCCCCCTACTTGGTAGCCCATGGCAGCTAAAGCCGCCTTAACCGGTGATGGTGACGGGAACATGAACAGAGCGTTCATCCGCGGGGTCAGCCAGCGCTGCAGGCTGCCGGCCAAGGCAAAGTTGCCCGCGTAAAGCTCATCGTACATTTCCCGCATTCTTGGGGTGTACAGGTGACTGGCAACTGAGATGACCCCGTCAGCGCCCAAAACTCTGGCCGTCAGCGCCTGGGCATCTTCACCGGTAAAGACGGCAAAGTCTACTGGCCGGCCGGATACGATCTCTTCAATTTCTTCCAGGCTAGCGCACTGCTTGATACCGGCAATGTTGGGATGATGGGCCAGCTGTAAAATAGTTGACACTTCCATTTTAACCCCAGTCCGGCCCGGAATGTTGTAGATGACTACTGGAATGTGAACCTGGTCAGCAACTGCCGTAAAGTGAGCGATCATTGACCGCTGGTTTGGCTTGTTGTATGGCGGAACGACAACCAGAGCATAGTCGATGCCCGGAATCTGGGCAACTTCTTCAGTAAAAGCAATGGTTTCCGCTGTGTTGTTGCTGCCCGTGCCGGCAATAACCGGTACACGACCATTTACAATCTGGCCAAAGCGGGTGTACAAGGCAATCTTTTCGTCATGGGTCAAAGTTGGCGTCTCACCAGTTGTCCCGCCAATCACAAAGCCGTTGCAGCCCTGGTCAATCAAGTTGTTGGTTAATTCAGTCAAGCTGGCAAAGTCGATCTGTCCGTCTTCCGTAAAAGGCGTAATGATTGCTGTCAGTAAATCCGCGTTTTGTAAGTTTTGGTTCATTGTCTTTGCCTCTATTGTTTCCTTAATCTTCCGTCATCCGGTATTTCAAAAAGCCGGTAATGGCCGCGATGCCGCGGCTGATTGAACTTTCCTGGGGTTTTAATGTTGCTGAGTGCAACGGTGAATCGTCCTCAATGCCCAGCCAGAACATGGTTCCCGGGATCTGAGCCAGGAGGTAGCCAAAGTCTTCCCCGGTCATTGCCGGGGCTGTTTCGACATATTCAACCCCGTCAGCCTGCTTCATATAATTAATGAAGTTTTCAGTTAATTCCGGGTTATTTTCAACTGGCCAGTAGCCGCCTTGATTGAGTTCCAGTTTGACTTTGACGCCGAAGCTCAGCTCAATTCCCTGGCAGACTTCGGCCAGCCTTTTGTCGATCAATTCGATCATGCTTTGGGTAAGTCCCCGGATCGTGCCTTCAATTCTGGCTGAATCAGCGATTACGTTTCTGATCTTGCCGGCAGTCACCTTGCCCAAGGTAATAACTCCGCTTTGAACCGGATCAATATTTCTGGAAATGATGGTCTGGACCTGCATAATCAAGGCCGCTGCCGCGACAACCGCGTCATTTGACAATTGCGGGAAGGCAGCGTGTCCGCCCTTGCCTTGAATATCAATGTTGACTTCAGTCGTTCCGGCAAACAAGGTGCCGTTCCGGCAGCCAATCGCCCCAGCCGGCAGACTTGGGTTATCATGCAGGCCGTAAAATTCATCAACATGCCACTTACCGGTGAAAAGTCCCAGCTGGTAGGCCTTCATGCCGCCGCTCTCGCTTTCTTCAGCCGGCTGGAAGAAGAAAAGGAGATTGTCAGTTGGCTGATGCTCGCTAAAGTAGCTGAGAACACCCAAAGCAACCGTCATGTGGATGTCGTGCCCGCAGGCATGCATCACGCCTTGGTGCTTGGAAGCATATGGCAGGCCTGTAGCTTCAGTTACTGGCAAAGCATCAATATCTGCCCGGTAGCCGATGGTCCGTTTAGCCTTTGACCCCTTGACCAGAACCAGGAGCGCGGTTGGCAATTCTGCTGGCTCCTTGATTTCCAGGTAGTCTTGCTTCATCTGCTTGATCACATCCAAGAGATAAGCATGGGTTTGATATTCTTCTAAAGCCAATTCCGGGATCTGGTGGAGTTGGCGCCGGATTTGAAGCAACTCGGCTTCGGTCAATACTGCCATTGAAAAACTTCCTTAATGTGGACTAACTTATGTCTGTTTTGTTTACTTTAACTTGACTCTTTACAGCTTACGCAGGTCTTCTTCCAGGCCGGTCTTGCTTTCTGTCTTGGCGTCGACTTCCTTGATTACCTTGGCTGGAACGCCGGCAACCACCGTGTGCGGAGCCACATCCTTGGTCACAACCGCACCCGCTGCAACAACTGCACCTTCACCGACGTGGACGCCTTCCAGGACAACCGCGTTGGCCCCGATCAGAACGTCATCGTCAACGCGGACCGGTAAGGCAGAAGCTGGTTCAACCACCCCGGCTAAGACCGTACCGGCACCGATGTGGCAGTTCTTGCCAACGATCGCCCGGCCACCTAAGATCGCCCCCATGTCGATCATTGATCCAGCACCGATTTCCGCGCCGATGTTGATTACCGCCCCCATCATGATAACCGCGTTATCACCGATCAAGACCTGGTCACGGATAATAGCGCCTGGTTCGATCCGGGCATTGATTTCCTTAAGGTCCAGCAAAGGAACGGCAGAATTGCGGGCCGTGTTTTCCACGCGGACAGATTCAAAGTCAGCTTCGTGTTCTGCTAAAAACGGCTTAAGAACTTGCCAGTCGCCGAAGACTACGCCGGCTTGACCACTGACAAAAGGATCCGTACCTTCCGGGAAAGTGACTTGATCAAGGCCAGCTCCCCGCAAGTAAACCTTAACCGGGGTCTTCTTTGGTGCTGAACCAATGTAGTTGATAATGCTTTGCGCGTCTAATTCTGCCATAGTATCTTTCTCTTTCTAATCTGCATCTGTTTCTGTTACTTCGAAGAGGCAAAGAAAAAGCTCCAGATTGCCTTAACAATCTGGAGCCCGAAAAATTCAAAATCAAATTCTCTCGTCAAATTGCAAGCGCAACGCAGGTACCTTCCCTGCGACAGTCCATGGCCTCTTAAGCCATAGCCCAGCCAATCCGCCTTGCCAAAGCGGACGCTTCGGCAACCTCCCCTTTCTTGCAAGTTCTCCGCCTGGCTGGCTCCCTTGCCTTACTCTTGTCGGTTGCGCCTCTTCAATTTGTAATCAGTTTATAATATTGGCCTCATCTTGTCAACAGCTTTTCCGCTTTTTTATTTGCATATTTTTATTTAAAGCTTCCTCAAGCACTGGTGTCACAGTGTTTAGAAGATGATTATCGTGATTTTTTAGAATCTTGCTTTGCAATTTCCAGAGAAAAATGGTAAAGTCCATTCTGATTAAACTTAAATTATGATTAAAGACAAACACGAAAGAGAGTAGCCCATGAAAGTTGTTAAGTTTGGTGGCAGTTCCCTGGCTAGCGGCCCTGCTGTAGAAAATGCTTTGAAGATTATTACCGCTGAAGCTGAAAGACAAGTTGTCGTTACGTCTGCCCCAGGCAAACGCTTTGACGATGACATTAAGGTCACTGACCTGTTGATCAAGTACGCCCATGAAATCAACCATGGCAGAAACGGGCTTGAAGTTGCTGACCGGATCTTCCAGCGCTACGTTGAAATCGGCGAGTACTTTAACTTGCCACTTGAAGAGATTTTGCCCTTGAAAGAAATTCTGCTGGATTTGCCCAAGCAGCCATATCCAAACAAGAACTATCTGCAGGCATCCTTTAAGGCCCACGGAGAGCGGCTTAACGCCAAGCTGATTGCCAAGATTCTGCAAAGCCAGGGAGTAAAGGCCCGCTACGTTGATCCTAAAGAAGCCGGGATCATTGTTACGGGGAGCCCAAACAATGCCTCTGTTAACCCGGAAAGCTACCAGCTCCTAGAAAACTTTGCCTATGACGATGATGAAAAGCTAATTTTCCCAGGCTTTTACGGCTATACTCTGGCTGGTCACATCGCCACCTTCTCAAGAGGTGGTTCAGACATTACTGGGGCGATTTTGGCCAGAGGTTTCCACGCCGACTTATATGAAAACTTTACTGATGTCGATGCTATTTTCTCCGCTAACCCAAAGGTCGTTGACAATCCGCAGCCGATTCACACGATGACCTACCGGGAGATGCGGGAGCTGTCCTATGCTGGTTTCTCCGTCTTCCACGATGAAGCCTTGATCCCGGCCATTCAAGGACAGATTCCGATCAACGTCAAGAACACCCAGCACCCGGAAAAGCGCGGGACCATGATCGTCCCGGAAAAAGGCTTCAAGCCGGAAACTATCATTACCGGGATCGCCAGCGGCAAGCACTTCGGTGCCCTCTACCTGCACAAGTACCTGCTCAACAAGGAAGTCGGCTTCACCCTCCGCATCCTGGAGATCTTAAACAAGCACAAGCTTTCCTACGAACACATGCCAACTGGGATTGACGACTTGACCATCATCTTTGACAGAGACACTTTAAACGATGAACTGATCGATCAAGTCTGCAATGAAATTCAAATCGAAGTCAATCCCGACCACCTGGAATGGATCAGCGACTACGCGATTATCATGCTGGTCGGCGAAGGGATGCGGGCCCGGATCGGGGTTATGCGGGACATCGCTGCACCTGTATCTAGAGAAGGCATTTCCCTCCGGATGGTCAACCAAGGGGCTTCCGAAATATCCATTATGCTGGGCACGGCAGCTAAAGATGCCGATCGGGCGGTAGCCGCGATTTACGACTACTTTTTCAAGCAAGAAGCACAAGGAGAATAAGATGACTAAATTATTGAAAGTCCATGGCTCACAGAATTCCTTCTTCATTTTGGACCAAACTGAACTGAAAAATCCGCTGACTGATAGTGAACTGCGGCACTTGACCCAGACACTCACAGACAGAGAAAATGGCCTGCTTGGCGGCGCCGACGGCATTCTGTCGGTTGAGGAATCAAGCCACTCTGGCGTCTTAGGCAAGATGCGAGTGATCAACGCTGACGGCAGTGAGGCTTCAATGTGCGGCAATGGTCTTAGAACGGTTGCCCGCTACTTACACGAAAAGACCGGGAAAAGCCAGTTCAAAGTGGAAACCATGTACGCTGACCTGGCCGTCCGGCAAGCCGATGACTTTGCAGAAGGTGTGCCGGCTTTTGGGGTAGAAATCTCCCCTGTCCGCTTTAACAAAGAGTCTCTGCCTTTTGACAATCTGGGCCATGACCGCCTGTTGGACACGCTGGTGCCGGAACTGGTTCCAGGCTGGCGCTTTAGCGCTCTGGCTGTGCCTAATCCCCATCTCATCGCCTTTATCAAAGAAGAGGATCTGGACAGTCCAGTATTAGGAGAGCTTGGTGCTTACTTGAATGGCGATAATCCATACTTCTCAGATGGGGTCAACATCAACTACACCGTTATTCGCGGCGATAGCCAGCTTTTTGTCAGAACCTACGAACGGGGCGTTGGCTTTACTAACGCCTGCGGGACTGGGATGTCAGCCAGCTCATTGGCCTTTGCCTTGACTCACCCGGACCTGGGCCACTTTGAAAAAGAGATTTCTGTCTACAATCCTGGCGGTATGGTCAAGACCGTCTTGCACCAAAAGGATCACAGCTACTGGATCGAACTGATCGGCAACGCGACAGAAACCCATACGGTTGAAATTCCAGAAGACCAGCTGCACAGCGGCCAGGTTAAGCTAAAGGCGGTAAAGACCGAAGAAACTGGTGAACAGGCAGCATACCTGGCTTTCGTTGATCAGCTGACCAAGTAGCATCCCTCCAAGGAAATAGAATTAAATACCAATTACTAAGCATCCCCAATCAAGCATTCACCGCTTGGCCAGGGATGCTTTTTTCTGCATCCCCTTCTTCTAAAAGCAGGCGAAGGTACTTCTTGGTAAACTTGTTGGTCGTCAGTTGCAGGCGGGTTTTCAAGTATTCTCTGGCCAGGTCATGCTGGTCGATAAAGGCTTGATAGCTCTGGTCAACGCAAACCAGGGCGGGATGCTGCAGAAGTTCCTGGCTTAATTTGACAACGTTAAAAGCGGAAAGATCAGTCTTATCCGCAGACTCATTAAGTTCCTTCAGCAAGGCAAGATCTGACCCTTCAGCTGCTTCCGCATTCAGAAATTCCTCAGTCAAATCAGTTGGCACCAATTCATGGTAATAGACATGATAGTCAGAATAAAAGCGTTCCTCAGCCGCGATCAGTCCGTCTTTTTGCATCGCCTCAATTACCTGCAGAATCTCCTGGTTTGGCAGAAAGCGAAAACGTCTGTCATAGTCGCTGTGGTTGATAGCGTCATAATCTGGATAAGACAATCCCCGCAGAATCTTCAGACAGTTGTTAGGAGTAATCCGCGTCTCATTTCTCAAAGTCAGCTGGGCAATTGCCCGGGCTAACAGGTCCCCCCGCAGGCTGGAAGCAGCAACCTTTTCTTTGATCTTTTTCTTGTAATTCGCCTCTTTCTTCTTCGAATTGGCTAAAAACTTGTCATACTCCTCGTCCATCGCCTCTGGCTCTTTTAAGGCAAAAGCATGCTCGTGGTCCTTTCTCCCCGTCAAAGTCACTTCGAGCTTGGACTGGTTCTTGAAATGCCAATTAACCGACAGGTCAGCATGATTTTCCTTGATATGGTTCACAAGTTCTTGCCAGGACTGGCAATTAGCTAAACTGGTCTTAAAGTGCTGAAGCTGCTGACGCTTGTTGCTTGGTAAGAGAAGTTTCTTTTTATCAGCTGTCAGTTCCAGGTAAGCCTGCTTGTCTCCTGGAAACAGGTAGTCACTGGCCAGATCCCAATCTTCTTTAGGCAAATATTCCTCCAACTCACCAGGCTTCAGGTAAATGCGCTGCTTGTCACTGTTATCATCGAAAGCCTCTTCCTCAAGCTTGGCTTTCAGCCACTCCTTAGTCAGCAATTGGTAAGCCAGGCAAACCTTTAAGCTGCTCGGCCGGAGATACTGCTTAGCCAGGGGCTGGGCCAACACATCCATGTAATATGACCGGTCAAAGTAGCTCTCGTAATTCTCAAAGAAGTCGCTGACCAGCTGGTCAGTTTCTTTTTCTGTTAAGACTTTGCTTTCTTCTTTCATCTTCATCCTCAATTCTGTAATTCGCACAAAAATTTGATCAAAGAGGCCGGGTTGGTAACCTCAGCCAGTTCACTGACATATGGGGTATATCTGCCAATGACAGAGTCCCCGGTGTCCCATTTGCTTTTAGCTTCAGGATTAAGCCAGTAGCATTTCTTCACCCGCTGGCACAAGTCCTTGAAGATCTTTTCCTCGCTGGGCAAGTGGTTGTTTCTGGCATCCCCCATCCAGAGCATAATCGTCCGCTTGTTTAGCTGTCCCTGCTTGGCTTTGTATTCTCTTAGCGGCTTGCCGTAGTCCGAGTAGACGCCAATGGTTGGCACCTTCCGCAATACTTCTGTAAGTTCGCCATAGGACATCCCCGCCTTTAAGTCACTTGAGAGATCAACCAAGTGGTCAACAAAAGCATAGATCTCGCAGCCTGCCGGGAAAAGCTCCCTTAAGCAGCAGGCGAATAAGAAGAGCGGTTCAGCCGCCTTGATGCAGGAGCCCGACACGTCCAAGAAGATGACCAGCTTGCAGGGGCGCTTTTTAGGGTGCTGGTATTGCAGCTTAAGTGGGACACCACCACTTTTGCAGGCCAGTTTAATGCTAGCCGCAAGATCAATCCTGCCTTTCCTTGGACTAATCAACCTTTTGGCGACTTGAGCCCTGAACTTATAGGCGTACAAATTGACATAGTCACTGATCTGCTCACGTTCAAGCTTAGACAAGCTGGCAAAGGGCTTGGCTAAAAGGCCAGTATTCTCAATGAAGTTCATCCTTCCCCGGTTTGCTTCTTTGCTCCACTCCCGCTTTCCTGGGGATGCTAACCTGTTTTGCAGTTCGTCAATCCTCATCTGCAGGTGGTCAGCTTCTTGTCTGGCATCTTCCCGGCTCTGCTCTAAGTCGCCTTGTTTTTTCTCCTGCTTGCTTCCTGCTCTTTTCAGCCGCTTGTCCTGGAGATCGATCTTTTTCATGATCTTGCCCAGTATTTCTAAGAGCTGCATCCCGGTCAAAGGATTAGGCAGGTCAGGAAGTTTGCCGGCTGCTTTTTCTAAGTCAGCCAGCAGCTCTTGCCGCTTGGCAAAAATCTCTCTTTTGCCAGGCTGGTCATTGTCTGCTAGAGTCTTAGCCATCTTTGTAAATATGTCCTGGTTAGGACTATCCGCAAACAGTTTTTTGAAGGCTTCAGCATTTTCGGTCTGCAGCTCTTCTAAGTGCTTAAGCCAGGTCTTGGGAATCTTAAAGCTGCCCGGTAAGCTATCCTGCTCTTGGGCTAATTGCTTGCTTTCTTCTTCCAGACTGGCCTCTTCTAGGTCAAATTTCCTCATGATGCCAGCAATTTCCTCATGATTTCTGGCTAAGTCCTCTTCTTTATCCCGCAAGCTGTTTTTCAGTTGCAGATAATTCCGTAAGTCTTCTTGAAAGTGCTGAGCTTCAGCCGGGCTTTTAACCATTAAAGGTTTCAGCAGCAATTGGTAATTCCACAGGCTGACATCGGGCTGGTCAAAGTAGCTGCCTGCCAGTAATGCCAAAGTCTCTTCCGCGTAATTCGGCATCAGCTGATAGCCCCGCTTAACCAGATAGTTGCCAAAGGCCAAGAGGTCTGGCAAAAAGCTGTTTTTCAGCTCAATCGTCTTCTCTTTCGTCTTCATCGTCACTGCCTTTGCTCCAGATCTCCCCGCCATGCTTCAAGAGCAAATTCCTCCCCCGGTCATAATCCCGGTTGTCTTTCAGCAAGATACTCAAGGCTGAAAGGGCGGTTTCTTTGCTGATTTCTTCCTGCTGGCTGAGAAAGTTCGCGTAGTCAATCGCTTCAGCCAGCGACGGTTGATAGTGCAGATTGGTCATTTTAGAAACTACCAGGGCAATGCCTAAAGCCAGGTCGTGGTCAACATTTGCCTTCAGACCCAAAATTTTGGCCATTTCAGCCGTTTTCTTCCGCTTTAAGTAAAGATAATTGCACCGCCGGCGCAAGGGACCAGAGAGCTCACGATAGCCATTTGAGGTAATGATGACGATGGGCCGCTGGTCGGGCCTGCAGGTAACCGTGCCATATTGCGGGATGGACAAAGAATAATTCTCTAAAAACTCATAGAGCATGTATTCAGTAGCTTCATCTGCCTTGTCAAGCTCATCAATGCAAAGGACGGTCTGCTTTTTCGACCTAATCGCCTTTAAGACTGGCCGCTCTAAAAGAAAGTCATCCCCATAGAAATCAAGCTTGCTAAGAGCGTACTGCTCAGCTTCCTTGAGACTCATCCCTTTGCATTCTTCCATCAGACGCGGCTTAAGCATCTCAATAACCAGCAGCTGCTTTTGGTAGTCATAGTCATAAAGAATCTTGTCATCACTCAATCCCTCATACATCTGCAGCCGCTGGTATGGCAGGTCTAAGCTGTCAGCGAGCGCCTTAGCCAGACTGGTCTTGCCCGTCCCGGCAGCTCCTTCTAAAAGCAAGGGCCGGCCCCGGCTCACGCTGGCCCACAGGGCAGTCGTGATTTCGTCATTAGCTACATAGCCGGCTTTCTCTAAGCCCTCCCGGATTTGCTGAATTGAATATGTCATCACACTTTTCCTTTCCGTCTTCACATTCACCACTTGACTTAATTGCTTAATTTTTTTGCTGCTCGACCAAATGTTCGAAGCTCAGTTTTGATTAAAGCAGATTTTTCTTGAAGGAAAAAGTCGCATGTTACCAGCGAAAAAAGCCCGGTCTGACGGGCTTTTTACAGGCAATTCAATCTGTAAAAGCAGCCAATTTTCAATCCGCGGGCAAAGAAAAAAGCAAAGGATAAACCTTTGCTCGAATTCAATATTTTTCAAATTTCAACCTATTGTCAGCTTCTAGCGGAAGAGAACGTCCAGTTTGTTGGCCAGAGTCGGGAATGCGAAGCCCAGATTATTCATGGCAAATTCTGCCGGGTCCTTCTTGCCAATCAGCGGGGCGAAGAGATTGATGTCATCGCCGGCATTGATGCTGATTTCTGAAGCGCCGACCACTTCGCCATCCTTGTTGAAGATGACCTTTAATTCCGCCTCTTCATCGCCTTCGCCTAAAGCGGCAAAAGTCGACCCCAGCTTCATTCTTCTAACCGTATCGCCTTCTGCCATTTCACTTTCCCGCTTGCCCACCTGGGCGACTTGCGGGTAGGTAAAAGTGCTAGTAGCTACAGCCGGGTACTTAATCCCTTCAGTAAGGCCATTTTCGACAAAATCATAAATGTGGTAGGAGTCAACCCAGGCAACCGGCGTCAGATTCATCTGCCCATTGTCAGCGACATCCCCGGCGGCAAAAATACTCGGGACATTGGTCTGCAAGTGCTCATTAACCGCCACGCCCTTGACCGGATCAAACTTGATCCCTAATTTTTTCAAGCCCAGGCCGTTTACATTAGGCCGCCGGCCAGAGGCGTCGATTACCAGATCAGTTTCAAACTTTTGCCCATTTTCCGCAGTTACTTCATAAGCAGCAGAATTTTTGGCGATTGCCTTAACTGGCGTGTTCAGATGAATCACAATGCCGCGCTCTTCCATTATTTCCGTCAATTTCTCGACATATTCCTGGTCAAAAGGCCTCAGCAACTTCTCAGAGTGCTGCAAGACCGTGACTTCACTACCAGCTGCCTGCAAGATTGTGGCCAGTTCCAGGGCAACATAGCCGCCCCCAATGACGACCGCCTTTTTCGGCAATTCATCCAAGTCAAAAAACTCATCATTGCTAATGGCATACTCACTGCCCGGCACTTCCAAGTGGTGCGGCAGAAGACCCGTCGCGATGACAATATTTTTGCCCTCATATTCCTCGCCATCTGCTTGAACCATATGCGGACCAATGATCACTCCGCTGCCAAAGACAGTATCCACCTGGTCGCTTTCGATACTTGGCCGCTCTTCTGCGCGAAATTCTGCCCAAATCTCTTTCTTGCGCTTGATCAAAGCCTTCCAGTCCAGCTGGGCTGCTGCTTTTACTCCCTTACCAGTCAGATAATAAGTGTTCAAGACCGGCCGGACGGCGCCTTCAAGAAAAATCTTCGGCTGGCAGCCGGTATTCGGGCAGGTTCCGCCCCACAAGTTGTTTTCAATGACCAGGGCGGTCCGGTCAGTTCTTGCTAATTTGAAGAGCAGGTGGTTGGCCGCCGGGCCGCTGCCAATGATGATGTAGTCGTATTTTTTCATTGCATTAGCTCACATTTCTATAGATTGAACCTAAAAGATATACAAACGATACTACTTATTTTTTACAAGTTCAACTTTCCTGTTTATACAAAAAACAAGACTGGAAATACCTCCAATCTTGCCTGATAGCTACTTTTTCAGCTGCTTGATCCGGTCGTTCATCTTCCGGGCCAGCTTCTTTTCCTGCTGGTAAAAAATCAGCCAGATGATAAAGGCAACGGCGATTTCACCGGCAATAGTCATGAAGGCCGGCCAAAAGCCGGCTTTAACCGGGATCCAGCCAGCCCAAAAGCTGACCAGGGTCATGACCAGACAGCCGGTTCCCATGTGGATTAAGACCTGGTAGGCTGGTGCCAGCTTGTCATTTTGATAAACGATGTTGGGCAGGCCAAAACCAAGACCGACAAAGACGATGCCGGCCAGCATCTGAGTGTATTCAGCAACAGTCATGGTCAAGCTGCCGGCTCCTTTTGCTAAAAGCAACAAGCTGTCCAGGCAGGACAAGACGGCGGCGATGCCAATTCCTATTAGGGAATTGACCAGGATATTTTTCATGGCAGACATTTTTATCCCCTCCTAAAGCCCCAAATACTGCTTAAAAGCGGGCAGGTATTTGCGGGAAATGTAATCAGACAGGCCATGCTCTAAACGCAGGAACATGGTTCCGTTAAAAGATGCTTCAACGCTTTTCAGGCAGGTCAAGTTGACGACGGCTTGTTTGGAAATCTGCATGAAGTCCTGGCCCAGCTGCTGGTAGACCTCATACAGACGCTTTCTGGAAAAATACTTGCCTTTTCCGGTGTAGATGACCGTATCGCCGCCTTCGACCCGGACAAGGATGACGTCACTAGGCTTGATGATGACCAGTCGGTCTTCCTGCTGGGCGATTAACGGGCCAGAGCTGGCGCTGCTTTCCAGGAAAGCAACTGCCCGCTCAACCTCTTCAGTCATTTTATCAGTATAGATCACTACCTGGGGCAAGTCCTGGTCTTTATTCAGCTCAACTTTAACCTTCATGCTGGCCACCTTCTTTCTCTTTGGCTCTTTCGCAATATTATCGTATCGTTTTTTGTCGGTCTTGTCCCAGCTTTTCCGGTAAGATGCAAAAATTCCACCCTAAGATGCAAATAGAATATAATGATCCTCTTTCAGCCCTCTATTTGTTTGCCTTTTGATTGACAATGTAAACCGGGCAGCGTACAATCAAAAACATAAGGGAGGTATTTCTATGACGACAACAGTAGCAACTCAAATCAGAATAGACAAAGAAGTAAAAAAAGAAGCAAATGAATTATTCGACGATCTTGGTCTAGATATGTCCAGTGCAGTTAATATTTTTTTGCGTCAATGCATTATGCATGATGGATTGCCTTTTGAAGTTGAACGTCCAAAGTATAGTGCCTCTACTCTTTCAGCAATGGAAGAAGCGAAAAAAATTTCACGAGACCCAAATGTTCCTGGATACAATTCTATGGCAGAATTAAAAGCAGCATTGCTTGAAGGTGACTAATGTATTCCGTTAAATTTACGTCAGCTTATAAAAAGAGCTATAAACGTATGCTAAAAAGGGGCTATGATGTTTCACTTTTAGATCAAGTAGTTGATATCTTGAGACAAGGGGGACAACTTGCAGATAGATATCAAGACCATTCATTAAAAGGAAAACTTATCGGATTTCGCGAGTGTCATATAAAGCCAAATTGGTTGTTGATCTATTTAATTGAGAATGATCAACTTACATTAACCCTAATTGATACGGGGAGCCACGCAGATTTATTCGATTTGTAACAAGCAATATAGTCATTC
>NZ_JBKZCD010000011.1:0-51640 GCF_046938665.1 Lactobacillus delbrueckii subsp. bulgaricus
TGATAATATAAAGGACAAAGTTCCCCTAAGGAGCAAGCGCACCAAAGGGAAATTATTATATCCATATACATACTAGAGCATTCCAAAATTTGATTGTACAATCAGCCCAAAACAAAAATGCCCCCTTGATTCTGAAGGGACTGAATCAAGAGGACTTCTCAAGTATGTAATATCTTTGTGTTTTAGGTAATGTTAAGAAAAAGAATGAGGATATATAGGATATAAGGATACGCGTGGTGCTACTTGAAGAAGCTGAATCCATATCTCTCTAGGATGTAGCTAATATTGTAAGTTAGTACAATTATCTCGACAGTTTGTTGGAAACCATCTACACTTCTTGCAAGTATATTTTCAATTCCGTAGTACTTTAGTACAGAAAACACACTCTCGATTGTTCTGCGAATTGCCATTAGCTCTCTTTTGTTATGCTGCTTAGCACCCTTCATATTTTTCCAATAAGGTGTCCACAGTATATAACCGTCTATCTTGAGGGCATCATGCAGTCGTTTGCCTATATAACCTTCATCGCCTAAGATAAAGTGCCCTTCGGGACGAGTACTGAGAATCAGTTCTTCTGCTTCTTTTAACGGTCAAACTAGCCTAGAGCATAAAGGGGCTAGGGTTAGCACCTTAGGCGAGCTCACAATCCTAAGTTAGCCGGCTGCATCGGCATCAAAGTGAGAAATGAAAATATGAAAAAGGTTACCAAATCTGCAATTTTTGTGATTTTTTGAACTATATCTGGCAAAATATTTTAAGATTACGAGTGAGGAGGAGAAGAATGAGTAAAATTATATGGTGAAGAACCATGTGCCGAAGTGAGCAGCAAAATCAGCAGCCGCTGTGTTATATGGTATAATTTGGTATTATCTAAATTAATATAGGAGAAAATATGGATAAGCTAAAAAAGAAAATGCCAAAAAATAAGTATGCAAAAGCTGCTATCTCATTGACAATCTTTTTTGCCTGCATTCTGCCAATCCAATACTTATTTGATAAATTGTCATTTAGTACATTTTGGTCAAACTTTCTTGGCTTAACTATTGGTGTGTACCTCTTTCGGAAAATCATCGTTGCTTTGGGAATTCAACGACACAATTTTTAAAATGTCACTTTATTTAGTGGCATTTTTGCCTTTTTAGCTTAGTCTACAAATTGATCCCCTGCTGGCGGAAGAGCTCCTTACGCTTGGCCGCCGGCGACATCCCGTAATACTTGCCGAATTTTTCATAAAAGAAGGACTTGCCCCGGTAGCCAACCAGGCCGATGATCTGCTTGATCGACAGGTCTGGCCGGGCCAAAAGGCGGACGGCTGCCTCCATCTTCTGCTCGTCAACCAGCTCAATAAAGCTCTGCCCAGTCTTCTTTTTGACCAGGTCGGAAAAGTAGTTGGGACTGAGCTGGTAGTAAGCTGCGGCACTCTTTAAGCTGGTCGAGACGTAGTTTTCACTAATATAGCGGCGGATCTCCCGCTCACTCAAGCTGCCCGCTTCATTTAGTGCCCGCAAGGCCAGGGCCAAGGCAGTTAGCAGGTGGCTTTTGAGCAGGATTGGGGCTAAAGAATCGCTAGTATGGTACTCATTCAAGGCCGCCAGGAAAGCCGCTCCAGCCGGCCCGTCAACCGCCACCCGGCCGTGGGTCCCTACTTCTTCAGCTTCTCCCAGCATAAGCTCCTTTTTCAAGTCTTTCACTGAAAAAGCTTCTGGCAAGACTAGCTGGACCAAGAGCCCCTCTTTCAAACTGGCCTGGCAAGATTGGCCAGCTGCCAGGAGAAACCAGTCGCCGGGCTTGACCTGCCACTTTTGCTGGTCAGCCCGGAAGCGCCCCGTCCCCGCTAAAAGCAGCAAGGCAGTCAAGGAGTCCGTCTTCCAGCCTTCAGCCTTGTCGCCTAGTAAAACAAACTGGCAATCAGCAGTCTGCCCCTTCCCTTTAGTCAGCGGCAGGGCGGCATCCCCAGCTTCCTGCAATTTTTTCCGCAACTTGGCAATTTCAGTCATCGGCTTGCCCCTTTCCTAAAAAACTTACCGTAACTTGGCCAATTTTTTCTCCCGCCAGCGGGCCCAGATGGCCAAAAGCAGAGACAGGAAGACCAGGATAAAAGCGGCCCAGAAAATCGCGTGGATGGCCCCGTAAAGGATATTCTCCATCTGGCCCAAATCCTGCTTGGGCAGGCTGGCCCGGGTCTTGGCGTCTGACAAGTGGTTGAGCATGGACAAGCTGATCTTGCCGCCGCTAGCCTTGACCCCCTTAGCCAGGTGCTCATTCAAGATGACCCCGAAGACGCTGGAAGAAATCGCCATGGCCAGCATCCGGATCAGGTAAGAGAAGGAAGTAGCGACCGGCACGTCCTGGCTTTCCGCGTCTTCTTGCACCTTAACCTGGAGCTGGTTGAACATGACCCCATTGCCCCAGCCCTGCAGCATCCCGGCCAGCAAAATCCCCCAGTAAGGGAAATAGCGCGGAGCCACGGCCATGGCCAGGTAGCCCGCCGTCAAAAGCCAGCAGGTGGCCAGCATAACCTGGTAGGCCGACCAGCGCCGGCGCATTTTTTCCACGGACAAGGAGCCCAGCATGTCGGTAAAGGCCCCGGGAATCTGGGTCATCCCCCCGACCAGGGCAGTCGTGGCCATCAAACCTTCAGCCCACATCGGCGCGTAGACGCTGTAAGCCGACATGGCGGCCCAGATCAAAACGAACAAAGTAAAGTCGACCACCAGGGGGATATTTTTGAACAAACGGCCCGGGATAATCGGGTCCTCCGCCCGGCGCTCAATAATGACCAAGAGGCCGATGAAAATCAAGGCCGCCGCGAAGATCAAAAGCGCCGTGGCCAGACTGGCTGAACCCACCAGCTGGGTCCCCAATAAGAGGGCCACCACCCCAAAGGACAGGCAGATGGCCCCGCCTAAGTCGACCTTGCGAACTGGCCGGTCTTTTTTCTCATCCAGGAAAAAGATCTGGATCAAAACGATGGAAATCAAGGCCACCGGGATGTTGATGTAAAAGACCCAGCGCCAGGACAGGGCATCAACGATCCAGCCCCCAAAGAGCGGCCCTAAGATGGTGGCCGTGGTGAAGAAGGCAGAGACCATCCCCAGCACTTTTAAGCGCTTGTGGGCGTTTGGATAAAGGTCAGAGTAGATGATATAAGGAAGCGACACCATCCCCCCATTGCCGATCCCGGCCAACAGGCGGAAGGTTAAGAGAAAGGACATCTGCTGGGCGCAGCCCTGGAGCAGGGCCCCCAGCAAGAAGCAGGCAGCCGCGAGCTGGTAGGCCAGCTTATTCCCCCGCCGCTCGCCTAATTTACTCCAAAGCGGCGTGGAAACAGCCGTCCCCAATAAGAAGATGGCCACCAGCCAGCCGGTATACTCAATCCCGTGCAAATCGGCAATGATCCGCGGCAAGGCGGTGTTGATGATCGTGTTGTCCAGGCCGGACATGACGTTTGACAACATCAAGGCCACGGTAATTACTCGTCTTCGTTGATCTGACATTTTTCTCTCCCACTAAAGTCTAAAAGTCTGTAATTCTAGGATACAGCTAAAAATTTTTTCGTTAAAGCCACTTCCCAGATTATTTTAAGAAAAGTGCTATAAATCGGCTTTTTCAATCAGTTTGGACAAAGTTTGAATTAGACAGGCCTTAGCAAATCCAATATAATAAAATAAGAATCAATTTGACGAATCAACGGGGTGCCGGAAGGCTGAGATGATACCCATGGAACCTGGCCAGGTAATGCTGGCAAGGGAAAATGCTGCTGCTTATGGTCACCCCATTTTTGAGGTGACTTTTTATTTTGCAAGCAGAACTGATAATTGACCACTTAACCTTTTCCTACGGGGACCGGGAGGTCATCCGCGACCTGTCCTTAACCCTGCCGGCGGGGACTTTTTCCCTCTTGATCGGGCCGACCGGCTGCGGCAAGTCGACCCTGCTCAAGATCATGGCCGGCCTCTACCCGAAATACGGGGGCCAGCTGACCAGCGGGCAGGTCTCTTTGGGCGGGCGGAGCCAGGCCATGATGTTCCAGGAAGCCGGCGAGCAGTTTACCATGGCCACGCCTAGAGAAGAGATTATTTTTGCCATGGAAAACCTGGGCAAGGGTAAAGAAGAATTTGCGGACCGGCTGAAGCTGGCCAGCGAATTCGCGGAAATCGACGCTCTTTTAGACCAGAAGATCGTAACCATGTCCGGCGGGGAAAAGCAGCGGGTAGCCTTGGCCGTCCTGGTCGCCATGGACGTGGACATTTTCTTATTAGATGAGCCTTTTGCCAGCGTGGACCCGGCGGCCCGCCGCTTCTTGATTGGCCGCTTGGCCAAGCTGAAAGAGCAGGGCAAGACCATCATCATCACCGACCACATTTTTGACGACTACCAGGGAAAGGTGGACGGGGTCTACCGCTTCAAAGGCGAGCAAGTGGACTTATTGACTAAGGATGAACAAGCACTTCTCCTGGCTACTGAGCCAATCAGCCTGCACTTCTCCCTGCCGGAGAAGGAGCCAGCGGCTTTTGTCATGAAAAATTTCGCCATCAAGCAGGGCCGGCCTTTGCTTGAGCAAAAGGAATTAGCCATCCCAAAGGGGAAGGTAACCTTGATCACGGGGCCAAACGGCAGCGGGAAGAGTTCCCTGTTTAAGGCCATGACCAAATTGCTGGACTACCAGGGATCACTTACCTGGGAGGGCAAGGAAGTGGCCAAGCTCAAGGAACGGACCTACTTCCAGCATGTGGCCCAGATTTTTCAAAACGCAGCTGACCAGTTCATGGCGATTACTGTCAAAGAGGAGCTGGATTTGAGCAAAAAGCACGCCTGCCCCTACTTCACTCCGGAAGTCTTGGACCAGGCCCTGGCTGACCTGGATTTGGCCGACCACCTGGACCAGGTGGTCTATTCTTTATCAGGCGGGCAGAAAAAGAAGCTGCAGATCCTCTTGATACTTCTGTCAGGCCAGGAAGTGCTCTTGATCGATGAGCCTTTGAGCGGCCTGGACCAGAAGTCGATTGAGCAAGTTGTGGGCCTTCTCAAAAAGTGCCAGAAAAAGAGCGGGCAGACCATCCTGCTGATCAGCCACCAGTTCTACGGAATCAATACTTGGTGCGACTACCACCTGCGCCTGGCCGGCAGAGAGCTGGCTTTTGTCCAGGATTAGGAGGAAAAATGACTAAAAGCAAAATGAATCCCAGCTTGAAATTCCTGCTGACCTTGATTATTTCACTGGAGTTATCTTTTAAGGTCAGCCTTTTCAGCAACATCATCGTTATTGTTTTATCCTTAGCCTACCTCTTATACCGGCGGATCAAGCCTAAGGCCCTGGGCGGGATGCTTCTGGCAACGGGCTTAGCGGCAATTACCGTCTTTTCTTCGGGCTACATCTTCAGTGACCACCGCGACCTCTGGTATGCCCTGGACATTTCCAGCCGGGTCTTCGTATACACCTTTACGACGGCCTGCTTGACCATTTCAACCACGGCAGAAGAGATGGCCCGGTCGCTGGAACAGAACCTGCACTTGCCAAGCAAGTTTGCCTACGGGACTTTGGCGGCTTTGAACATCATCCCCCGCATGCAGGCCGCGGTCAAGCAGATCCGGGTGGCAGGGATGATGCGGGGAGTCTACCTCTCCTTTTGGTCCCCACTTTTGTACTTTAAGGCGATTTTAGTAGCCTTAAACAGCGCCGACAACCTAGCCCAAGGAATGGAGTCTCACGGCTACAAAGAAGGGGCTCCGCGGTCGGTGATCATCGCTGTGCCACTGACTAAAAAAGACTGGCTGCTCTTTATTATCGCCATTGTCTTTTTGAATCTGGGCGCATTTCTACTACCGTAGAAATCGCAAAAAATTTTAGTAAAAAAGTTATAAACTTGACCTAAATCAATTTCTTTTGCCTGGCAGGGTCCTATAATATTAAGTATCAAGAGAAAAATTGTTACTTTAAGTAAAAAGAAGGGAAATTACCATTATGAAGAAATTAGACGCTACTACTTTGACTGCTGACCAACAAAAGTTCTTTAACGACGCTTTAGCCTTCGTTGCTTCCGTTGACAAGGACGGCAAGCCACAAGTTGGTCCTAAGGGCTCTGTAACTGCTTTGGACGACAAGCACTTGGTCTGGAGTGAAGTTACTTTCTCCCACTTGTGGGAAAACATCAAGAACGGCAGCAAGGTTGCTGTTGTAGTTGCTGACGTGCCAAGCCACACTAACGTGCGCGTGGTCGGCAGCGTGACTATCCACGAAGGCGACGACTTTGCTAAGGAATACGCTGCTAAGGTTGGCAAGCCAGAAACTGCTGCTGCCGTAGTAGTTGAAGTTGAAGAAATCTTCGCTTAATCAAATCAGCATAAAGAAAATGGCTTCTAGGAGAAAATCCTGGAAGCCATTTTTTCTGTCTATTTTTTCGCCCATAAAAGGCCACAGGCCAGAGCCGCGTAAAGCAAGTACAAGATGCCGATTGAGATGTACTCATGAATGTTGAAGCAAAAAATCAAGACAACAACCGCTAATGCTGCAGCAATTACGTAGCCAGCTGCTGGGCTGAGCTTGGTCAAGGGCGCGATGCCCAGAAATAGGGTTAACACTGTGATTGCAATCATACTAGCAATGGCCCAAGATACTGGCCCCGGGTTGCCTAAGGCAAAGATCCACTGAACTGCCATAAACAAGGCTAAACAGATGCCGGCCAGCAGAAAGGCGGTTTTGACGGCTGGCTTAGTTGCAAAGTTTTTCATCATAATCACGCTCCTATTTTTAAAAGGCTATTCACTTATATTGTAAGCTCAAGTTCAACTTTTGAGCAGTGATTCTTGCTAAGTTTAATAACTTTTGTTCTTCGGTTACCCAAGCCAGGCCATCACGCAGCTGACCAGGCTGACGGCCAAGAGGATACTAGCCAGCCAATAGTTAAAGACTGCCTTCCCCCGCCAGCGGTAGCTGGCCAGAACCAGACTAACCGCCAAATCTACAACAGCCAAAGTCCAGTACCAGGTCAAGCCGAAATACAGGCCTACCACCCGGTCAATTACAAGGCCCAGCAAAAGGCAGGCGCCAATTACCCAAGCCGCTGCAGGAGCTAGCCACTTGCTCAGCCAGACCCCCACAACAGCCGCAGCAACGAGCAAAATAAAGGCATCATAGAGCAGTTCTGCTGCCCGCCCATGACTGCCGCTAAAGGCATAACCGGAAGCCGTCTGGCCAACTAAATTAATGATCAAAGACACTGCCGCTGCCGTCAAAAGCAGGTCATTGGCCAGCCACATGTAACGCTCTGTTTTAGTCATCAAAACCATCCCTTTCATGACTAAAATACTTTATTCAAACACTTTCACCCTAGATTCTAGCACTAGACTGATTCGTATACAAAAAGCCCCTCCTGTTTATTACCCAGGAGAGGCTAAAAAATCTATTCTATTTGTGGTAAGGACTGCCAGAGTTAATCATAAAGGCCCGGTAGATCTGCTCAATCAAAACCAGCCGCATCAATTGGTGGGGCATGGTCAGCTTGCCGAAACTGAAGAGATCGTTGGCCCGCTTGTTGACCGCGTCACTGGTCCCCAGGCTTCCCCCAATCACGAAAGTAATGTCGGAATGCCCGTAGGTCCCCAGGTCCTTCAGTTCCTTGGCGAACTCTTCACTAGCCCGCTCTTTGCCCTTAATGGCCAAAACGTAGACATATTCCTTATCCTTGATCTTGCTCAGGATCCGCTCGCCTTCCCGCTTCTTGACCTCTTCCATCTGGGCCGGACTGAGGCTTTCCGGCGCCTTTTCATCCGGCACCTGCACGATCTCCACCTTGGCAAAACGGCTCAGCCGCTTCTGGTACTCCGCGATCCCGTCCTTAAAATACTTCTCTTTTAATTTTCCAACGCAAACAATTTTGATATTCATAATGCCCCTATTTTACCATTTTTGCTTCTGTCCCCACAATTAACAGTTTATCAACCGCCTTTTTCCACAGCTGTGGAAAGGCCTTTTCTAGATCTAGTGGACTAGAGCAGAATTCTATCTAGGTCTAGCTTTTTGCAAAAAAATTTCTAAAATCCCGTGTAACCATTCCACAAAGCGCCTGTGGACTGGACCTTTTCACAAACAATCAGCCAAAAAGCCCGGCCTGCCGCCTTGAACAGACGTTTTAACATGACTTTTACCCGTGGAACTTACACACAATCCACAACTTATCCACAGCTTTTTTAGTGCTTTTTACCCCATTTTTTGCACAATTCACAGTGTTTTCCACAGGATTGGGGATAAAGTCTCCTCAAAAATTTTCCTTGACAAGAAAAATATCCGAACTTTACGCCTTTTTCTCCCTGTTTTCGTTTTGGAAAAAGCAAAAAATCCAGCAGATCTGCTGATCCACTGGATTATTTGTTCTTAAATTAGTTGCTTGCCTGCAGGGTTACCGTGAAGGTCATGGTCTTGCCGTTCCGGTTGACCGTGATCTTGACCTTGTCGCCAACATTGTGGCTGTACAGGATGCTGTGCAGGGTGGCTACGTCGTTGACCGTCTTGCCGTCAGCCGCCGTAATCACGTCACCCTTCTTGATCCCGGCACTGGCTGCCGCGCTACCTGAAGTTACGCTGGCCACGTACAGGCCCTTCTTCAGACTGGTTGAAATGCCCAGCTGCTTCTTGTAGTAGCTGTTCAGTTCAGCAATCGCTGCTACCTTGATGCCCAATTGCGGCCGGGTGATCTTCCCCTTCTTGACCAATTGGTTGACGATCGTCACAACTTCGTTTGACGGGATCGCGAAGCCCATCCCTTCAACGGAGTCACCGCTGCTGGAGCTGGACAGCTTCATGGAGTTGATCCCGATAACCTGGCCGTCAGAGTTGACCAGGGCACCACCGGAGTTACCGGAGTTGATGGCCGCGTCAGTCTGGATGACCGTCATCTGGTTGGAGTTGTAAGTGATCGTCCGGCTTGGTGAGGAAATGATCCCTTGCGTTACCGTAGACGCGTATTCAGACCCTTCCGGTGAACCGATGGCAATCACCGTCTGCCCGGACTGCAGGCTGCTGGAGTCACCAAATGAAGCGGTCTGGGTCACGTACTTGGAGTCGATTGACAGAACTGCCAGGTCACTGGTTGAGTCCTTGCCGACAACCTTAGCGGCAATCGTCTGCCCGGAAGCCAGGATGACCTTCACCTTGGCTGCCCCGGAAATAACGTGGTTGTTAGTGACGATGTAGCCCTTGCCATTGGCCGTCGTGTAGATGACCCCGGAACCTTCAGAGTACAAAGTCAAAGACTTCTTGGAGCTGGATGAGCCTGAATCAGAACTGTCCGAATCACCGTAGCCAAACATGCTGTAGATGTCAGAGCTTGATGATGAACTGGAAGTGTACTTGTAGTTCAAGACTGAAACAACCGCGTTCTGCACCTTCTTGTAGGCGGAAGTCATCGTCCCGCTGGTAGTCGTGGACTTGTTGACCTTGGTCGTGCCGCTGGATGAAGTCGTCACTGACCCGGTTTCACCAGTGTTGCTGCTGCTTGAGCTGGCCGTGGATGATGAAGTACTGCTGTTCAAATTGGCTGCTGACAAACCGCCATAAGCAATCCCCCCGCCCAAAAGACCGGCAACGACCCCAATGATGGCCGCTTTAGTTAACAAACGGTTATTTTCCTTCTTGCGCGTGTTTCTTTGCTTATCTTGTTCTTCAGACATGATTATCACTCCTTATCGTTGCCATTATCATATCCAAGCTTTTTGAAGTATATATGAACAAAAGGTATTAAAAGCTTTAAAGCCTATGTATTATAAATTAATTAAAGAACTCGGCGTCATCGGCTCGGTATCGTGCAATTCCAGGTCACTGGACACATCGGCGTCTTTTTCCGCCAGAACCTGTTCAGCCACGTCCCGGGCCAAATAGTTTAAATTGTTCTGCTGGCTGCGGTGGGCCATGAAAACATGCTTGGTTTTAGAACTGATAACCCTGGCCAGAGTCTCAGCCGCCTGCTCGTTTGACAGGTGGCCGTGGTCTGACCGGACCCGCTGCTGCAGGCTCCAGGGATAGGGGCCGCTTCTCAGCATCAGGTCGTCATAGTTGAACTCGAGCAAATAAGCATCCGCGTCTTGAATCTCATATTCGACTTCTTCAGACACGTAGCCCGTGTCCGTCAGGCAGGCCAGGCGCTTGCCCCCGCTGGAGAAAACGTAGTACTGAGGCTGGGCCGCGTCATGGCTGGTGGCAAAAGCCGTCACTTCCAAGTCCCCATAGCACTTGGTCTGGCCCGGCTCAATCACGTTGATCTGGTCTTCCGGCAGGCGGCCGATCTTCCCGGTCTCCTCCAAATACTTCCAGGTGCCCGTGTTGCTGAAGGCATTCAGCTGGGGATAGCGGCGCATAAGGACCCCCATCCCCCCGCTGTGGTCGCCGTGGTCATGGCTTAAAAAGACCATGTCCAGGTCCTCGATCGCCACGCCTACCTTGGCTAAAAGCTCCTTAGTCTTCTTGCCTGAAAGGCCGGCATCCATCAAAATCTTGTGCTGGTCAGTCATCAGCAGGCTGCAGTTGCCCGCTGATCCGCTCGATAATACCGCGAATTGCAAATCTTTTCCTTCCTGCCCTTAATCGTCCAATGTACTGTTTTGCAAAAGCTGGCCGCTGAAGGCGTTAACCCGCTTCAAGCTGCTGCTCTTGCTGCTCTTGTTTTCGATCCAGACCAGCCAGGTCGGGACAAAAATCACGCTGCCCCGGACCTCGGTCAATTTGGTGTAGCCCAGCTTAACCTGCATTACCCGGGAGTTGTCAGCCAGTTCCCGGGTGGTGTAGAGGTTGCTGACCGCCCGCCAGGGGCTGATCGTGGCCTGCAGCTCGCGGACGCTGGTCAAGTCGCTCAAATAAGTCTGATAGTAGCCAGTAATCTTCTTGTTCTTGACATTGACCACCAGCTGGGCCAGGCTGCTGTAAACCTGGCCATACTGGGACTTCTGCACGTAAACGTAGCTGCTGTTGCTGGAAAGGTTCTTGGCATAGACATACTGCTTGCCATGCGGGACGTAATTGCTGTCATTCTTGAACTCGCCCACCGTCATCCGCTCCAGCGGAATCGCGGTCTTCATGGTCGCGTATAGGGTCTTGTCCCCTTCAGTGTAGCTGGTGGAGACGTCGCTGCTGAGCTTCTTGGCGGCTTCTTTCAAGTCGCTCTTGCTTCTAGTGGCCAGGTAGTAGCCCGAGTCCCCCTTTTTAGATAGAGAGGGAACCGTAATATTGTCTGACTTCATTTCAGTCTTCAAGCTGGTTGAGGTCGTCACCGAATTGGTCGATGAGGTCAAGGTAACCGGGGCCCGCCAAAGTTCAATCAAGAGATAGATGTCGACTAAGCAGAAGAGGATCAGAAAAAGCCATTCAATTTTGCGATGATCCATTTACTTTTCTCCTTCCTCTGAGCTGGCAGAGCTTGCTGATACGGCGGAACTTGAACTGGAGCTGCTGGAGCTGGAGCTTGATTCAGCCGCCGGCTGGCTGCGGCTGCTGGAATATGCTTCCTGGCTGCTGGCCGGTGCCTGGCTGCCCGCCTGGCTGACGCTGGAGCTTGCGCTCGAGCTGGCTTCACTGCTCGACTCACTGCTGGAAGAGCTGGAAGACGAGTAGCTGCTGGAGCTGGAACTTGATCCCTCCATCAACAGATCCGTGTTTTCCGCCTTGGCCTTCTTCCAACCGGCCAGGCTGTTCCAGCTGCCGCCAACCTTGATGAAGTAGGCCGGAACCAGGGTGATCAAGTCGCTGCGCTTCTTGTCGGCCTGGATATGGTAGCCGATGGCGATTTTTTCAATTTCGCTTTCCTTGATGCCGATGCTATTCAGCTCCTTCAGCAGGGTCGCGGTTTTCGGCAAGGTCTTGACATGGCCGTCATACGGGATCGGGATCTGCAGGTTTATGCTGCTGAAAGCCACGCTGACCGACTCCGTCCCCATGGTTACCTGGGTCTGAGCCAAAGTATCGTTGGCAAAAATCGGATAGCCTTCAATATAGTTGATGTAGGACACCGTCTTGCCGCTGCTTTCAAAAAAGCGCAGGTCCTGTTCAGCCAAGCCCAGCTGCTTGACATAGGCAGCACTTTCCAGCATCTCCTGGGTGGCCGTCCGCTCCTGGCTGGTCAGGTAGTTCTGGTACAGGTACTGGTGGTCATCGCTCTTGCCTTCCTTAGGGATCTGCAGGCGCTTGGAATAGCCAGCCGTGTAGACGGTGCGGCCGTTCTTAGCCACTGACTTCCGGTAGCTGCTGCCCAAAAGCCGGGAAGCATAGTAGCTGCTGGACTGGTAGCTGATCAGGTAGCTGTATTCCTTAACCTTGACCGCTTTCGCATAAAAAGGCACGTAGAGCTTCTTTAAGTGTAGGAAGCTGACCTCCTGCCGGTCTTGGGCGCTCTTGACGTACTTAACCAGCTGCTGGAAGGAACCGGACTTGATCCTTATCCGGTAGACCCGGCTGCCCTTGTCATTGCCAAAGTAAAGGTAGCGGGTCTTGCTCTTGACCGGAACGAAAACCCGGTTGAACTGCAGGCTGGAATTGGTCTGCTTCTTGCCTAAAAGGACCGTGAAATTGATCTGGTCCGGGTAGGCAAACATAATATAGTTCTGGTCAGCCAGCAGTTTCTCATAGTCACTGGCCGTGGTTGACATTTTCTCGATCGTCCCCAGCTTGACCTTTTCCAGGTACTGGACAAACTTCAAAGGCAGGTTCCGCTTGGCGTCATGGACCTGGTAGCGGACCCCGTTTTGAAAGACATAGGTCTGGCCCGGGGCGTAAAAAGACTGGACATTCCGGTAGTGGGTCGATAAAGAAGCCGAGCTCTGAGAGGATGATTCATTGCTGATCCGGCTGAAGCGCTGGTCACTGGTCATCACCGTGACCCAGAGGCCGATCGAGATCAGAATCACGGTCAAGGTCGCCAGGTGGAGGAGAAAATCATTGAATTTGAACTTGAATTTAAACTTCATCCCATTCATCCTCCTCATCCATTGGTTCGTAAGGCAGGGCAATATAGAAGGTTGACCCGTGCCCTTCCCGGCTGTCCGCCCAGATCCGGCCGCCATGGGCCGTCACGATTTCCTTGGCGATAGCCAGGCCCAAACCAGTCCCGCCTTGGGCCCGGGACCGGGCCTTGTCTGCCCGGTAGAAGCGGTCAAAGATCTTGCCCAGGTCCTTCCTTGGAATCCCTAGCCCCTGGTCGCTGATGCTGAGCAGGATCTGGTTCTGGTTCTGGGTCAGGCGGACCGTGATGGTCCCCCCGTCAGGGGAGTACTTGATAGCGTTGTTCATGATGTTGTCGATCACCCGCATCATCTGGTCAGTGTCGATTTCCACCCAAAGGGCCTGGTTGCCCAGGTCCCGCTTGATCACGTATTCCTTGGTATCGCTCTGGGCCTCGCCCTGGTCATGTTCGACAATCATATCGAAGCGGTTGAGCAGGTGGGAGACAAAGTCGGTAAAGTTGACCCATTCCGGTTCCAGCTTGGTGGCTCCCCGGTCCATTCTGGACAGAACCAGGAGGTCGTTGACCATCCGGATCATCCGCTCAGTTTCCTTTTGCGTCACATCCAAAAACTGGGGGGCAATCTCCGGATCCTTCCAGGCCCCTTCATTCAAGGCTTCAATATAAGCCCGGACACTGGTTAACGGAGTCCGCAATTCATGGGAAACATTAGAAACGAACTGCCGCTGCTCGTCTTCGTTCTTGATCTGCTCAGTCACGTCGTGCAAAACGCAGACGGCCCCGGAAACAAAGCCCGTGACCCGCTTGATCAAGGTAAAGCTGGCGTGCAGGATCATTTCATCATCCGTGCCGGCATTGACCGTGACCTGCATGTCGCTTTGGTTGGAGATCAAGTCCTGGGAAGTGTAGTCCTCCCCCAGGCCTAAAACTTGGGAAATCGGCTTGTTGATCGCGTCTTCAGCCTTGACGTCCAGGAAGTCCTGGGCCATCTGGTTCATGATCGACACGTTCCCGTGCCGGTCGGTCGCGATCACCCCGTCAGTCATGTGGGACAGGACGCTGTCCAGCCGGCGGCGCTCAGATTCTGACTGCTCATTGGACCGCTCGATCTTGGCTGAAAGGGTGTTAAAGGCCGCCCCCAGCTGGCCCAGTTCGTCATTAGAGTAGATCTTGACCTGGGTTGAATAGTCCCCGTCAGCCACCTGGATGGCCTGCTGGCGGAGCTCTTCAATCGGCCGGGTTATTGCCCGGGAAATAAACATGGAGGCAATCGCCGCCACGACCACGGCTAAAAGTGAGGCTGTCAAGAACATCATCGAGACATTGCGCAAGTTGTTAAAGACGTCAGCCATGCTGGCCCGGACGTAAACCGCCCCAACGATGTTAGTTCCGCTGGTCAAGGGCACGATCTGGACCATGAAGCTGCCCTTCTGGTCACTGGTAACCTGGGTCTTCTGCTGGCCGGAGTTGATCACTTCCCGGATATCGCCGTTGTTGGACAATTGCCCCACCCGGTTCTTGTCGTTTAAGTTGGACACGGCCCGGATCACGTTCTTGCTGTCCACGACCTGGATTTCAGAAATCGCGTCATTGCTGTAGTCAGTGATGATCTGGTTCATCTTCCGGTCAGCGCTCTTGCCGTTCTTGACCAGCTGGGTGGTCAGCTGGTCGGTTACGATCGACTGCAGCTGAATCGTGGTTTGAAAGTTGTCGATGCTGGTCTGTTCCATCTGCCGGGTAAAGTAGGCCCCGATAATTTCAATCGTGGCCAGCAAAAGGAGCATGAAGATAAGGGCGATCTTGGTCTGGATCGAGCTGACCACGCGCTTAAGCAAGTTGGTCTTCTCTTTCTTCACTTTCTCTTTGCGTGCTTTTTTATCTTTCTTCATTAATCCATCCACATAAAGAAAGCCACCTCAAACAGTGGCTCCCAAATTATTCTTCTGTTTGCTGCTTGACAAAGTAGCCGACTCCCCGCCGGGTAACCAAAATCTTCGGCCGGACCGGGTTGTCCTCGATCTTTTCCCGCAAGCGGTGAACCGTAACGTCGACAGTCCGGACATCACCGAAGTAGTCGTAGCCCCAGACCGTCTGCAAGAGGTGCTCTCTGGTCATAACCTGGTCCATATGCTGGGCCATGTAGTAGAGCAGCTCGAATTCCCGGTGGGTCAGTTCGATCTTTTCCCCGTTCTTTTCAACCAGGTAGGCATCCGGCTTGATCAGCAGGTTACCGATCTGGATGTCATTGCTTTCCTGTTCTTTTTCCTTCTGCTGGTTGACTTCCACTGCCTTCTTGACGATGTCCCGGCGGCGCAAATTGGCCTTGACCCGGGCCACCAGCTCACGGTTGGAGAAAGGCTTGGTCACGTAGTCGTCCGCCCCCATTTCCAGGCCGAGGACCTTGTCGATCTCACTGCCCTTGGCAGTAACCATGATGATCGGCATGTCATGGGTCTGGCGGACCTCCCGGGCTACTTCCAGCCCGTCTTTCTTCGGAAGCATTAAGTCTAAAATCATTAAGTCAGGGTTGTATTCTTCAACCTTCTCGACAGCTTCCTCGCCGTCATAAGCGGTCTCTACATCAAAACCCTCTTTGGTCAAGTTGAACTTGATGATATCGGAAATCGGTTTTTCGTCGTCAACGACGAGAATTTTTTTAGGCATTATGAACCTCCTTCACTGTGACTATTATACTTGATTTGCCCGCGAAATTAAAAAAATTACAATTAATGTAAAAAAGAAGATTGCTTTTACTGAAATTTATGGCATAATAAAGGTGTTGGTTGATACGGGTCGTTAGCTCAGCTGGCAGAGCACCGGACTCTTAATCCGGGTGTCCAGGGTTCGATCCCCTGACGACCCATCATCCCTAAGCACT
Source organism: Lactobacillus delbrueckii subsp. bulgaricus (assembly GCF_046938665.1). Taxonomy (GTDB): domain Bacteria; phylum Bacillota; class Bacilli; order Lactobacillales; family Lactobacillaceae; genus Lactobacillus; species Lactobacillus delbrueckii_C. Next base: position 15,826 of record NZ_JBKZCD010000011.1, read on the forward strand.
GCACTTGCAGTGCTTTTTTTATTTTACAGCAAGCGGGGACTTTTGATGAGTAAAAAGACTTACTACTACCACAGTGAAAGCGAGGACCTGGTCAGTTCCGCCCAGCAGGACTTCCAGCTCCCAGATGACTACCAGGTCTTCCGGAAAGGGGCGGCTTGGCAATTCTGGAACGGCCTGGTCCGCACTTTGGCCTACGCCTTTGCCTGGCTCTACTCCCGCCTCTTTTTATTGGTTAGGGTCAAAGGCAAGGAAAAATTGCGCCCCTTTAAAAAGCAGGGATATTTTGTCTACGGCAACCACACCCAGATGCTGGGTGACCCCTTCACCCCCATGACCATCGTCAACCCCTACCGCTACTATGCCCTGGCCGCCCAGGCCAACTGGGGGATTCCTTTTTTAGGCAAGTACGTAATTCCGGCAGCTGGCCTGCCGGTTGGGAAAAACATCAAGCAGTCCATCAGCCTGCTTAAAGACGTCAAATACGCCTATGAAGAAAAGCAGGCAGCTATCGTCATCTACCCGGAAGCCCATCTTTGGCCCTACTACACCAAGATCCGCCCCTTCCCGGCGACCAGCTTCAATTTCCCGGTCAGCTTGAAGGCCCCGGCTTTTGCCATGACGACCACCTACCAGCCCTGCCGCTGGCGCAAGCGGCCGAAAATCACGGTCTATATTGACGGCCCCTTTTACCCGGACGAGAAGCTGGGCAAGAAGGCGGCCCAGGAAAAGCTGCACGGTGAAATCGCCAAAAGCATGCAGGAGCGGGCAAAACTGAGCACTTGCGAGTATTGCTCGTATGTTAAAATTGACAGTAAGAACTAGGACTTTTTCTACTAAGGAGGCAAAAACCATGAACTTTCTTTTTTGCGGTGACCACAACGCTGAAAGAGGCGTGCTGATTGCCGTCTTATCCCTGCTCAAAGCCGAACGCGGCGAAGAGGTTCACGTCTACATCCTGACCATGAGGGCCAAGAGCAAATCCAGGTCCTTCAAGCCCTTCAGCCAGCACGCGGCCGACTTCATCCGCTCGCTCATCGTGGCTGACAACCCCAACAGCAGCCTGGAGCTGATCGACTGCACCGAAAACTTCATCAAGGAACCGCCGACGGCCAACATGGGCACCCGCTTCACCCCCTACGCCATGCTCCGGCTTTTTGCCGACGAACTGCCGCAAATTCCCGACCGCATCCTCTACCTGGATGATGACGTGATCATCCGCCGGCCGGTTGACCAGTTCTACACCCAGGACTTGACCGGGACGGAACTGGTCGGGGTCCTGGACTACTTTGGCCGCTTCTTCTTCCACAATCAAAAGAAGATTTTTGACTACTTGAATTCCGGGGTTCTCCTTTTGAACATGCCGGAAATCAAGCGGACTGGCCTCTTTAAACGGGTCCGTCACTTGATGCAGGTCAAGAAGATGTTCCTGCCTGACCAGACAGCTATCAACAAGCTGGCCAAGGAAAAGCGGATTGCCCCGCGCAAGTACAATGAGCAATATGCCCTGCAGGAAGACACGGTCATCCAGCACTTTACCACCAGCTTCCGCTTCTTCCCTTACTTCAGAACTCAGACGGTCAAGCCTTGGGACGTAAAAAGGGTCCACAGTGTGTTAAAGTTGCATGAATATGATGACTTGCTCAATGAATACCTGCAACTGAAAGACCAGCTGTAAAACAAACAGGAGACTAACTCTGCTTGGAGGAAAGAATAATGACGATTCCAATTTTTTACACCATCAGTGACGACTTTACGCCATATTTGGCTGTTTCCATAAATTCCTTGGTCAAACAGGCCAGACCTAACAATGACTACAAGGTCATCATCCTGCACCAAGGCTTAAGCCAGGCCCACCAGCAGGCCCTGGCGGCTTATGAAAGGGCCAATGTCAAAATTGACTTCCGTCAGCTGGATGACCAGCTTTTTGCCCCGATTCAAAACAAGAAGGGGAACTATCTGCGGGCCGAATTCTTTACCCTGTCCATCTTCTACCGCCTCTTCATCCCGGACCTTTTTCCGGAATATGACAAGGCGATTTACATTGACGCCGATACCGTTATCAACGATGACTTGGCCAAGCTGTATCAGACCGACTTTGCCAACAACTTGATCGGAGCCTGCCATGACCAGTCAATTCAATACGTCAAGCCCTTGCAGGTCTATCTCAAAGATGTTCTGGGCCTAAATCCAGCCAGCTACATCAATTCCGGGGTCTTGGTCATGAACTGCCAAGCGCTCAGAGCAGAAGGCTTTTTGGACAAGTTTTTGCAGCTGCTGACGACTTACCAGTTCAACTCAATCGCGCCTGACCAGGACTACTTGAATGAAATCTGCGCCGGCCGAATCAAACTGCTGGACCCGCGCTGGGATGCCATGCCTAATGACTTTGACCCGGAAATTGCCAATCCTGGCCTGGTCCACTACAACCTCTTCTACAAGCCCTGGCACTTTACCGGGGTCAAGTACGAGCGCTTCTTCTGGGCCAGCGCCAAGGAAACAGCTTTTTACGAGGAGCTCAAGGCAGAACTAGCCAACTTCACTGACCAAGACCGGGAAAAAGAAAAGGCCAAGATGCAAGAGATGGTCCAAGCAGTTGACCTGCTCTTGGCTGATCCTGGCAACTGGTTCCACGTGAAACAGACGATCAAGGTTACCCTGTAACTTTTTAACTTAATGAGGAGAATGAAATGATTATCGGTGACAAGCGCCTGGACGTGATCAACAATATCAAACAGGCCGCGAATGAAAGAAACTTTACCGCCAAAACGGAAATCGGCGACCCGGTAATGTCCAGCGAGGAAAAGCTGGCCCTGGTGGAAGACTTTTGGCAAAAGCAGGACAAGCTTCAGACAAAATTTGACGGGGCCGTGGGCCGCGAGCTTCTACAGGCCTTGACCAAGACGATTTCCGGCTCAACCAAGGTGACCGGCGCGGACAAACTGCAGGACCTGCCTAAGGGCGGCGCCATCGTGACGGCCAACCACTTCAACCAAGTTGACGCCCTGGCCGTTAACCGCCTGGCCCAGAAGGCCCACCGGCGGATGGACATTGTGATTGAGGAGACCAACTTGAAGCTGCCGGGCTTTTTCTCCTACATCATGAACAACATGGGCTCAATTCCCTTGACCCAGAGTCCCAACTACCTGGGCCGGGAATTCATCCAGCACTTGAACCATGCCTTTAACCAAAACCACTGGGTCTTGATTTTCCCGGAGCAGGAGATGTGGTGGAACTACCGCAAGCCCCGTAAGCCACAGCGCGGGGCCTACTACTTCGCGGCCAAGTGCAACGTACCGGTGATTTCGACTTTCGTGGAAATCCAGGACCTGCCAAAACTGGAAAAGCAGAACGAGCACTTCTACCAGACCCGGTACACCGTACATGTTTTGGGCGTGCTCTACCCGGACCCGACCAAGACGGCCAGCGAGAACGCCAGCTGCTTGATGGAAGCAGACTACAAGCTGAAGGTCCAGGCTTACGAGAGAATCTACAAGAAGAAACTGGACTACGACTTCACCAGCTGGGACATTGCCGGCTGGCGGGGAGAATAATTTTTGACAAAAGCAAAAGATCATGAAGGAAAGAATGTCCTTCATGATCTTATTTTTTATGGGAAATTACTTGACGAACTTTTCAGCAACCTTCTTGCCCAGCCAGACAGCCGCGAAAGAAGCGATGTAGGATACGATAAAGCATGGGATCCAGGCTTCCTTGCAGCCGTTAAGGTAGGCGGTCATCCGCGCTGCCTTAGGGATGGATTCGTTGTAGAAGATGCTGGCGCCGGTACAGATAAAGGTGTTGAGCGTGTTCAAAACGGCGGAAGGGATGATCCCTTGGACCAGCTTGAAAGCTACCGTGCCTTCCTGCAAGTGGAAGAGGCCGGCAAACCAGTCACCCCAGGCATTGTAAGGGATGAACAAGCTGAAGAAAAAGACGATCAGGTTGATTTCCGCGGTCAATTCAAACAGGTTAACCCAGTTGAAGGGCAGGTGGTTCAAGAAGATGATGAAGATTGCCATCACAAAGCCCATGAATATGGACAATACAGAAGTCAAAATGGTGCCGAAGTGGCTTTTGTAAAACATAGTGTTGCTCCCTCTTGATTATTTTCTCTTAGTGGTGGGATGCCCCGCTAACTGCATCAGCAGCTGGGTTTTCTTCATTAGCCGTGTCAGCAGCAATCCGGCCGAAGGTGAAGATGTCAGCCAGGGAGTTCCCGCCCAAACGGTTGCCGGCGTGCAGGCCGCCCGCGTTTTCACCAGCTGAGTACAAGCCGGCGATCACGTGGCCTGCTTCGTCCAAAACGTGGCCCTTAGTGTCGATGACCAGACCGCCCATCGTGTGGTGGATAGCTGGCTTACGCGGAGTTGCGTAGAATGGTGCTACTTCACACTTCAAGTGGAAGGCGCTCTTGCCGAATTCCGGGTCGTGGCCGGCGTCAACGTAAGAGTTGTACTTCTTGATGGTGTCGGTCAAAACTGCTGGGTCCATGCCGACCTTTTCAGCTAATTCTTCCAAAGTGTCAGCTCTGAATAAGGTGCCAGCTTCAACTTGGGCATCGATTGATTCTTGCGTGGTGTTGTAGGCAGTTTCCTTGATCTTGTCATCAGCGATCAGGTAGAAAAGGCCGCCGTTGTCGATCGCTGCCTTAGCCAGAGTGTCACGTTCAGCGAATTCGTTGACGAAACGTTCACCCTTTTGGTTGACCATGATGAAGTTTTCTGGTGGAGTTTGCAAGCCAGTGAAAAGTTCCCCGGTTACCGGGTCAGAAACTGGCATGAGTTGGATGAAGCCCATCCCCGTCAAAGCAGCGCCGGCTTCCTGGCCCAAGGCAATCCCGTCACCGGTAATAGCTGGTGAGTTGGTCGTAGCGATGTCGTCAGCGATGTCGCTCCAGTAAGTGTTGTACTTTTGCACCATCTTGGTGTTGGCCCCGAAACCGCCGGCCGTCAAAATCACGCTCTTGGCGTGGACAGTTACCTTTGAGCCGTCAGTCTTTTCCGCGATCACGCCAGTAACCTTGCCGCCTTCAATGATCAAGTGCTTGGCCCGGGTTTCGGTCAAAACGGTTGCCCCATGTTCCTTAACCCAGTCACCCAAAACGTGGATGAAGGCAAAGCCCATTGGTTCAACCGGCTTGTGGCCTCTGCGCCATAAGGCACCAACTGGCATGGTCACGTCGCTGCGGTCAAACTTCACGCCCAAGTCGGTCAGCCAGTTGACTGAGTCCAGAACGTTGTTGACCAAGGTCGTTACCAGTTCGTACTTGCCGTGGATTTCGTTGCCCTTGAGGTCCACCCGCTTGCCGCCGAGGTAGGTTTGAATTTCGTGCAGCAGGACTGAGTCGAAGAGGTAGTCTTCACCTGAGTCAAGGTAGGCCTTGATCTGGTCACGCAGCTTTTCGAAGTCTGCCACGTATTCTGGGTCGATTTCGCTGGTTGGCGTTTCAGCCAGTTCCTGCAAGGTTTCCTTTTCACCTGGCAGAGCCTTGAAGCCCTTTTGCCAGTCTGGTTCAGCGGCGTTCATTGGACCACCAGCCCGGGCAGTGTTGCCGCCAAGTTGCGGGAACTTTTCCAGGATAACAACTTTCTTATCATGTTGCAGAGACCGGGTAGCAGCGGCCAAGCCAGCCCCGCCAGCACCGATGACTACAACATCAGCTTCGTATTCTTCATCCTTGGCAGCTGAGGAAGCAGGCTTGTCCCGCTTCTTCCATTCTTCAGCATCCCCGCCAGCTTCATTGATCGCTTCGGCAACCCCGTCGATCACCCCTTGTGAGGAGATTGAAGCCCCGGAAACGGCATCGACGTTCAAGGTTTGCCCGTCGATGATCGCCTTTGGCAGGCGCTTGAAGACTTCATCAGCAATCCCGCTGGTTTCACCCGCTGAGTCAACCGTGATGTCCGCCACCTTGTCGTTTTCAATAATGACTTCCATTGGCATGAATGATGAACCGTGGCCCTTGGCCTTAACCTTATAAGTACCTGATTTCATTGACATGATTTTGCTCCTTTTGCTTTGTTAGCGTTTTCTTTACTTGATAGCTTAATTCTAATATTATTCCTGGAAAAAATGAACGACTTTAAATATTATCAATCAATAACATTTGTGTTATCGTAAAAACAAGACTTTTTAACAGAGGAGAAAAAAGAAAATGAACGATCCCGACATTATGCTCAACTACCTGGAAACCCTGCTCAAGGAAAGCAACTTCACCCGGGCCGCCGAACACCTCTACATCTCCCAGCCCTACTTGACCCAGCTGATCAAGCGGGTGGAGAAAAAACTGGGGACCACCATTATCAACCGGGACAAGGTTCCCTTTACCTTGACTGAATCTGGCCAGATCTACTACCAGTATTTGGAAAACATTTCCGCCCAGCGCCACCAGCTGGCCAACGCCCTGGAGCGTTTCAGCAACCAGCAGGAAGAAGTCATCCGGATCGCCATTCTGGAAAGCCTGGGCACCTTCCTCTTGCCTAAGATCCTACCTGCCTTTTTGGCAAAGCACCCCCAGGTCAAGATCCAGGTCGCTGAAGGCTTCCCTCACACCAGCGAAGACCGGCTGCTAGGCGGGGATGTCGACTGCTATATGGGGCAGACGCCGGAAACCGTCGCGCAAGGAATTGATACTTATATCAACGGCGGGGAGGTCTACTATATCGTGATTCCGGAAAACTCCAAGTACTATCTCAAAGACCACTTTATCCTGGATCCGGCTGATTATGATCCCAAGGAGCTGCTCCAGCAGCCTTTTGTCTTAAGCAACGGGGAATCCGCTATCCGCCACCAGGTCAACGGTTTATTTCATTATTTCCGCGTGCAGCCAAATATCCGGATGACCTCCAACAGCGTTATCACGGCCACCAACCTTGCCGTCAACGGGGTCGGCTTCACGATCTCCTCAGCCAGTATCTTGAAGCGGCTGGAGCACCTGCCAATCAATCTCTACCCCCTTGACCCCCGCCAGATCAAGCTTACCTACTTCATCGGGGTCCGGCGCGGGGCTGACCTTTCGCCGGCCTTAAAAGACCTGGTCGAGGCCTTCCAAGCGGCCGAACTGCAGGAAAAAATCAGATAATTGGCTAAAAGTGATTTTTTGGCTGAAAATAAAAAAATTTTGCCCTTTTTCTTGTATTAGTAAGTGGAGGGAAAAATTGCCCCTCCTAGTTAAGGAGGAACCATGTCAAAAAAACATTCAAACCAGCCTCATGGCACCAATGACCTGGTTGAGAAAATTCTGCTGGACAAGAATGAAGTGTTCGCTGACGTATTGAACGGCTTCATCTTTAATGGCCAGCAAGTCATCAAGCCTAAGATGCTGGCAAATACCAACACGCTTAGCTACTACAAGGCTAACGGAAAGATTCACAGCCAGAACCGGGACGTAGCCAAGCTACTGACAATCGGCAAGAAGAAGGTCGTCATTTCGCTAGTCGGCATTGAGAACCAGACCCGGCCGGACAAGAATATGCCGGCCCGGGTGATGAACTACGATGCCGCGGCCTATCGCTACCAGCTCACTAAGAGCAAAAATCTCTACCCCGTGCTCACGCTGGTGGTATACTACGGGAAAGAAGCTTGGAACTACAGCCGGAATTTGCTGGGGAGTGTCAATATGAAGAAACTGCCTGAAGAAATGCGGCCACTGATCAGCGATTACGAGATCAAGGCTTTTTACCGGATCAGCGACTTGTCGGCAAAAGGGCTGGATAAACGTTTCAAGAGCGCCTTCTTCTGCTTAGCGGAATACTTCATCCAGACCAATGCTGGTGAGGAATACCACCCAAGCGCCAAAAAGCTGTCAGTAGAAGATATCATGCTTCTTTTGGACATGATGAATGCCCTGTCGGGGACGCATGCTTTTGACGAGTTAATCAAGGAATTGGAAAAAAGAGATAAGAACGAGGTGACCACCATGACTGAAGTAATGCCACAATTTATCCAGGTCAAGCTTGACCGGGCCAAGAAGGAAACGACTGAGGAAGTGACTAAAGAAACGACTGAGAAGGTGACTAGAGACTACTTGCTCAACATTCTGAACACCACTAACTTAACTCCAGACGGAGCCATGGACCTCCTGGGCATCCCCGAGGCAGACCGGCCTATGTACAGGGACTTGCTTAAGAAAAAGTAGACAAATAAAAAGCGGACAAGTTTGCCTTGTCCGCTTTTCTTACGCCTTAGCGACGATTTCCTTAATGTAGTCAACCGGCATTTCCTTGCCAGTCCAGAGCTTGAAGGACTCTGCCCCCTGGCCGACCACCATACCCAGCCCGTTATAGATATGCTTGACGCCGGCTTCTTTGGCGATCCGCATCAGCTTGGTCTCCCGCGGTTCATAAACCGTATCGCTGACCACCATGTCCTCATGCAGCCAAGATGGGTCTTCCACCAGTGACAGGTCATCCAGCGGCGGCATCCCTACCCCGGTCGCGTCGCAGTAAATCCCGGATTCAGCAATCGACTGCTTGAAAGCTTCCTTATCTTCCATCGGGTTCAAGCTGCAGACGCAGCCAGTCGCTTCATTGATCGCGGCCACCTTGTCCTTGGCTGGTTCCCAGTTGCGGTCATGGATGTTAAAAATTCTGATCTCCTTGGCCCCGCCCATAGCGGCGGCTACAGCAATCGGAATCGCCGCCCCGCCGGCACCAGCTAAAGTCATAACCTGCCCCTTCACGTCCTGGCCGTCTTCTTGCAAAGACCGCAGCCAGCCGGTCCCGTCAGTGGTATAGCCCGTCAAAAAGCCATGGTCATTGACCACCGTGTTGACCGCCCCGCAGATTTCTGCTGCCGGGTCCAGCTTGTCAAGGTAAGGGATGATCGCCTGCTTGTTTGGCATGGACACATTGGCCCCCCGCATGTCCAAAGTCCGCAAGGCCTTGACCGCGTCCTCAATCCGGTCCGGCCCGATCTCAAAGCAGAGGTAGGCCCCATTCAAGCCCAGCTTAGCCATAGCATTGTTGTGCATAGTTGGTGAAACTGAGTGTCTGATTGGATTCGCGAACAGGCCCAGCAAAATGGTGTGCCCATCCAGCCAGCCTGTCACCGGTCCGGTAATCCCGCTGATTTTTACCGGTAAAATATCATTGTTTCTTTCGTCAGTCATCTTTTCCAGTCCTTTGTTTTTATCTCTAAAAAATATGCTAGCGCTTGCCGCCTGGTAAAAAAAGGCATCCAGCCGCTTTTATCGATCAATTTCTTCTATTGCTTATGCAACAAATTCCCAAGTAATCCCTAAATTCTCTATTAAAAGCAGGATTGACAAAGTCTTCCTGTTAACGCTAACATTGAATAATGACGCGATTATGATTTGTTAACGAGGACTTGCTATGGAATTTATCAAGAATTACAACAACAACGCTGCCCTTGTCAAAGACTCAGCTGGCAAAGACTGGGTCGTCATCGGCAAAGGTATTGGCTTTGGCCTGAAAAAAGGGATGCCGGTCGATGAAAGCAAGATTGAGCGCCGCTTCCTGGCCCAAGACGAAACCGACCAGGTTGAACCCTGGCTCAAGTGCAAGAAAAAGCTCCTGTATCGCGTTTGATACGGGAGCTTTTTTTCTATTTCTCTTAGCTAATTAGTGCAATTCCAAGTAATTTTCAGCGTTTCTCAAGTCTTCGATTGACAATTGGCCAGGTGCTGAAGTCTTGCCAACGGCACCGAATGACAAGCAGGAGCCGAAGACTTGGCCGGCAATCCGGCTGACCTTGCCCAAGTCAGCCATTGCCATGGTGATGATTGGCGTGGAGAGTGCCTTGCGGGCGTCGTTAGTCGCGCTCAACAGGGTCAAAACGTCGTCAGCACTGTGCGGCATGCAGGCCAGTTTTGGCACGTCAGCACCCAATTCAGCCATCTTCTTCAAGCGGAATTCGATAACATCCTTGGCTGGCACCTTTTCAAAGTCGTGGTTGCTCATGATCACGACCACGTTGTAGTTGTGGGCCTGCTTAACCAGGTCCTTGACTCTTTCTTCATCGTGGAAAAGTTCGATGTCGACCGCGTCACCCAAACGGTTGGTTACTACAGTAGCTACCAGGTCCAGGTATTCGTCTTCACCAAGTTCCAGGACGCCGCCTTCGTTCTTGGTTCTGAAAGTAACCAGGATTGGCAGTTCGCCAACTACGTCCCGCAAAGCCTTGGCCGTAGCGATCAGCTTTTCATTGTCCTTGATGCCGGCTTCGTAGTAGTCGATCCGCCATTCCATGATGTCCGGCTTGGCAGCCGCGATTTCCTTGGCTGAAGCCAGGATTTCTTCTTCAGTCACGCCAACGTTTGGCACGGCAATCTTCGGCAGGCCTTCGCCCAAAACGATGTTTCTAACTTTTACAGTAGTCATTTTTTTACCTTCTATTTTTCTACTTTTGCTTTTAAAAAATTACTTCTTCAGTGAACCAAACAGCTTCTTGTAACGGATAGCGATGATGGTCGTGTCCACGAAGCCCAGCAGGGCAACGATCACGTCAAAGAACATAACTTCTCTCATCCCTGGCAAAGCGTTGATTACCAAAGGAATAGTAAAGGAAGCGATTGAACCGGCAGTGTAGAAGAAACCAGTAACCGTCCCCTTGCCAGCTGGGAAGAAGTCGGCCATAACCGTCAAGCCCAACTGCATTACGCCACCAGCGGCAAAGAAACCAACGGCGAAGGCCAGAACAGCCATCAATACCGCGCTGGTTGGGTATGCCCACATCAAGAAGATGGCAATGAAGGCACCCAAAGTGTAGATTGGCACCAGTTGCACTTCCTTAAACTTGCTGCCGATCACTGCAGTAAACAGGACGCAGCAGATTGAACCAAGTGAGTACCAGGAAACCAGGGCGTGGGCAGCACCATCGTTCATATGGCTGATTTGTTGCCCGTATTGAGTCAGCATTTGGCTGACCATGTAGAAGGTAGCTTGGGAAATATAGCCGTAAAGGATGAACAAGGTACCGTCAACCCACTTGTTGGACTTAACGGCTGGCTTGTCGCCAGCAACGGCAGCTTCAGCTTCGGCAGCCTTCTTTTCTTCAGCTTCAGCAACTGCCTTGGAGTCCGGGAAGGCACCCTTGAGGAAGTAGATGAAGGTGATAACCAGGATGGCAGCTGGGATAACGATTGACCAGCCGTACCATGCGTGAGCAGCAGCCAGGCCGCTGACGATGAATGGCAAAAGGAACTGGGCACCAGAGATGAAGGCCTTCAAAACAACGTTGGAAGTCCCCTTGGCATCTGGGAAGATTTCCATCAGGGCTGGGTAAGTACCAGTGTCCAGGAAGGAGTTGGCCATCCCGGCGCAGATCCCCAAAATGTAGGCCACAGTCACGCTCTTGGAGAAGAGCAGGCCAACAAAGAAGACCAGGTAGAAGACGATCCCCAGTTGCACGAATGGCTTTCTGCCAAACTTGTCAGACAGGATACCTGAGATCAAGAGGTTGATGATCCGCCCGATACCCAGTGAGGAAACTACAGCGATGGCACCAGTCGTGGTCGTGCCCCATTGCTGAGCCAGGCTGGAGGCATTTTGTGAGATGATGATAACGCCCATCCCGTGCACGAAGTAGTTCATGTACAGCATGAAGGCAGTCATCATGTACTTGTTCTTTTTCATGATTTTGTCCTTCCAAAAATACCTTCTGTCGGCAAATATTCAGCTGCAGAAGGTATTGATTCAAACCAATTTCTATTAAGTTTGCTGGTTAAAAGTTTTTCTTACTTGTTGGCATCCATGATTTCCTGGATGTAGTCAGTTGGCATTTCCTTGCCAGTCCACAGCTTGAAGGCAGCGGCACCTTGTTCGATCATCATGCCGATCCCGTTGTAGATGTGCTTTACACCGGCCTTTTCAGCAACTTCCATCAGCTTGGTCTTGCGTGGTGCGTAAACAGTGTCGGAAACAACCATGTCTTCGTGGAACCATGATGGGTCTTCAACCAAAGTTTGGTCTTGCAATGGGTTCATCCCTACGCTGGTAGCGTCGCAGTAGATGTCTGATTCAGCGATTGACTGCTTGAAGTCTTCCTTGTCTTCCAGGTGGTGAACGCTGGCTACGCAGTCAGTTTCCTTGTTGATGGTTTCAACATTCTTGACTGCTTGTGCCCACTTGTCGTCATCCAGGTTGAAGATGCGGATTTCCTTAGCCCCTTCCAAGGAAGCAGTAACGGCGATTGGCGTAGCGGCACCGCCGGCACCGGCCAAAGTAATGATCTTGCCCTTAACGTCTTGGCCGTCCTTCTTCAAGGCCCGCAGCCAGCCCATGCCGTCAGTGGTGTAGCCGGTCAAAACGCCGTGTTCGTTGACGATAGTGTTTACCGCGTCACACATTTGTGAAGTCTTGTCCAGCTTGTCAAGGTAAGGGATAACCTTCTTCTTGTTAGGCATTGAAACATTTGAGCCCCGCATGTCCAGGGTCCGGATAGCGTCGATAGCACCTGGCAGCTTTTCGTTGTCGATTTCAAAGCAAAGGTAAGCCCCGTTCAAGCCCAACTTGGCAAAAGCGTTGTTGTGCATGGTTGGTGACATGGTGTGGCGGATTGGGTAAGCCATCAAACCGACTAAAATCGTGTGCCCGTCAAGCCAGCCGGTGATTGGACCGTTAACGCCTTGAATCTTCGTTTCTTCGATCTCGTTGTTTCTTTCGTCTGCCATTTCTGGAATCTCCTTTAAACTTTATAACAAGTTACATTTTTCTCAATTCACTATTATGTTATCGTTTTCACCCTTCGTGATAAATAAGGCAAAGCAAAATTATTGATAAAAGCATTTTATTAATTTTAGATTAACGGTACAATGTAGGTATGAAAACCTGTTGTGCATGATTTGGAGGCAAATATGAACATTCGACATTTACGTTTCTTCGTCGAACTGGCGAAAACGGAACACATGGCCAAGGCAGCCGAAAAGCTGGGCATCTCCCAGCCTTCCCTCTCCTACGCCATCAGCAGCATTGAGGAAGAGCTCGGCGTGCCCCTGTTTGAAAAAGAGGGCCGGAACATCCGCTTGACCAACTATGGCAAGATCTACCTGGAATACGTCAAGAGCGGCTTGAGCGACCTGGACCGGGGCGGCGAGTACATCGCTGAATTGCTGGACGTCAACCGGGGGCATATCAGGGTTGGCTTCACCTTTACCATGGGCCAGGACCTGATTCCCCAGCTGATCTACAAGTTCAAGCAGGAAAAAGACACCAAAGACATCACTTTCTCCTTCGTACAGGGAACCACTGACGATTTGGTGGACAAGCTGGTCAATGACGAACTGGATTTGGTCGTCTCCTCAGCTCCTGACCTGCCTGGCCTGGAAGAAAAGGTCGACATTTCCCATCTGGTTGACCAGGAAATGCTGGCTGTCGTTCCCTTTTCCAATCCTTTAGCCAAAAAGGACTCTGTCTCCCTGGCTGATTTGGCCAAGTACCCGATGATCTACTACAGCAAAAGCAGCGGCCTGCGCCCCCGTCTGGACAAGATGTTCGCTGAAGCCGGCGTCAAGCCGAAGATCATCATGGAGTCCATGGAGGACCATACCATCATCGGCTTCGTTCACTGGGGCTACGGGGTAGCCATCGTGCCCCACCTGCCCCAGCTGGATCCGCGGACGGTCAAGCTCTTGCACATTGATGAAAATGTCGGCGTTCACCCGATTTTCGTCGTGAAAAAGTCCGACCACTTCTTAACCCCGGCTGTAACCAGATTCGAACAATTTATCAAATCCTACTGCCGGAAGCATTACAATAACGAACATAAGCTCGTTTAAGAAGAAAAAGCCCAAGCATCAGCTTGGGCTTTTTTAGCAAGTTTTTGTAAGGAAGAAGGTTCCCGCGGCCAAAAAGAACAAAGTGTATGTTTTCACATAGCCTGTTTTAGGCCCGGGAGAAAATTTGTGAATTGTTAGCAATATTAGTGACTGGCACCGGAAGTTGCTTCTGGCTTAGGAGCCGGAGCATGGCTGGCGCTGGTAACAACGTCAACAGCGTAGTTGTTGGCATTGTCAGCAGCTGCGGTCCCTGCCACAAAACCGGAAGCGTAGGACCAGGAGTTCATCATTGACGGCATTGAGTCCTTGCCGTTGGCCCCGCCAACCAGTTCGCCGGCAGCGTAGAAGTTGGCAACTGGCTTAAAGTCGTTGTCCAAAAGCTGCATGTCCTTAGTGGCTTCGTAGCCGCCCATGGTGGTGCAGAAACGGAGCTTTTGTTCAATGACGTAGTAAGTGTCGCCTTCCAGTTCGTGGAGGAACTTGGCATCGCGGCCGAATTCCGGATCGCGGCCTGCCTTGGCATATTCCTGGTAGTGGTCGAAGGTTTCCTTCAAGTTGCCGTAGTCGATGCCGGCCTTTTGCGCTACAGTGGCCAGGTCACCCTTGACCAGAACCGGGCTCTTCTTACCGTCATTAGCAAAGAAGCCTTGGACTTCTTCAGCGGTGAAGCCGTACTTAAGCATCAGTTCATAGTAGCGGTCCCAGATCCGCTGGTCCATCAAGACAAAGCAGATCTTGTCCTTTTCATTGGCGATCGCGTCACGGAAGTGGGTGTAAGGCAGGCTTTCGTTGACCACCCGCTTGCCGGCCCGGTTGACAAAAATTGCCCCCATGTCGCTGGCTTCCTTGGTTGAGTAAGTAGTCAATTTGGCAATGCCAGGTTCAACTTCCAAGCCGTGCGGGTAAACCTTGTACCAGTCCAGGTTCCGGGTAACCAGGTTCATGCCCTTGGCAAAGCCGAAGTAGTCACCAGTTGAGGTCATTGGCCCGTAGTAAGGAATGTCAGTCTTGTGTTCCTTGAAGTCCTTGGCGCCCCAGCCGCCGGCGGCCAAAACCAGGGACTTGAAGTTGACCGTGGTGGTTTGGTGCTTGCCTTCAGCAACCAGGCTGGTCAAGACGCCGGCCGGGTTCTTCTTCAATTCTTCAACCCGGGCGTCGGTCAACAGGATCCCGCCCTTGGCCTTGAAGGCGTCAGCCACCTTAGTTACGACTTCGTAGGAGCTTTGGCTTGGCATTTCCACTTGCCGGTTGACACTGTGTTCAATGGTCTGGGTTTCTGCCTTTTGGTAAGTCAGACCCGCGAAGTCAGTGATAAAGTCGATGGCCTTGCCGATGTTGTCCGCCAGCAGGTGGGACATTTCAGGGTAGTTGGTCCCCCGGCATTCTCTGGTAATGTCGTCAAAAAGGCGTTGGGCTGAGTCTTCTTCAGCTGCAGAGCCAAAGAGCTTCTTGGCCAGTTTTGACCCGGTAGCCGTTACGTTGGACCCGTTCAAGATGGAAGCCCCGCCGACATAGCCGTTCTTTTCCAAAACGACGACCTTCTTGCCCATGGACAAGGCCCGGCAGGCAGCGATGAGGCCGGCCATGCCGGAGCCGACAACAGCCACGTCGACATCTAAAGTAACAGCCTTGTGGCTTCTGTCAACTGGCCGGGGAGCTGGCATGAGACCTGCTTCATCCAGCGCCTTTTGGCCGGATTCCAGGATGGCCTTGGTCATGATGGTTGCCCCGGAAACAGCGTCAACGTTGAAGCTGTTGGCAGCCAGAACATTGTCGCGGAGCTGGCCGAAGGCCTGGTTGAAGACAGCCTTGGTTTCTGAGCTCTTGGTTACCTTGATGTCGGCAATTTCCCGGTTTTCGATTTCAATGTCAAAGTCGATTTCCCCGTTACGGCCTTGTGCTTGCGCTTTAAGTGTTTCTTTACTCATGAGATCTTCTCCTGCTAATTATTTTTCTACAATCGCTTTCATTATAAAAAGACCGGTTACTTAAAAAAATAAGTCCCGGTCTTTTTATTAATAGATCGTCTTTATTAAAAATAATGTATTAATCAGCCTTACCCTGCTTCTTCTGGCCAACCCGCTTGACTACGAAGGCCAAAGCCGTGCCGACCAGCATATTGGCCACGTTCAAAAGCAGGATCAAACGCGGGGCAGCCGCGCCAGTCCGGGCCGTAATGGAAGCCGCCAGCTGGATGATGGCAAAGTTGGCGAAGGCTGAGAAGAAGCCGCCCCAAGACTGAACAGTCGCCTTCATGTCCGGGTACATCTGGCCCAGGACGCTTTGGCCCAGCTGGTAAAGACCGCTGGCCGCGAAGAAGCCGACCGCCAGACTGGTCAGGTAGAGGATTTGCGGGGCCTTGATGAAGTAGGCCAAAAGCAGGCCAGCAGCGCTGAGCAGGGGGTACCAGATCAAGATGTCGATTTCCTTGACCCCTTTTTTAATGATAAAGGAGTTGAAAAGGACGGCAATTGAGGCCCCAACCGCGTAGACTGACTGCAAGGAGCTGGGGTTGGCAATCCCGTAGGACTTGGCCAGTTCCTGGTAGGTATTGATCCAGAGCAGGAAGGCAGCCGTGGAAGTGAAACCCATCAAAACCAGGCTCCAGACGCCCAGGTTGAAGTCGTGCTTGGCTTTTTCCTGCTTTTTCGGGCCAGTGACCTGGTCTGGGTAAGGTGAAAAGGCCAGAATCAAGGCCATGACGATGTACAAAATGCCAGCCAGCATGAAGACGGTCCGGTAGCCTGAACCCAGGGCCGTCCCCAGCAGGATAGCTAAAGGCAGGCAGAATTGGCCGATATTGATGGCAAACTTAGACATGAGGCCGGCTACTGAGGCACTTTCTGGAAAGATTTCCATCAAGGCCGGGAAGTTGGACGCGTTCAAGAAGGAATTGGCGATCCCGCCCAGGATCCCGATGATGTAGGCAACCGCAAAATTCGGGGCATAAAGCAGGCCGATATAGTAGATAGCCCACAATAAGTGGCCGATGACGGCTGAGGCCCGGCGGCCAAAGTGGTCTGAAATAGGACCAGTGATCAAGATGGAGACGATCCCCCCGATCCCAACCGCGCTGACCACGCTCAATACTCCGGAAATTGAGGAATGCCAGAGGCTGGCAAACTGGGGCTTGAACTGGGCCAAAAGGGACATCCCGATCCCCATCATAAAGTATGAAAAGTAGACCGTACTGGCCGTAGCGGCATACCGGTGCTTCTTAACTGACATTGCTTTCACTCCTTTTGTTATTTTTCTCACTTAATTTCAGTATATAGTAAACCGTTTACATTTTGTAATAGAATGCTTATTTTTATTAATAGATTTATCTGATTAAAAAGCAGTTTATCGCCAGTAAATTATAATTAGAGAAAATCTATTGGAATCTCAGCAAACGATAGAGTAAAATTATGATACTTAAATAGCAAGTATATTTTTTTCGAGGCATATTTTGGATATCAGTAAATCACATTTCTCACTTCATGTTTTTCTGTCTTTCTTCAAACCGAAAGCCGGGTCTGGCTTTGACCCCCTTCCCCGCCGGCTGGCGGCCTTGACCTTTGGCCTGGTCTTGAATGCTTTTGGCAACGGGATCACCATTTCCAGCAATATCGGCACGGCCCCCTGGGGAGCGTCAGAGGTCAACCTGGCCCATATTTTCCATACCAGCATTGCCCTGGCCATGTTTTTGACTGGTTTTTTGGTGGCCGTCATCAACCAGCTGCTTATGCGGCGCTTTGACCTGCCCCGTTTCCTGGGCGAAGTCGTCTTTATCGCCTGCTTCAGCTACTTCATCAACTTGTTCACCAGGCTCTTTTCCGCCCTTGGCCTGCCGGACCTGCCTTTGCCTTGGCGGCTGGCAGCCGGGCTTTTGGGCATCATGACCCTGGGCTGCTCCATTTCCTTTTACCAAAGGGCAAATTTGCTCATGCACCCGAATGACGACACGACCAACATCCTCCGCTTCATGTACTGCAAGAACAAGGTGGTCCGGGCCCAGCTGATCAACTTCAGCGTTCCGCTTTTGCTTACCGGCATCTGCTGGCTGGCAACGGGCAAAGTCTATGCCGTCAATATTGGCACCCTCCTTTGCCTCCTGGTCAATGGGCCGATGATTGCCCTGGCTGACCAGCATCTTTGGCATAGTCTCCACCACAATATTGCCCTGCCGAAGGCCATCAGCGACCGGACTGAGTAATTAAATAACGATTGTTTTGCAAGAGCCCTTGACAATCTTAAGGAAAACGCAAATAATTGTTACCGATACAAAATAAGTAATGTCCGTGAGCATTAATTTTGGAGGTACAAGTTAATAATGGATAATACCAGCTCAATGTCCACTAACCAAAAGTGGGTTTTGGCCTCCATGTCTTCCGGCTTCCTGCTGGAAAACATGGACGTCATGTTCCTGTCTTTCTCCCTGTCGGAAATCATCGCGCAGATGCACATCAGCTCCGCGGCCGGCGGCTGGATCGGAACTTTTACCAACCTCGGAATGTTCTTCGGTGGCGCGCTCTTTGGGCTGCTAGGAGATCGTATCGGCCGGGTCAAAACTTTCAGCTATACGATCTTTCTTTTTGCCATCGCGACTGGCTTAACCTACTTTGCCCACAACATCACCGCCCTTTACGCTCTCCGCTTCTTAGCCGGGATCGGGGCCGGCGGTGAATACGGGGTCGGGATTGCCTTGATCGCGGAAAACTTCCAGGCTAATCAAATCGGCCGGGCCAGCTCGGTGGCGGCCGTGGGTGGCCAAATCGGCTCTATCGTGGCCGCTCTTCTGGCCGCCTGGATCATTCCGGCTTACGGCTGGAACACCCTCTTCCTCTTTGGGGTAGTGCCGGTTGTCTTGACCTACTTTGTCCGCCGCCACGTCAAGGAAAGCGATGAATTTTTGGCCGCTCACAAGAAGGCGGAAGAAACGAGTGAAAAGATCTCCTTCGGCCGCTTGTTTGAGACACCCCGCCTGGCTTTGCAGACCCTGGCCTTGATGCTGATGACGATCGTGCAGATTGCCGGCTACTTTGGCTTGATGAACTGGCTGCCGTCAATCGTGCAGAAGAAGCAGGGCCTGTCCGTTTCCGGCTCTTCTTACTGGATGATCGCTACTATCATCGGGATGAGCATTGGGATGATGGTCTTCGGGACGAGCATGGACAAGATCGGTCCCCGCTGGGCCTTCGGCATCTTCCTTTTGGGCAGCGCGGTCGTGGTCTTTGCCATCGTCAACGTGACCAGCTACTGGGCCATGCTCTTGGCCGGAGCCTTGACCGGCTTCTTCTCCAATGGGATGTTTGGCGGCTACGGGGCGGTAATCAGCCAGCTCTACCCGACTGAAATCCGGTCCACGGCTAACAACTTAATCATGAACACTGGCCGGGCCATCGGGGGCTTCTCTTCCGTCATCATTGGTGCCTTGATGGACCACTACAACCTGTACGTGGTTATGGGCTTCTTATCCGCCCTCTACATCATCAGCTTCCTGGTCATGATCAGCCTGCCAGGCCTTAAGGAAATCCAGGCCAAGAAGCGGGCAGCTTAAGGCTGGAAAGACAAAAGCAGGAAAACAAGCAAACTAACAAACTAGAAAACTAGAATTAAATATCTACCATGTCACGGCTTCAGCTCTGCTGGAGCCGTTTTTCTTTGGCTAGCTATCTTTTCTGAAAGTTTACCAAGTCACAAGCTTAATTTTTTGCAGTTTTCATTTTCCCCCAACCGCTTACAAAAAGATATGTTTTTTAATAATCAAAAAAGTGAGCTGTTTTTTTGATTATTAGCATAAACCGTAGTACTATATTCTTCGAAAGTTATGCGGCTAGTTATTTTTCTCATTTTTTCTCCTTCAGTCGTTATAATTTTCGGTACTACTGACAGGTGGCGATCCGAGCATGCCACCGGTTGGTGTAGCTCTTAATAGGTTCATGAGCAGCCCAGTTGCCATGCTTTTGCTTTTCTATTATGTTACTTGTTTTTTATAGGCAAGGGCCGGCTCTGAACTCAGATATGTATTTCAACATTTTTCGGTTCCTGTCTCTTACAGACAGACAAACTTATTTTTTCCTTACTCATCACATGCGGCGCCTCTACTCCTATCACTAACAGGCGCCGCCAAGCAAACTACTTTGTCGTAGCAAGCTTAAGTTTTATCACATCACATCACATTTCTAAGAAACGCAGTCCTCTGGGCCGCGTTTTTTATTTCCCGGGAAATTTTCCAGCTAATTCAGTTATAATATGGTTAGCTAATTTCCTTGAAGGAGGATTAAATAATGAGTAGAAAAGTCCTGCTAGTTGGCGACGGTGCTGTCGGTTCCAACTTTGCCAACGATTTATTGCAAACAACGCGGGTGGATGAACTGGTCATCTGCGACTTGAATAAAGACCGGGCCGCGGGCGACTGCCTGGACCTGGAAGACCTGACCTACTTTACGGGCCAGACCAAGCTGAGAGCTGGCGACTACAGCGACGCGGCTGACGCCGATGTGGTAGTTATCACGGCCGGCGTGCCCCGCAAGCCAGGTGAAAGCCGGCTTGACTTGATCAAGAAGAATGAAGCCATCTTGCGGAGCATCATTGATCCAGTCGTAGCTTCCGGCTTCAGCGGTATCTTCGTCGTTTCCGCCAACCCGGTCGACATCTTGACCACCTTGACCCAGAAGCTGTCCGGCTTCCCGAAGAAGCGGGTCATCGGCACCGGGACTTCCCTGGACTCAGCCCGTTTGCGGGTGGAGCTGGCCAAGCGGCTGCAAGTGCCAATTGAATCAGTCAACGCCTGGGTTCTGGGCGAACATGGCGACAGCAGCTTTGAGAACTTCTCAAGTGCCGTGGTCAACGGCAAGCCCTTGCTTGACTATCCAGGCATGACGAAAGCAGCCTTGGATGAGATTGAAGCCCACGTCCGGGAAAAGGGCGGCGAGATCATCGGCAAAAAGGGCGCGACCTACTATGGCGTGGCCATGATGCTGGCCAAAATCGTGGCGGCCATTTTGGAAAACAACGACCTGGCCCTGCCTCTTTCCGCGCCATTGCACGGGGAATACGGGATCAAGGATGAGATCTATCTGGGCACCCTGGCCATCATCAACGGGCAAGGGATCAGCCACGTGCTGGAATTGCCGTTAAATGACAGCGAATTGGCCAAGATGCAGGCCTCAGCCGCAACGATGAAGGCAACCCTGGACTCTTTAGACTAAACAAAATAAGCACCAGACTTTAAAAGCCTGGTGCTTTTTCTATATTCAAAATTACAGAACCATCTTAACGGCGCCGTACATACCGGCATCGTTGCCCAGTTGGGCCAGGGCGAATTCAGTACCTTCAGAAGCGTGGAAGGCCGCGTCAACGAAGTGCTTTTGCACAGTGTCAAGCAAGATTTGGCCAGCCTTGGAGACCCCGCCGCCGATAACGTAGACTTCTGGGTCAAAGACGCAGGAGATGGAAGCCAGGGCAGTACCCAAAGTTTCGCCGACAAAGTCCACGATTTCCAAAGCCAGCTTGTCGCCTTCCTTAGCCGCGTCAAAGACGGCCTTGGCGTCAAGTTGGTCTACCCCGCGCAGACTTGATTCTTCGCTGCTTTCAGCCAGAAGTTCCTTGGCCTTGCGGGCAATGCCAGTAGCGGAAGCGTATTGTTCCAGGTGGCCCTTCTTGCCGCAGCCGCAGAGCTGGGTTTCATCCTTATTGACCAGCATGTGGCCGATTTCCCCGGCAGCCCCAAAGGCACCAGCGACGATCTTGCCTTCAGAGATGATCCCGCCACCGACACCGGTACCCAGGGTAACCATGACAACGTTTTGGTGGCTTTCACCACCACCTTGCCACATTTCACCCAAAGCAGCAGCGTTGGCGTCGTTGGCTACCTTGACTTCGTCCAGGCCAGTCAGCTTGCGGACCTTTTCAGCCACGTTGAAGACGCCCCAGCCCAGGTTGACGCAGCGGTTGACGATTTCGTCGTCCAGGATTGGACCTGGCACGTCGATGCCGATCCCGGCTACTTCTTCCTTAGGAATGTCCAGTTCCTTCAGCTTGTCGTTCAGAGAAGCAGCGATGTCAGGCAGGATCTTGGACCCGTTGCCTTCTTTTCTAGTTGGGATTTCCCACTTTTGGGACAATTCACCGTTGGTTTCAAACAAACCAATCTTTACAGTGGTACCACCGATGTCAACACCAAATGCATATTTCTTCAAAGTAGTTGCCTCATTTCTTCAATGTTCTCTTTTTGCTAGTCCTATTATAAAGAAGAATTTGGCTTTTCGAAAGCGCTTCGGCTGACTTTTTGAGAAAATTATCAGACTTGTGACATTTTTTCCAAATATCAAAAAGATGCCCCGCGCAAGGAGGCATCCCTATTGATTATTCAGCGTCTGGCCAAACTTCCTTAGCCGTGTCGATGACCAGCTTGATCTTGGCCCATTGTTCTTCATCAGTCAAGTGGTTGCCTTCTTCAGTTGAGGCAAAGCCGCACTGAGTGCTGAGAGCCGTAGTAGCCAATGGGTGGTACTGGCCGGCTTCCTTGATCCGGGCCTTCAAAGCTTCCGGGTCTTCCAATTCCGGCTTCTTGCTGGTTACCAGGCCCAAAACAACTACCTTGTCAGCTGGCACTTCAGCTAAAGGAGCGAAGTCGCCTGACCGGTCATCGTCAAATTCCAGGTAGAAGGCGTCCACCCCTTTTTCCTTGAAGACGTAAGGCGCAGCTGGGCCGTAGCCGCCTTCTGAAGCCCAAGTTGAGTCGTAGTTGCCCCGGCAGATGTGGGTCGTGATCCGCAAGTCTTCTGGCAGGTCAACCAAGGCATTTTCATTGATTTCCTTGTAAAGCTGCAGGATTTCTTCGCGCTTGAGGTGGCCTTCGTCAAAAGCATGCCAGAAGCTGTCGTTGACCAAAACGCCCCAAGTACAGTCGTCCAGCTTGATGTCGCGGGCACCGTGCTTGTACAAGTCCAAAATCAATTCCCGGTAGACCTTGGAAACGTCCTTAGCCAGTTCTGCCCGGTCTGGGTAAACGACATCAGTAGCCGCGATCAATTCATCGTTGCGGCAAATCAATTCACAGTAGAGCTGAGCCGGGGCAGGGATACTCTGCCGGGCTTCAACGCCAGCCGCATCCGCCAAAGGCTTGAGGAAGTCGAAAGCTGCCACGTCCGGGTGGCCGGCTTCATAAGTCAATTTACCAACCAACTTGGCCGCGTCTGGCCGGGTTTCTTCATCATGGAAGAAGTAACCATGATCAGCCCGCACATGTTCAACCCCGCCAAAGCCCCAGAAAGTATCCAAGTGCCAATAGCTGCGGCGGAATTCCCCATCAGAAACTACCTTTAAGCCGGCAGCAACTTCTTTTTGCACCAGGTCCTTGATTTCCTGGTCTTCTACAGCCGTAAGCTCGGCCTGGCTGATCTCGCCGCGGGCAAATTTTTCCCGGGCTTCCTTTAATGCTGCTGGACGCAAGAAACTGCCGACAATATCGTAACGTGGAAATGACATCTGAATTACCTCCGAAGTTTTTAAATCGTATTTTTAATTTGCTCTTAATGCTTGTTATTATAGCCAGATCTCGTTATGATTGAAAATAGCTATTTTTATCGTGTATCGATAGATTTAAACTATGGAGGTTCAAGCATGCGCATTCAGCAACTGCTCTATCTGCAAAAAGTCGTCGCCCTCGGCAACATGACCGAGGCAGCCAAGGAACTTTTCATCGCCCAGCCCACCCTGTCCAGTGCCATCAAGCAGCTGGAAAAAGAAATGGGGATCACCATCCTGATCCGGGGCAAAAAAGGGGTTAGCTTAACCGAAGATGGCCGGGAGTTCATGCAATACGCCCAGCAGATCCTGGACCAGGTCCAGCTGCTTGAGCGCCGCTACGGCGACCAGTCCAGCGCGCCGAAGATTTTTTCCGTGGCGGCCCAGCACTATGCTTTCGCCGTTGACGCCTTCGTCCAGCTGTTAAAAGAAATCGGCCAGAGCGACTACCAAGCCAGCCTCAAAGAGATGCGGACCTATGAAGTCATCGAAGACGTGGCCAACCTCCACAGCGAGATCGGCATTGTCTACCTCAGCCGCTACAACCGCCAGGTCATGGAAAACAGCTTCCAGGAAAAGGAACTCAGCTTTACTCCCCTCTTTAAGGCCCGCCCCCACGTCTTTTTATACAGAAATCATCCCCTGGCCGGCAAAAAATCTATCTCTTTAGCCGACCTCTTGCCCTACCCCAAGCTCAGCTACGACCAGGGCCAGCACAATTCCTTCTATTACTGGGAAGAAACCTTGGCTGACCAGCACTCACCAAAATCCATCATTGTCAGTGACCGGGCCACCCTGTTTAACCTGGCAATCGGCTTAAACGGCTATACCATCTCTTCAGGGATCATCAACGCTGACTTAAACGGGGACGACATCATCGCCCGGCCTTTGATCAGCGACGAATACATTGAAATCGGCTACCTGACCAACCGCCTGCACCAGCTCTCTTCCATCGGGCAAAAGTATCTGGGCTACTTAAGGGAAAGCATTGAAAAGAATGCCAAGCGCTAACTTAATTTATTTCTAATAAGGATTAGCTGCTTTTTTCTAAAAAAATCCCGTCTCCGCTTAATTTTAATAACTTTGCGGCCTGTACAAGGTTTGCCAAACAGCTATTTTGTAGTAAAATTAAAAGATATAAACGGGCTTAGCACTTAGCTTTGAGCCAGATAAATTTTAACTTAGCATTAATCAAGCATTTTTTCAGCTCGGAAGAAATGCCTATACTGGAGGTTTAGACAACTATGGGTTGGATACTTTTATTATTGATCATCATCATCGGCGTGGGTACTTACATCAACTCCCGCAATGAAAAGAAGAAGCAATCCCAGCTGTGGGCACAGCGTCAAAAGGACAGCTATGTTCCGCCAATGCCGATCATCAGTCTGGAGACCGTTGATGGCGCAAACAAGCTGGTTGTCAAGAACGACTCAAGCGTCTACTTCACCCAATACGAAAAGGGCAAGGCTCCTTGGCCAGGTGGCGTTGAAAACTTCAGCGTATACTACGACGAGGATACCAAGCACTTGTTGATCTTGTCATTGGTACAAGAAAACGACAACATCGACTTTGGTGAAGTTGACCCTGAAGCAACTGAAAAGTTCCTGGCTGTCTTCCAAAGCGTTGGCGGTCACCTGGCTCAGCACTACGAATTGCTGACCTTGAACAAGGTTGACTCCAGCGACCTCAACCTGGCAGTCAAGTCCAGCCCGGCCAAGGTTTACTTCTACACTGAAAAGTCAGTAACTGACGGCAAGAAGCGCCTGTACTTCTCACCAGACCCGACTTCAACCGCCTACAAGCTTTTGGGCGTGGCAGTCAGCGATGGCAGCAATGGTGAAAAGAGCATCGACCTTAGCCTGGAAACCTTCAAGGGTGTTAAGGGTTCAATCTACACCACCCTGTCAGAAGCCGGCGTGAAGGACCTGCAGGAAAACTTCGCTTAATTAAAGCAGAATAGAATTACGCGGCAGTCTCCCAACTTTGGGAGGCTGCTTTTTGTGTTTCAGCATTAGCAAAAATGAACAAGAAGTAAAAAGCAATAGCACTGGAAATAGTTAATGTTTTCTGCTTATACCGGTTGTTTAAGCCTTTATATTAAATTAAGATTATAAAAGTTACACAACAAAGATACTATTTACAAGCCCAAGATCCTTTAGGAGAAAAAGACTACACGATTTTTGCCCATGACTTTACGTAAACTAATCAACAGCAACCGGGGCCGCTTCACCATCATCTTTGCCCTGCTGGTCATGACCCAGGTCATCGACGTTGCTTCAACTTACCTGTTCTCGCCAATGGTCAACCAAGTTTCCGCCGGCCGTTTTAACATTTTTTGCAGCCTGCTTCTGATCCAGTTTGCCCTGGCCTTAGTACTGAACTTGGCTTTCAACGGGGCCAACTACCTCTTCAGCAAGCAGACCCAGCAGTATCTGCACGGCGTCAGAGACAGACTGGCTGACCACTATTACAAGCAGCCTGCCGGCGTCTCCGAGATGACCAACCATTTTAGCCAAGACCTTGACACTTTGACTTACGATTACGCGACTGTTCTCTTTTACTTGATCTGTGACGTTATCAACGCGCTTATGGTTGCCGCCAGCCTCTTGTCTTTTCACTGGCTCCTGCTCCTGGCCAGCCTCTTAACCACCGTGACTTCCTTCGCGATTGCCCGCTTATTGGAAAAATACAGCAACCAGGCAACCGATCAATTATCGGTTGCCAACCAGCACTTTTTAGCGACTATCGCCCAATGGACTGCCGGCCTAGCAGAACTGCGCCGCTATTTTGCCAAAGGCCCTTATCAAAAAGCCCTGCTTAAGTCCGGCCAAGAGCTGGCCGACCGGCAAGTCGGCCGCCGCAAGATGAGCAGCCAGATCCAGTGCTTGCAGAGCCTTAGCAACGCCTTGGGCACGGTCAGCATCCCCCTCATCGCCGGCTTCCTTTTCTTTAAAGGACAGATGTCCATAGGTGGCGTCATCGCGGCTGGCTATTTTGCCAGTAGCATTTTTTCTGTCCTGGAAAACATCGCCGGCAGCTATTCCTTTCTGAATTCGACCAAAAGCCTCCGCCAGCGGCTTAGCCACTTGCAGGAAAGCAAGAAAAACAGCCTACTGCAGCCAGTCAGCCGAATGGCCCAAATCGAGGTCAAACAGGTCTCCCTAACCCGCGGCAAACAGCTTTTGTCCTACCCCGATTTGATAATCCATGCTGGTGAAAAAATTCTCATCACTGGCGACAGCGGCAGCGGTAAAAGCACTCTTTTAAAACTGCTTTTAGGTGATTTACAAGCTGAAAAAGGCCAGATCGTTTTTAAAGACGCTGCTGGCCAAGCCTTCCAGCCAGACCCTTACTCAATCGGCTACCTGGCCCAGGACCTGGTCCTGTTTCCCGCGACTTTGGCGGAAAACGTGACCATGCATAGCCCTGGCCTAAGTGCTGATCCCAAAAAATATCTGGAAATGGTCGGCCTCAAACTTGATCCCCAGCGCCAGATTACTCCAGACGATTTGACCCTGTCTGGCGGTCAAAAGCAAAAACTGGCTCTTACCCGGTCTTTTTGCCATGACTTCCCCCTGCTTTTGCTGGATGAATCATTGAGTGCGGTTGACCGGGCCGGCCAGGACCAGATCTTGCAAACTCTTTGCCAGTTGCCCGCAACCGTCCTCTTCGTTGCCCACAATTTAAGCCCTAAGCAAAAAGCCCACTTTGACCGGGAAATCAGCTTAGCTAAGAAGGAGCATGTATGACTTTTAAAGAATTTTACCTCTGCAAACCGGTCAAAAGCAGCCTGCTCTTCCTGGCCGCGGCTTTAAGTTCCTTGCTTCTGGTCGGGTCTTCTTATGCCTTGACCCTGGAATTCAATGCTTTAAGAAACCGGCAGCCCGGTCTTTTTGCCCAAATGTTGGCTTTGCAGCTGGCCTGTCTGGTCTTCAGTGCCTTGCTCACCTACTATGGCAACCTGGCCCTGGAAAAGCTGATCCAAAGCTACCTGCAGCAGATCCGGCAAGAGCTTGCCCTGCATATATTCAATGATGGCCAAGCACACGATCCAGCCCAGGCACAAAATCAGCTGCTTAAGGAAGGAGACCTGCTGACTGTCAGCTACCTGCGCAATATTTACAGCAGCTTTAAGGCCGGCATGATTGTCCTGGCCGCTGGCGGCGCCCTGCTCAGCTTTCACTGGAGCCTCTTTATCGCCTGCCTAATTTTTGCTTTGGTGCAGCTCTACCTGCCCCGCCTGCTGGATCGCCAGCTCAACCACGCCAACCAGAGACTAGCCGCGCAGAACCAGGCCTATCTTAAAGTCCTCGGCGACTGGTTGCTGGGCCTTGGCGACTTGCACCGCTGCCTGTCCTTAGCCTGGTTCAAAGAAAAAGCCGGCCTGGCCGCCAAGGAGCTTGAAGATGCCCATGTGCACAAAAGCGCCGTCTCTGCCCGCTTGGACTACCTCAACCAGCTGGCCTACTCACTTGGCAGCAGCTTGATCCTGCTCTTGACTGCTTTTCTGGTCATCCATCACTGGACGGCTTTTGGCCTGCTCAGCAGCATCGCTTCTTTTAACAGCGACTTTTTTGGCAATCTGCAAAACGCGGCTGACTACTTAGGCGAAATTTCCGGCAGCCGCCAGCTGCGGCAAGACCTGCTTAAGCAAAGAGAAGCCGTCCCAGAGAAAAAAGAGACTGGCCAGGTTCCTGCTGCTTTTACCAGCAGCCCCTTAACCGTTGACTTTTCCGGCCTAAGCCTGGCTTACCCGGCCATCAAGCTGCAGCCTGGAGAAAAAGTTTTGCTGACTGGCGAAAGCGGCCGGGGGAAAAGCACTTTTTTCAAGCTGCTCTTAGGCGAAGTCAAGGCCGCCAGTGGTGAAATTCACTATCTGGACCAACAGGGACAGGTCATTCAGCCCAACTTAAGTCAAATCGGCTATCTCCCCCAGGATCCCCAGCTTTTCCCCGGCAGCATTGCTGAAAACATGACCATGTTCAATCCGGCTTTAAATGATCACGACTTGCTCTTCCAAACAGCAAAGCAGGTAAACTTAAGTGAAGACCTGCGTCTTTGGCCAGCCGGGCTTGATACAAGGGTTGCCGTAGAAGACAGCAATGTTTCTGGCGGTCAGCGGCAAAAAATCGTTCTGGCCCGCAGCTATCTTTACCACAGTCGGCTGCTTTTGATCGATGAAGGCACCAGCGCCATTGACCAAGCCGCCACGCGGGACATTATTACCCGCTTGCTTGAGACAGATAAAACAATTCTGTTCATCGCCCATAATCTGCCCACGGAAACCCGCCAGCTTTTTGACCGGGAAATTCATTTGGATTAATCCTCAGCCTCACGCGAGTGAGGCTTTTTTATTCCTCCTATTGCACACTAGTACCAGTTCATGATAGTATATTAATTATAAAAGCGCTTTCTGGATTACTGATTGTTCAAATTTTAGATCGAGACATTTTATATAAAAAAAGAATGATGAGGAAACTGACATGACAAACGAAACTGAACTTTTGCAAGCCGTCAAGCAACTGGCCGCTAAGGACGTAGCACCTTTTGACCTGCAGATCGACCGGATGGCCAAGCTGCCAAACGGCCTTTTCCAGAAGATCGTTGACCTGGGCCTTTTGAAGGCAAAAATTCCTAAAGAATATGGCGGCTTAGGCGTCAGCGCCATGACTGCCGGCAAGATCGTCAACATCCTGGCCAAGGCCAACGCCAGTGTCGGCGTAATGCTGGAAGGCCACTACAAGAGCTGTGACCAGCTGGCCAAGTACGGTACTGACGCCGCTAAGGCGCGCTACTTTGCCTGGGGCGCCCAAGCCATCCTCGGTTTCTCCAACACTGAACCAGAAGGCGGCTCCAACCCAAGTGCCCACCAGTCCTACGCTGTTGAAAAGGACGGCCGCTGGATCATCAATGGTGACAAGGTCATGATCACCAACGGGACCCTGGCTCAAGTTTACTCAGTCAACGTGAAGACTGGTCCTGACGAATACTCTGTCTTTATCGTGGACAAGGGGATGCCAGGTTTTTCCTTTGGCTATGTTGAAAAGTTCATCGGCCTGCGGGGGATTCCTTGCGGGGAAGTTGTCATGAACCAGATCGAAGTTGGTCCGGAAAACATGTTGGGCAAGCGGGGGCAAGGTTTGGAAATTGCCAACAACGCCCACGATGATGCCCGCTACTTGATGGGGGCCGTTTTGACCGGGATTCAAGAACACGCTCTTGATATTGCCAAGAACTACGCAGCTAAGCGCAAGTCTGGCAAGACCCTGCTCAAGGACATGCAGGTTACCCAGTACAAGATCAGCAAGATCGCGACTAACAAGGAACTGACCCGCCTGGTTTACCAAGAAGCAGCCCGCTTGAAGGACGCCGGCCAGCCATACATGGAACAATCGGCTATGGCCAAGTGCTTTGGGAGCAAGGCTGCGGTTGAATCCTGCGACTTGACCCTGCAGATCATGGGTGGCTACGGCTACAGCGCTGAATTTGCTCCAGAACACCTGGTAAGAGATGCCAGAGCCATGGAAATTGCTGAAGGTACGATTGAAAAGATGTACACGGAAATCAGCAACGCTGAAATGGCTAATGTACCAAGCCAGGAAGTGGCCAGAAAGCAGGCTGACTTGACCGACCTTGACCAGATCCTGCCGCTTTTGGAAGCAGCCAAGACCCCAGCCGGCGCGGTTGACGCGGTAAGCAGCCCATCACAAGCAGCCGGCCTGCCAAAGGCCAAGATCGTTCTGGCTCTGGGCCGTGGTGCCAACCAGCCGGAAACTATCGCTCTGGCCAAGCAAGTAGCTGAAAAGCTGGGTGCTGAAATCGGGGTTACCAGACCAATGGTCGGCTCAGACTTCAACCGTGGCCAGCAGCTCGGCGTCAACGGCCATAAGATCAAGCCGCAAGTTTTGATCAACCTGGGGATTGCCGGCGCGCCGCAATACACCTTTACTGTTGACCATGCTGAAAACATCATCTCCGTCAACACCAACCCGAACGCTATCGTCTTCGAAGGCTCAGACTACCGCTACGTCGGCAGCACTTACGACTTCTTGAAGGAACTGCTCAACCGCTTGGGCTAAAAATTAATAACCGCCAGCCGCTGGTATTTAACCGCGGCTGGCGGTTTTTTCTTTACTCTGGGCGAGTAGTGTAAAGAGTTTTGGGGCTTTTTCGCCATTTCCCTCAAATAAATTGAATTTGTCAGAAAATTTTTGCCGAAATAAACGTACTAGTAAATGGAGGGGTAAAAAATGGCTTACTAGCGAAAGGATGCTTTATAATATGGTCAAGGAAAATAATTTGAACCAGTACGAACCGATTGGCATTACTGACGATTTTATGTTTTTCGCGGTGATGAGCGATGAACAGATCTGCACCCGGCTCTTGCAAGAATTGTTGCCAGAACTCAAGATCAAAAAGGTGACGACAAAAGCCCAGTCACAAATCAAGGGTGGCCGTGAAGACAAGGCTATCCGGTTGGATATCCAGGCCTTTGACGAACAAGGGCGGATCTATGACATCGAAATGCAACTCTCCCGGGATTTCCAGCCCAAGCGGAGCCGCTATTACAAGGCTTTAGTTGACATGACCACTTTGCTGGCCGGGACTGACTACGATGATTTGCCACCGATGTTCGTAATTATCTTCTCTCCCTTTGACCAGTTCGGGGACAAGGAGCGGGTTTCAGATTACATCGTGTATTGTCCGAAAACGCACCGGGCACTTGGTGATGGCACTCACGTCGTCTACGTCAACTCAAAGGGAGTGAACGGCAAAGTCAGTCCGACCATGCAGAAGTTCTTGGATCTGATGAATGGCCAAGTTGACCGCAAGAATGCTCTGATCAATGACATCGCCAAGAAGATGGATTACTACAATCATAATCAAGAATGGAGGGCGAACAGATTGGAATACGAGACAACTTTACGCCATGAGCGCAAGCTCGGCGTTGATGAAGGCCGCAAGCAAGGATTGGATGAGGCAAAAATGGCAGACGCTTTAAGTGTAATGGTAAAGTTTAACGTTTCTGCAGAAGAGGCGCTAGACGCTTTAGGCGTTCCAAAGTCTGACCAGCCCAAGTACTTGCAGATGATGAAAGAAAAAGTTTAATCATTCAAAAACGAAGCTGCAGATTAAAGCAGCTTCGTTTTTTTGATGTATAATGTAAAAAGTTATACATAATTAATATATAGAGTTATAATTATCTTAATGTCAAAAGTGAAAAGCATGTTTTTTGAAATGGAGTGAGAAAAAATGATTTTAGCTGAGGTAGCTTACAACATCTGGCCAGTCTTGCTTGCCCAACTGGTCGGCATCATCATCTTCTTCGTGATCGCCTACTACTTTGCCAAGTTCCTGGTAATTAAACTGACCCCCTTAGTCCTCAAGATCAAGCGCGAGGAAGAAGCCAAGCAGAACCGCGGCCAGGACGATTAGCCGGCTTGGATAATTTCCACTTGTATGCGATTAGAAACAGAACTATAATTCCAGGTATTAATACTGTATTTGTTGTTTTCTAGGAAAGTAAATTTTTGAGGCATTATCATGACTCGTTTATTAATCAGCTATTTTTCAGCTGGGTTAATGATCGGCTTTGTTTTGACTGCACCCTTTGCGCCAAGGATGCAAAAGATTACAGACTTCTTCCGTTACCGGATTGGCTATTGGAACATGCTGATTCCTATCGGAATTATCGTAGTTACCAACGCGGCGGCCTATAGCATGCTGAACATCGCCGGACTGGCCCTTCTAGGTCCTTTTGACTTGATCTTCATTGGCGCGACGATTGCCGACTATCTGCGGGACCGGAAATTTAATTCCGGCAAGCAAAAGCAGGACGATTAGCCGGACTAGATAATTTTTGCCGCGAAAGGTTGACAAGCGGCTATCGTTATTATATTATGATTAAAAAATGAAAACACGTTGACAAGGAAAAGATAAGTAGCTGGTCAAATCTTCTTTCAGAGAGGCGCGGTGGCTGAAAAGCGCTGAAGAGGCCCCGGCGAACATGGTCTTTGAGTCATACGGGAGGCGAGCTCCGGCAAGCTTCCCGCGGGAGGCGCCCGATACCGCGCCCGAGTATAACTCCGCCCAGGCGGAGCGTACTTAAAGGCGGCCTCTTTTGGCCGTGAAGATGGGTGGTAACACGCTAATACGTCCCTGAGCGAAAGCATTTCGTTCAGGGACTTTTTTTGTCACGTTTTTTCAAGTAATTTAGTCAAGCAGTATTTTTTAGAAAAAAGGAGATTATCATCATGGCTAAAGTAGAAAGTTTTGAATTGGACCACACTAAAGTTAAGGCGCCTTACGTCCGCCTGATCACCGTTGAAGAAGGCCCTAAGGGCGACAAGATCTCCAACTTCGACCTCCGCCTGGTGCAGCCTAACGAAAATGCCATTCCAACTGGCGGCCTGCACACCATTGAACACCTCCTGGCCAGCCTCCTGCGCGACCGCTTAGACGGCGTCATCGACTGCTCCCCATTCGGCTGCCGGACTGGTTTCCACTTGATTACCTGGGGTGAACACAGCACCACTGAAGTAGCCAAGGCCCTGCGTGACTCCCTCAAGGCCATCAGAGACGACATCACTTGGGAAGACGTGCCTGGTACCACCATCGAAAGCTGCGGCAACTACCGCGACCACTCCCTCTTCAGCGCCCAGGAATGGTGCAATGACATCCTGAAGAAGGGCATCAGCGATGACCCATTTGACCGCCACGTGGTTGAAGACTAGTTTTTAGGAGCAAAAATCATGAGAAGAAAGAAAAAGCAGCAGCGGCTCATCGCCGCCGCCATTGCCCTCGTCATCATCATTGCCGCCTTCTTCGCCCTGCGCCTGACTTCTTCCCGGCAAACGGCCAAGAGCCAGACGACTACCGTCACTGTCGGCTCTATCGGCCCCGACATCCAAGTCTGGCAGCACATCGCCAAGAGCAGCCAGGCCAAAAAGCTGGGCCTTAAGATCAAGGTGAAGGCTTTTACCGATGGGCCAAGCCTCCTGCGGGCAACCTCCGACGGCAGTATCAACGTCAGTGCCTTCGCTTCCTGGGCTTACCTGGAAGCCTACAATAAGTCCAAGAGCAACACCGGCCAGCAAGTAGCCCTGGCCACGACCTACCTGGAACCAATGGGGATCTACTCATCTAAGTACAAGAAGCTCTCCGACCTGCCTAAAGGCGCCACCATCGCCCTGGCCAACAATGCCGCCAACGAAGCCAGAGGGCTCCTGCTTTTGCAAAGCGCCGGCCTGATCAAGCTGAAGAAGAACTTTGACGCAGCCAGCGGCAACACCAACGACATTGTTTCCAACTCCAAGAAGTTCAAGTTCAAGCTGATTGATGACACCACCGGCCCGCGGATCATCAAGTCCGTCGACGCCGTCCTCATCGGCAACACCATCGCCCTGGCCGGCAACTTGAACGTGCTGAAGGACTCCCTTTACCACGAAAAGATCGACCAGAGCACCAAGAACAACATCAATGTCCTGGCCACTGCCAAGAAGAGCAAGAACAATGCCGCTTACAAGAAGCTGGGCAAGCTCTACCATAACAAGCAGATCCAAAAGTGGATCGCCAAGAAATACTCCGGCACCAAAGTCGAAGTCAACAAGCCGGTCTCCTACCTGACCGATTAAAAAAGCTGAGCCGTTTGGCCCAGCTTTTTGCTTTCCTACCTTATTAAATTAATTTACCCTTGCAGTGGTCGACCTCATGCTGGATAGTTTCCGCCACAAAGCCCGTAAAGGCCTGCTCATGCTCTTTTAAGTCCATATCCTGGTATTTGACCGTAATCTCTTCATAGCGGTCAGCTGGCCGCTCTCCCGGCAAAGACAGGCAGCCTTCTTCTGCCAAATAGTGGCCGGATCTTTTAACGATCTTAGGGTTGAGCATAACTATAGGTAAAAAGCCGGCGTTGACCGCGATAATTGCCTTGTTTACCCCAATCATGTTGGCGGCCAGGCCAGCGGCGGGCGGCAGGCCGTCAACGCTTTCCCGGTGGGCCAGCAAGGTGTCCAGCAGGTCCTGGGCCGCTTGCCGGTCACTGGCCGCCGCTTTAGCTGCCGGCTGGCTTAAACTGAGGGGGTCGTGGATGATTTTTTGCACTGTCATTTTTCTTGCTCCTTTATTTGCTAAGACCAGTTTAAAGGGTCTGGGCCTTTTTGACAAATAAGGCTTGTGAAAAATGCTCACGTTCACGAACTAACAGCAGGCCATTCGTTAAGTGTAGCGCTTACAAGAAAAATATTTGCTCAAATACTCACATTTTAGTTTTTTACCAGGCGATTTTGTGCTAAGATTATCAATGTAAGAGCAAGAATAACGGAGGGACAATTAATGACTAAAATTTTTGCTTACGCAATTCGTGAAGATGAAAAGCCATTCTTGAAGGAATGGGAAGACGCTCACAAGGACGTCGAAGTTGAATACACTGACAAGCTTTTGACTCCAGAAACTGCTGCTTTGGCAAAGGGTGCTGACGGTGTTGTTGTTTACCAACAACTTGACTACACTGCTGAAACTCTGCAAGCTTTGGCAGACAACGGCATCACTAAGATGAGCCTGCGTAACGTTGGTGTTGACAACATCGACATGGCTAAGGCTAAGGAACTTGGCTTCCAAATCACCAACGTTCCAGTTTACTCACCAGACGCCATCGCAGAACACGCTGCTATCCAAGCTGCCCGCATCCTGCGTCAAGACAAGGCTATGGACGAAAAGGTTGCCCGTCACGACTTGCGTTGGGCACCAACTATCGGCCGTGAAGTTCGCGACCAAGTTGTTGGTGTTGTAGGTACTGGCCACATCGGTCAAGTCTTCATGCAAATCATGGAAGGCTTCGGCGCTAAGGTTATCGCTTACGACATCTTCCGCAACCCAGAATTGGAAAAGAAGGGCTACTACGTAGACTCACTTGACGACCTGTACAAGCAAGCTGACGTTATTTCCCTGCACGTTCCTGACGTTCCAGCTAACGTTCACATGATTAACGACAAGTCAATCGCTGAAATGAAGCAAGACGTAGTTATCGTTAACGTATCACGTGGTCCATTGGTTGACACTGACGCTGTTATCCGTGGTTTGGACTCAGGCAAGGTCTTCGGTTACGTAATGGACGTTTACGAAGGTGAAGTTGGCGTCTTCAACGAAGACTGGGAAGGCAAGGAATTCCCAGACGCACGTTTGGCTGACTTGATCGCTCGTCCAAACGTTCTGGTGACTCCACACACTGCTTTCTACACTACTCACGCTGTTCGCAACATGGTAGTTAAGGCCTTCGACAACAACCTTGAATTGGTTGAAGGCAAGGAAGCTGAAACTCCAGTTAAGGTTGGCTAATCTAGCCGCTTAGAAATCCCTTTTTTAAAACTTACAGATTTTCTTACAACAATCTACTTAAAAATTACTTACATTACTTTACAAACACATACTTTTAAACTTATCCATTAAAAGCTAAAACGAAAACCCGCGGGGCCTTCTCACCCGCGGGTTTTTGCTTGCTTATTTTTGGAGTAGAATATACTTACCAAAAAGGCGAAAACAACTAAGTGTTAACTGCTATAGAGGTAA
>NZ_JBKZCD010000012.1:0-49498 GCF_046938665.1 Lactobacillus delbrueckii subsp. bulgaricus
ACTCATCAAATTCCGATGAGTGTTCTAAGACGTTCCCCGTTCAAAGTCAATGTCTTAACTTAATGACATTGCTCCCTCGCGGGGTGCTTTTTTGCTGCAGTCGTTTTTTCTCTATTTGGCTAATTTTAGAATTTGTTAGGAAAGAGGCTAGGGTTAATAGTATAATTTGAATGTAACCGCTATGCTGGGATGCGAAAGAAAGAGAAAAAGAAGGGAAAAAGAAAAATGGCTAAGCCCAAAGATTATACAATCGGCCTTGATATCGGTACCAATTCCGTTGGCTGGGTTGTAACTGACGACCAAAACAATATTCTGCGAATTAAGGGTAAAAAAGCAATCGGTGCCCGTTTATTTGCAGAAGGGAAAGTGGCAGCAGAAAGAAGAAGCTTTAGAACGACTAGACGCCGTCTCTCAAGAAGAAGATGGCGGATTAAGCTGCTGGAAGAGCTCTTTGATGAAGAAATTGCTAAGGTAGACCCAAGTTTCTTCGCAAGACTGCACGAATCTTGGATTTCACCTAAAGACAAGAGAAAGCGCTACTCAGCAATTGTCTTTCCTAGTCCAGAAGAAGACAGAAAGTTCCATGAGGCATATCCGACGATTTATCATTTACGCGACAAGCTGATGAAGGATGATCAAAAGCATGACATCCGGGAAATCTACATTGCCTTACACCAAATGATTAAAGCACGCGGTAATTTCCTGCATGATGAATCCGTAGAAACGTATCGTTCAGGGATGAGTTCATTGGGTGGCCGAAGCGAAAGAACCATTTTGAGCGTTCAAACTCTGGAAGAGTTGAATGATCTCTTTGCTGAAAATGAAGGTACAGAGGAAGTCGAATTGAATGTTGCTTCAGCTGAGCAAATTAATGATATCCTCACTGGTGGCCATTTGAATGCTGACAGCCAAAAAGAGATTAGTAACCTTTTGTTGCCAAGCAGCTTCCCAAGTTTCGATGACAAAGCGAAGGAAAAGCAGGTCAAGAAACTGATCAAAAATGTGGCAACGAATATTTCTAAAGCCTGGTTGGGCTATAAGGCGGATTTCTCAACTATTCTGAATCTCGCCAATGTTGACAAGGATCAAAAGAAGATCTTTGCTTTTGCTTTACAAGGCGGGGATGAAGAAGACAAAGTACAAGAATTGGAATCCTTGTTGGAACAAAGCCAAACTGATATTGTGGATCGCCTTATTGAAATTCGGCATGCTATTGTTCTGAGTGAGATTGTCCCGGTCGGAATGACCCTGTCTGAAGCGATGATTGATAAGTATGATCAGCATAAAGAAAACTTGATTACTTTAAAGGCTGTTATTCGGAATACCAAGGACAAAAAGAAAGCTGCCAAATTACAAGCAATTTATGACTTGTACGTCAACAACCGTCATGCAGATTTGGCAAAAGCAATGAAGTTGACTGGAATTAAGAAGAGAAGCGAACTGCTTGATCCTGAGGAACTCAAGAAAGCAATTTCCAGTTTGTTGGATGACTCTCCAGAAGCTGTTGAGATTAAGCAAAGGCTCGAGGAAAAGACCTTTCTGCCTTTGCAAAGATCAAACAACAATGGTGTAATTCCAAACCAGCTTCATCAAGTAGAGCTTGATGAGATCATCAAGAAGCAGGGTAAGTACTACCCGTTCTTGGCTGAGAAGAATCCAGATGAATCTGAAGAGGCCCAAAAGAAGGCTCCAACTAAGTTGGATGCATTGTTGACTTTCCGCGTGCCGTACTACGTGGGGCCGATGATTACCAAAGATGAACAGGAAGCACAGGACGGCCACAGCTTTGCTTGGATGGTTCGTAGAGATCCTCAAGACCATGAGGTGATTACTCCATGGAACTTTGAGAAAAAAGTTGATAAGATGGCTTCTGCTACTCAGTTTATTAAGCGGATGACAACAAAAGATACTTATTTGCTTGGTGAAGATGTTTTACCGGCATCAAGCTTGAAGTACCAGTTGTTTACGGTCTTGAATGAGCTGAACAATTTACGGGTTAATGGTAAGAAGCTGACTAGTGATGAAAAAGAACAAGTGATTGAAGGCTTGTTCAAGAAGCAGAAGACTGTTAAAGCTGACAAATTTGTCAAATATTGGCAAGCAATACATATAGGCGCTGATATTAAAGTTAAAGGCCTTTCGGATCCGTCAAAGTTCAACTCGACAATGTCAACCTACATCGACTTTAAGAAAATCTTTGGTGATCAGCTTAATGATACAAATCGGCAAAATGATTTTGAAAAGATCATTGAGTACTCAACGATCTTTGAAGACCGTAAGATTCTTGAAGACAAGTTACAGGCTGATTTTGCTTGGCTGAGCGAAGAACAAATTAAGCAACTTTGCCGTCTGCGCTTGCAAGGCTGGGGTCGTTTGTCTGACAAATTGTTGACTCGTTTGACAGATGCTGATGGGCAAAATGTTCTTGAACGTCTTTGGAATAGCAATGACAACTTTGTTCAGATTGTCAGTGATCCAAATATCAAGGCTAAGATTGAACAAGAAAATCAGAAGCTCTTGCGTGATGGCCAGTCTGATGATGCAGTAGAAAGTATTTTGGATGATGCATATACTTCTCCTCAGAACAAGAAGGCTATCCGTCAAGTAATGCGCGTTGTTCACGATATTGTCAAGGCATGTGACGGCAATGTACCAGCGAAGTTTGCTATTGAATTTGCTCGCTCGCAAGAGGATGATCCAAAGAGAACTACTGCTAGAGTAAATCAAATGCAGAAGGTCTACGATCAAATTAGTGATGAAGTGGTTAGCCAGGGCGTCAGAGAGCAGCTTAGCGGAATGAAGTCACTCAAAGACCGCTACTACCTGTACTTTATGCAGGGTGGTAGGGATGCTTATACTGGTGCGAAACTGAATATTGACCGGCTGTCAGATTACGATATTGACCACATTATGCCGCAATCTTTCGTTAAAGATGATTCCTTAGATAACCGAGTTTTGGTTGCGAGAGCAGTAAACAATCAAAAGTCTGATAAAGTTCCTGCTTTGCTCTTTGGCAATAAAGTGGTTGCTGATTTAGGAATTACTGTTCGAGAAATGTGGGACAAATGGCAAAAACTTGGGATGATTTCCAAGAGAAAGTTGAGCAACCTTCTCACTGATCCAAATGCTCTGACAGAATATAGAGCACAAGGCTTTATTCGGCGCCAATTGGTTGAAACTAGTCAAGTTATTAAGTTGACGGCGACTATTTTGCAAAGTGAGTTCCCAGACAGCAAGATTATTGAAGTTCCGGCTAAATATAACTCGATTGTACGTAAGCAATTTGATTTGTATAAGAGCCGTGAAGTTAATGACTACCACCACGCTATCGATGCCTACTTAAGTACGATTGTTGGTAACTATCTCTACCAAGTTTATCCAAACTTGCGCCGGATGTTCGTCTACGGTGAGTTTAAGAAGTTTAGTTCTAATGCTGAAGAATCAGCCCATGATGTGGCTAGACGCGTTAAGTCAATGAACTTCTTGGATGACTTACTTCGTGGTACGCAAGGCGACAATATTTACTGCAGAAATACTGGTGAAATTGTATTCAACAGAAACGATATTATCTCGAAGCTTAAGCAAGCATACTCTTTTAAGCAGATGCTGGTAACGCAGGAAGTCTTTACTAGAAAATCAGCCTTATTTGATCAAACGGTTTACCCGTCACCAGAAAGAGACTCGAAGAAGCGGTCTGGTTTAATTCCTAGAAAGAAAGGAATGGATACTGAGATCTACGGTGGGTACAGTGGTAATAAGGATGCCTACTTTGTCTTGGCAGAGGCTGTAAAGGACAAAGGACATTCATTGCAGATTGTCGGTGTTCCGATTCGCGCGTTAAACACTCTGAAGAATTCAACAAATTATTCTGAAAAGCTGTTAGAAATTATTAAGCCGCAGGTAATGTTTAATAAAAAGAATGGGAAACCTAAAAAAGGTGTTAACGATGTCAGAATCTTAATGGACAATATTCCGTACCGCCAACCCGTTTTGGAAGGCGGAGCGCTGTATATGTTAGGGAGCTCTACTTATAAATACAGCCTTAAGCAGATTACTTTAAGTCAAGAATCAATGAAGTATATTCTGGATTACATTGATGATGTCAACTTCACTAAACACGTAATGGTGAATATTGATAACCACGATGAAAAGAAGTGCTTGTTATCAGTTTATGATGAAATTTTGGATAAGATGGATAAGTATCTTCCGATATTTGACATTAACGGCTTCCGCAAGAAACTTCATGACGGTAGAGAGAAGTTTGTCAAACTGCCTGTCGAAAAGCAAGCTGGGGTAGTCAAAGATATACTGCGAGGTCTTCATGCAAACTCTGAAATGACAAAACCGTCAGATTTAGGGTTAACTACTGCCTTGGGCTTTATGCAAGCACCAGATGGAATTAAGATTTCAGATGATGCTATATTCATTTATCAATCACCAACTGGATTATTCGAAAGAAGAGTCAAGGTCTCTGATTTGCTGAGTTAGGAAACTGAAGAAAATGAAACAGGGAGCTACACGGTTGGTGTAACTCCCTGTTTTGTTGCATAAAAAAAGCCCGCAATACGCGGGACAAATGTATAAACTCCACTCCGAAGAGCTTTGCTTGATTTTAAATCAGGTTGTCTATTCAATAAGGTCTAACGTCGGGAGCTACCCGACAAGTTAATTATAACATTGGGATAAAAATAATCAAGGAGATAATTATGGGATGGAGAAATGTGATCATTACACAGCACTCTAAACTATCGTATTCATCTAATATGATGGTTGTACATACAAAAGATGGAGTCAACCAGATCCCGGTTAGTGACATCAACATGTTGTTGGTCTTAACCACACAAGCAGTTATTACTAGTGCTTTAATTGCGGAATTGGCCAAAAAGCAGACGAAGGTAATTTTTGTTGATGAAAAACAGGAGCCAATTTGTGAGACAGAAAATTACTATTCGACTAACTGCCATCCTGAAAAGCTGATAAAGCAGTTTAATTGGGACGAAGACAGAAAACAGATTCTTTGGACTAAAATTGTGGCAGCGAAGATTCAGAACCAAATGAATGTGTTGCGGATTTATGGCTTGCCAACAGACGAAATCGAGAAAGATTTTTTGGAATTGGAACTTAATGATGCATCCAACAGAGAAGCAACTACAGCTAGAAAGTATTTCACAGAATTGTTTGGTAAAGACTTCAAGCGTAGAGAAGGATCAAATGCTTTAAATGCTGCTCTTAATTATGGATACTCCATTTTGTTGTCAGCAGTTAACCGCAAGATTACTATGGATGGTAATCGGACATATATGGGCGTACACCATTCATCGGAACACAATCCTTTTAACCTTGGGTCAGATTTAATGGAGCCATTTAGGCCGTTTGTTGATTACTGGCTTTATGACCACAAAAATATAAAGGAATTCACTCCTGATATCAAGTACGGCTTGGTAGAGCTGTTGAGCCTTAGAATTATCTACAACGGTGATCGAATGATTTTAGGAAATGCGATCAATCAGTATGTGCATGACTGCTTAAGATATTTAGATGGAAATCTGTTTGAGATGGATATTGAGCTGGGAGTTGACTATGAGGTACCAAATGATGCGATTGATGATAATGTTTGATCTTCCGGTTGATACGGCGGTAGATAGAAAGCAATATCGGCAGTTTAGGAAGAACTTAATTAATGAAGGGTTCGTAATGATCCAATATTCAGTTTATGTAAGGGTGTGTGCTTCAAAAAAGGCAGCACAACTCTTGGAAAAGAGAATCAAAGGGTATGTCCCAGAGTATGGTGTCATTCAAAGCTTAATGCTGACAGAAAAACAATATAACGACATGCATTTTCTGTTGGGTGAGCCAGTGAAGGACATAAGAAATACTTCAGACAGGACGGTAATCTTATGATTATTACGTACAAGGCACACAAATCTTTTGAGATCGAGAATGGAAAGGTCAACGTCATTGCAACGTCAAGTCCAATTGCCTACTGTAACTTGATTGAAGGGATGCAAGAAAAGAATGAGCTGCTGTGTGCGGTGAGTGAAGATTATGATGCTATTCCGTTAAGCAAGGCGATAGACTGGCTTGGGGATCCATTAATCAGTGAATCTTTACTTCAAAAGTACATGACCAAATTAACTAGTTATGTAGTTGATGAGCTAAGCGCAGATGGTAGAAACAAAATCATTACCTTCTATCGCGATTTACTAAATGCGGTTCAAGACCAGCTGTTTATGGAAGATTTACCGCTTGAAATAAGTTTTGACACAGACTTGAAGAAACTCTTCAAATTTGGTGGTCTACACTTCAACAAGACACTCACTCGCGATCCATATGGTATAATCGAGACAGTACTTAGGATACATGACAGGTTAGATCTTAAGTCTACTGTTGTTTTTAGTAATGTAGCTCATTACTTAGATGCAGAACAGTTTAAAGAAATATCTAAGCTGTGCTTAGAGCTAAAAAAGTCTATTATTTTTATCGAGTTTTGTAGCCATAAGGATCAGGTTGTATATGGTGATGCAAAATTCAGTTATATCGATGAGGACCTTGTTGATTGGTACTAGCCTTATATTAAAGTTGT
The DNA here is from genome assembly GCF_046938665.1 of Lactobacillus delbrueckii subsp. bulgaricus. Classification (GTDB taxonomy): domain Bacteria; phylum Bacillota; class Bacilli; order Lactobacillales; family Lactobacillaceae; genus Lactobacillus; species Lactobacillus delbrueckii_C. The sequence continues at coordinate 6,584 of NZ_JBKZCD010000012.1, forward strand.
GTTAAAAAATAACGGTTTTAGAAGGTTGTCTATTCAATAAGGTTTAACCCACAAATTTAGTTACCCATGTTACAGGAACTTGTTTTAGAAGGTTGTCTATTCAATAAGGTTTAACCCCAAGAATAATCACTTAAAGTGAATGCTGGAGTTTTAGAAGGTTGTCTATTCAATAAGGTTTAACCCGCCCTCTCTTTTTTGCGGTCTAAAATCGGTGTTTTAGAAGGTTGTCTATTCAATAAGGTTTAACCCGTCCAGATGGCGTGAACTACTATACCACGGGTTTTAGAAGGTTGTCTATTCAATAAGGTTTAACCCTTGGCGCATGAGTGGGAGGAAACCGATGGAAGTTTTAGAAGGTTGTCTATTCAATAAGGTTTAACCCGGATTTGTAAGAGCGCAAGCATTTATTCGCGTTTTAGAAGGTTGTCTATTCAATAAGGTTTAACCCAGAGCAGTACGGCCAAGAAGGCGACCGCTACGTTTTAGAAGGTTGTCTATTCAATAAGGTTTAACCCTCAGTCCGGACAAACTCGGCCAGGTTGCCGGTTTTAGAAGGTTGTCTATTCAATAAGGTTTAACCCTAATGGCGCCACCATGCAATCAAACAGTTTGTTTTAGAAGGTTGTCTATTCAATAAGGTTTAACCCGTGGGTTCTGAGATGTACACCACCTTCTTGGTTTTAGAAGGTTGTCTATTCAATAAGGTTTAACCCGCGCATATCTTGCAAGAGTTACTCGCTTTGAGTTTTAGAAGGTTGTCTATTCAATAAGGTTTAACCCCACAAGATTAGACATTCTTCAGTTGTTTTTGTTTTAGAAGGTTGTCTATTCAATAAGGTTTAACCCCTTGATAACAGTGCTTTAACGTTTTCCATGAGTTTTAGAAGGTTGTCTATTCAATAAGGTTTAACCCTCAAACAATTGCTCAATATATTCATCATTAGTTTTAGAAGGTTGTCTATTCAATAAGGTTTAACCCTGGCGACCCGGCTATATGGGCAAGGGGTACGTTTTAGAAGGTTGTCTATTCAATAAGGTTTAACCCTACTGATGTCATTATTAACCCCCAATACCAGTTTTAGAAGGTTGTCTATTCAATAAGGTTTAACCCGCGCATAAAACACATTACGATTTTGAACATGTTTTAGAAGGTTGTCTATTCAATAAGGTTTAACCCAAGTTCCTTTGGTCTTTGATGATGAGCCAAGTTTTAGAAGGTTGTCTATTCAATAAGGTTTAACCCCTGCTTTTCTTACGTCGGGATCCTTGTCATGTTTTAGAAGGTTGTCTATTCAATAAGGTTTAACCCACATTTCGTTAAGGTTTTGCATAGGCCCAGAGTTTTAGAAGGTTGTCTATTCAATAAGGTTTAACCCCCAATACTTGAGGTTGTACTGCACAGACGACGTTTTAGAAGGTTGTCTATTCAATAAGGTTTAACCCCCGCGAATGGTACCGGATGAAAACGGAAAGGTTTTAGAAGGTTGTCTATTCAATAAGGTTTAACCCAAAAAGCTGAACAACTTGAAGAAGATTTCTCGTTTTAGAAGGTTGTCTATTCAATAAGGTTTAACCCCTAGTGACCGCTTCCTTGTTGTCTGCATCCAGTTTTAGAAGGTTGTCTATTCAATAAGGTTTAACCCATCATGATCGACGAAGCACACCACGCTCTGGGTTTTAGAAGGTTGTCTATTCAATAAGGTTTAACCCTTGGCCCGGCCCTGGTTAGTGATAAAGAAGGTTTTAGAAGGTTGTCTATTCAATAAGGTTTAACCCCGACGAAGTAGTCACCTATGTTCCAGACCCGTTTTAGAAGGTTGTCTATTCAATAAGGTTTAACCCTGGTCATAGAGATCACTCGCTAGCTCCTTGGTTTTAGAAGGTTGTCTATTCAATAAGGTTTAACCCTTATATAAGAAGGAGGGTAGGAGGGTATTTGTTTTAGAAGGTTGTCTATTCAATAAGGTTTAACCCCGGAAGTCGTAAGCTAGCACGGCTTCCCATGGTTTTAGAAGGTTGTCTATTCAATAAGGTTTAACCCGTTGGCGGCCTGGCCGGGCCTTGTCTGCCCGTTTTAGAAGGTTGTCTATTCAATAAGGTTTAACCCGTAGTTGCGCTTGTCTTTGGCCTTGGAGCTGTTTTAGAAGGTTGTCTATTCAATAAGGTTTAACCCTTGAGACAATGCCCGGGTGCCAGCTCCAGTGGTTTTAGAAGGTTGTCTATTCAATAAGGTTTAACCCGATCTAATCCGTACTCGTCGCTGATGTCAGAGTTTTAGAAGGTTGTCTATTCAATAAGGTTTAACCCTGACCGAAGCAAGCCAAGCACTTACTGGACGTTTTAGAAGGTTGTCTATTCAATAAGGTTTAACCCTCGGATGGTTTCTTGTATTCAGTAGTCATGGTTTTAGAAGGTTGTCTATTCAATAAGGTTTAACCGCTACTTGGATGCGTGGATTGAAATAGTTTTATATGGTTGCTTATTCAATGTCGTTAATTTTCCCGACGTATGTTGGGGTGGCCATCATAATGGCCTAATACTAAGACGGCGATTCTACTCATTTCACGCGGGTGGGGGTGATCGTTTTAGAAGATTGTCTATTTCATAAGGGACAGAAGTGCTTTTCATGATTGAGAAGCACTCTTTTCTGTTTGAGCACAACAACTTAAGAAAACGCTAAATCAAGCGCTTCACCAAGCAAGCGGGAAAAGATTATAGTAGAATATACTGGTTATGAAAAAAGCTGAGCCAAGCTCAGCATCCCCAAAACAAAACTTAGTTGAGGAGAATAAACACATGCAAGATATTTATATTGTTGCGGCCAAGCGAACTCCATTTGGCCGTTACCACAAGCAATTGGCTGACTTTTCTGCCATCGACCTGGGCCAAATCGCCTTGCGCGGCGCCTTGAAAGAAGCCGGCCTTGACGCCGAAGCCCTGGACGCCCTCTTCATGGGCAATGTCCTGTCTGCCGGCTTAGGCCAAAACATGGCCCGGCAAATCGCCTTAAACGCCGGGATGCGGCAGGATTCTGTCGCCGTGTCCATCAACGAAGTCTGCGGCTCCAGCCTCAAGGCTGCCCGCCTGGCTGAAGCCCAAATGTTAATTGGTGACCTGGGCCTGGTTGCTGTCGGCGGCAGCGAAAGCATGACCAACGCCCCAAAGGAAATCATGTTCAGCGATGGTCTCGTTGACTCCTTCTCCGGCAAATCCATGGGCATCACTGCCGAAAACGTAGCTAAGCGCGACCACATCAGCCGGCAAGACGCCGATGCCTTCAGCCTTTCCTCCCACCAAAAAGCTGTCAAGGCACAAGCAGAAGGGCTTTTTGCCGACGAAATCATTCAAATTGAAGATCTCAAGCAAGATGAAAACGTCCGCCCGGATACCAGCCTGGAAGCCCTGGCCGGTCTTAAAACTTCCTTCCTTGAAGACGGGACCGTTACTGCCGGTAACGCCTCCCCAATCTCCGACGGGGCCAGCATGATTATCCTGGCTACCGCGGAAAAAGTCGCTGAATACCAGCTGACGCCTTTAGCCAAGCTGGGTGCTTACGCCGAAGTGGGCTATGACCCGGAATTCATGGGCTATGGTCCATACTATGCTATCCGCAAGCTGCTTAACGAAACTGGCCGGCAGGTAGCCGACTACGACTTCTTTGAAATCAATGAAGCCTTTGCCGCAACTACTTTGGCTGTTGCCCGCGACCTGGAAATTCCTTTAGCCAAGGTCAACAAGCAGGGCGGGGCGATCGCTTTGGGCCACCCGCTCGGCGCTTCCGGCACCCGCCTTCTGGCTACCGCTGCCCGCCAGCTGCAAAGAGGCGGCCAGCGCGCTATCGCCAGCCTCTGCATCGGAGGCGGCCTGGCCATCGCTTTTGAAATTGAGAAGGCATAAAATGAAATTCTATCAGTTGCCGCCCGAAGAGAGGCGGCAGTTTTTGCAAGAAGACGGGGTCGCCCTGGAAGATATCCCTGCCGCTGATTTAGCCCGCCTGGATGAAATGAGCGAGAACGTGGTCGGTGAGGTCAAGTTCCCCTTGAGCTGTTTGACCAGCGCCCTGGTCAATGGCAAAAATTGGCGGATCCCCATGACGACTGAAGAAGCCTCCGTCGTCGCCGCCGCCAACCACGGCATTTCCGTCTTCGCTAAAGCCGGCGGCGTAAAAGCGACCAGCCGCCGTAGCGGCATCTACGGCCAAATCGTCTTAGAAGTCACGGAAGCTTTTTCCCTGGCTGACTTTAAAAAGGAATTCCCGGCCTATATCAATGAAGCTAACCAGGAATTTGCCAGCTTGATCCGGCACGGGGGCGGTTTAAAAGACCTGACCGCCCGCCAGGAAGCTGATCTGGTCTACCTCCTGGCCCTGGTTGACCCGGCTGAAGCCATGGGGGCCAACAAGACCAACGCCATCCTGGAATTCCTGGCCCAGAAGATGCTGGCCTTTCCTGGCGTAGATGCTAAGCTCTTCGCCATCCTGTCCAACTATCCCAGCCAGCTGACTACAGCTAAGGTGGTAATTCCTGTCAGCCTCCTCAGTAAAAAAGGGGACCTGGCAGAGGGCAGGGAGGTGGCCAAAAAGATGGCCCTGCTGGCTAAAATCGGGACCAATGACCCGTACCGGGCTGTAACCAATAACAAGGGGATCATGAATGGGGTAGACGCTGTCATGCTGGCGACCGGCAATGACTACCGGGCAGTTGAAGCAGCCTGTCATGCCTACGCTGCCAAAAGCGGCCAGTATCGCAGCCTCAGCTCCTGGAAAATTGAAGGGGATAAGCTCCTTGGCCAAGTTACCCTGCCCCTGGCCTTAGGGGTGGTCGGCGGCTCCATTTCAGCGCGGCCTGATATTAGACAAAGCTATGCCATTTTAGGTAAAATAAAAGCAGCTGAATTGGCAGAACTGACCGCCAGCGTCGCCCTGGCCAACAACTTCGCGGCTTTAAACGCCATCTCCACCAAGGGGATCCAGGCTGGCCACATGCGCCTGCAGAGCCGCAACGTGGTTCAGACCCTGCCGGCAGCAGCGGAAGAAAAAGAAGCTGTTTATCAAATGATGATTAGCCAGGGAAAATATGGCGAAACAGCAGCTAAGAATTTTTTGAAAGAATTGCGAGGACAATAATTAATGGATATCGGTATTGATCAGATAGGTTTTTATACTCCTAATAAATTTGTGGACATGGTTGACCTGGCCAACGCCAGAAACCAGGATCCCAACAAATTTTTGATCGGCATTGGCCAGGACCGGATGGCGGTCGCTGACAAGACCCAGGACGCTGTTTCCATGGGGATCAACGCGACGGCTGAATACCTTGACCAGGTTGATCTGGAGCAATTAGGCTTATTGATCTTTGCGACCGAAAGCGGGATTGACCAGTCAAAGTCAGCCTCCCTCTTTGTCAAGGAAGCACTTAACCTGCCAGCCCGGATCAGAACTTTTGAAATTAAGGAAGCCTGCTTTGCCTTGACTGCCAGCCTGCAGGTTGCCCGCGACTACGTCCGGGCCCACCCGCACCACTCGGCCATGATCATCGGCAGCGACATCGCCCGCTATGGCCTGGCCACGGCCGGCGAAGTTACCCAAGGCGCCGGGGCCATCAGCATGCTGATCAAGGAGAATCCGGCAATTATTGCCCTGGAAGACGGGCACACTTCCCACTCTGAAAACATCAACGACTTCTGGCGGCCAAACAACTTGGCCACTGCCGTTGTTGACGGCCACTACAGCCGGGATGTCTACCTGGACTTCTTCAAGAACACTTTCAAGCCTTTCCTTGCAGAAAAGCAGCTGCAAGTTTCTGACTTTGCCGGCATCTGCTACCACCTGCCTTACACCAAGATGGGTTACAAGGCCCACAAGATTGCCATTGAAGGCCAGGATGACGAAACCGTCAAGCGCCTCAGCGACAACTTCCAGCTCTCAGCTAAGTACAGCCGGCAGGTCGGCAACATCTACACGGCCAGCCTCTACATGTCTGTCTTGAGCCTGCTGGAAAACGGCGACCTTGAAGCCGGCGACCGGATCGGCTTCTTCTCTTACGGGTCTGGCGCCATGGCTGAATTCTTCAGCGGCAAGGTGGTTGCCGGCTACCAAAAGCGCCTGCGCCCAGCCCTGCACGCCCGCATGCTTAAGGAAAGAATCCGCCTTGGCGTTGGCCAATACGAAGACATCTTCACCGAAGGCTTGGAAGCCTTGCCGGAAAATGTCGAATTTACCAGCGACGCCAACCACGGCACCTGGTACTTGGCCGGCCAGGAAGGCTATGTCCGCCAATACAAGCAAAAGTAAATATGAAGCTAACCGTCTCAGCTCGCTGGGGCGGTTTTTTGCTAAAAATAATCTGTATAGCAAGCGCTTAACTAGGGAGGGCGGGAAATTGCAGTCTCTTTTTATGCTAAAATGAAAAAGTTGAGAAATGCAAAGAAAAATGAAAGAAGGCAAACACGGTCAACATGAAAACCGAAAGTACTGAGCAAGAGTACCAACACCACCTTTCTCACCACCACCATATGCGGGTGCAGTGGGAAGAGTTCTTCCAAAGCGATGACGAGACCAAGATCAAGGAAGCAACCTTGATTGAAAAAGGCTCGATCATCTCCCGGGTCGGCCTAATGATGCTGAGCTGCGGGACTGGGGCCTGGCGGGTCCGCGACGCCATGGACACCATGGCCAGAACCCTGGACTTGACCTGCAGCACCGACATCGGTCTGATCTCCATCGTCTGCACCTACTTCGATGTCGACAACCAGTCATATTCCCAAAGCCTGGCCCTGCCAACCACCGGGGTCAACATGGCCAAGCTGAACGAATTGGAAAAGTTTGTCCGCCAGTTCGAAGCAGCCGGCGGTGACTTTGAAATCAAGACGGTCCGCCGCCGCTTAGGGGAAATTGAACACATGAAAGGCCGCTATCCGCTCTGGGGATCCAGCCTGGCCGCGGCTTTGGCCTGCGGCGGCTTCATTTTCCTCCTGGGCGGGGGGCTTCCTGAAATCATCTGCTCCTTTATCGGGGCGGGACTGGGCCAGTTTGCCCGGGGCAGCTTAGCCAAAAGACGGATCACGGTTGCCGCTACGACTGCCGTGGGGGTGGCAGCGGCTTGCTTGTCCTACTACCTTGCCTTCATGCTGGGCCACTTGCTCTTTAACGTCGACATGATCCATATGCGCGGCTACATTGGGGCCATGCTCTTCGTTATTCCAGGTTTTCCCTTTATTACTTCCGGTCTGGACATCGCCAAGCTGGACATGCGGTCAGGCCTGGAGCGGATGGCTTACGCCATCTTCATTATCTTGATCGCGACTGGCACTGGCTGGGTGATGGCTACGGCTCTCCAGATCAAGCCTGGCGACCTGCCGGCCTTGCAGCTGCCGAAAGCAATTTTGACGGCTTGCCGCCTGGTAGCCAGCTTCTGCGGGGTCTTCGGCTTCTCCTTGATGTTCAACTCCCACCGGAGGATGGCCGCCGCGGCCGGGCTAGTGGGGGCGATTGCCAATACCATGCGCTTGTCCCTGGTTGACTTTGCCCATTTCCCGGCTCCCTTGGCTGCCTTTTTAGCTGCCCTGCTGGCTGGCCTTTTGGCCGGCTATGTTCGGGAAAAGGTTGGCTACCCGCGGATCGCCTTGACCGTGCCTTCCATCGTCATCATGGTGCCTGGCCTCTACATGTACCGGGGGATCTTCCTTTTGGCTTTGACCAATGTCGGGGCCGGGGCCACCTGGATGACTGAAGCTTTGATGCTAGTCATGTCCCTGCCTGCCGGCCTCTTGATCGCCAGAATTTTGACCGACAAGAAGTGGCGCCGGGTCGATTAAAATAGAAAGAAAAAACAGCTTTTGCCCAAAAATAAGGGTAAAAGCTGTTTTTGCGTATTATTCTTGCAGGTCAGTCACTGTGGCCTTGACCAGTTTCTGCAGATCAAGCGGGTTGACCATGACGCTGCGGCCCACTTCGCCGCTGGACACCCAGATCCCGTCTTCTTTTAAGACACTCTCATCCAAAAAGATCGGGAACTTCTTGCTGTGGTAGATGCCAATCGGCGTGTTGGCCCCGTGCACGTAGCCAGTGGTCTTTTCCAGCTGCTTGAGGGGGATCATTTCACACTTCTTGTTGCCGGAAGCCTTGGCAATCTTCTTGAGGTCCAAGTGGCCGCTCAAAGGCACCACGCCGACGATTGGGCCGGTCTTGTTGCCATTGACCGCTAGGGTCTTGTATACCGGGTGGCCTTCTAAAATAGGGTTGCCAGTCCCCACCTGGGCTACCCCGTGGTCTTCGGAAATTTCGCTGATGTGCTGCTCATAGGCAATTTTTTGCTGGTCGAGAATCTTTTCCACCAGGGTCTTGTCTAATTTAGATTTATTCTTTTTCTTTTTTGACATTGTTATCACCGCTTTCCATGATACCATTTTAAGAGAAGAAGCTAAAGAAAGAAGATATAATCATGAAATTACTTGAGATTAAGATTGAAAGCAGCTACGACGTTGAAGACGCCCTGGCATATTTTGCCACGGAGGACTTGAAGGCCCTGGGGACCGAAGCCCGGCGCAGAAGCGACTTTGAACAAGCAGGCTGGCTGCACGACTCAACGGTCGTTGACATGGATGACATCCCAAACCTGCCTGATGAGCTGGAATTCATTGCCTACTTTGATGAAGAAACCGACCCTGAAGAAACGGTCAAGCGCTTCAAGGACAAGCTGGCTGAACTGGCGGGCTATGGCTTAAAGACCACTCCTGGCGAAATCTCCGTTGACTATGTTGCTGACCAGGACTGGAATACTGTCTGGCAAAAGTACTACCACGTCATCAACTTGTCCCGCCACCTGGCCATTGTGCCGGAATGGGAAGACTACCAGCCGGCCTTTAAGGACCAGGAAATCATCCGCCTGGATCCGGGCCTGGCCTTTGGGACAGGCAACCACCAGACCACCCAGCTGGCCATGCTGGGCATTGAACGGGCCATGATCAAGCCGCTTACTGTCGCTGACGTGGGGACGGGGTCCGGCATTTTGGCCATTGCTGCCCACAAGCTGGGGGCCAAGAGCGTTTTGGCTACTGATATTTCTGATGAATCAATGACGGCAGCTGAAGAAAACGCGGCCTTAAACGGCATCCACGATATTGCCTTGCAAAAGACAAGTTTACTGGCTGACGTTGATGGCAAGTTTGACTTGATCGTGGCCAACATCCTGGCTGAAATCCTCCTGGACCTCATCCCGCAGCTGGACAGTCACTTAAACGAAGACGGCCAGGTTATCTTCTCCGGGATTGATTACCTGCAGCTGCCAAAAATTGAGCAGGCCCTGGCAGAGAATGGCTTCCAAATTGACCTCAAGATGCGGGCTGGCCGCTGGATCGGCCTGGCAATTTCCCGCAAGCATGACTAAAATGCGTTAAAATAAAAGCAAAAGAAACTCTCATTTTTTAATAAGTAAGCCCGGTCAAGCATTCAGGCTTGTTTTCAAGGAACTTTTTGCGCTAAAATAACAGGTACTGATTAATTAAATGTTAGAAACTGGTGATCTAGATGTCAAAGTATACTGAAATGACTCACGAGCAGGTCATGGCCGCCTGCAAGAAATACATGACGGCCGACCAATTGGCCTTTGTCGAAAGTGCCTATCAATTCGCGGCCCGGGCCCATGAGGGACAAACCAGAGCCTCTGGCCAGCCTTACATCGTCCACCCGACCCAGGTAGCAGGGACCCTGGCCAATTTAGGCCTGGACCCGGACACGGTGGCTGCCGGCTTTTTGCATGACACGGTTGAAGATACCTCGGTCACCAACGACGACATTAAGGAAAAGTTCGGCGCCGACGTGGCCTTCATCGTTGACGGGGTCACCAAGCTGAACAAGTACGAATACAAGTCCCACAAGGAATTCCTGGCGGAAAACCACCGCAAGATGCTGATCGCTATGGCCAAAGACCTCCGGGTCATCCTGGTCAAGCTGGCTGACCGCCTGCACAACATGCATACCCTGGAGCATTTGCGCCCGGACAAGCAGCGCCGCATTGCCGCTGAAACCCTGGACATCTATGCACCATTGGCTGACCGGCTGGGGATCGGGACCATCAAGTGGGAACTGGAAGACATGTCCTTCCACTACATGAACCCGGAAGAGTACTACAAGATCGTCTCCATGATGGACGCCAAGCGCAGTGAGCGGGAAGGCTACATCAAGGACGCCATTGACTACTTGCGGGGGACCCTGGATTCTTTAGGGATTAAGTACGACATCAGCGGCCGACCAAAGCACATCTACTCCATCTATAAGAAGATGGTCAACAAGCACAAGGACTTCAACGAAATCTATGACTTGCTGGCTGTCCGGGTGATCGTGCCAACGGTCAAGGATTGCTATGCCGTTTTAGGGGCGGTTCACACCAAGTGGAAGCCAATGCCTGGCCGCTTTAAGGACTACATTGCCATGCCTAAGGCCAACGGCTACCAGTCCCTGCACACTACCATCATCGGCCCTGGCGGCAAGCCTTTGGAAATCCAGATCAGAACTGAAGAAATGCACGAGGTTGCTGAATACGGTGTGGCAGCCCACTGGGCCTACAAGCGGGGCAACTTCCAAGGCGTTGATGAAAAAGACGGCGGGGCCCTGGATATCGGCCGGGAAATCTTGGAGCTGCAGAAGGATTCCAGCGACGCTGACGAGTTCATGGAAGCCGTTCATTCGGATATTTTTGCCGACAAGGTCTACGTCTTTACGCCAAAAGGGGAAGTCTACGAACTGCCTAAAGGATCAGTCACCCTGGACTTTGCCTATGCCATCCATACCCAAGTCGGTGACCACGCCATCGGGGCCAAGGTCAATGACAAGTTGGTTCCTCTAGACTACAAGCTGAAGAACGGGGACGTGGTCGACATCTTGACTCAAAGCAATGCCCGGCCGTCAAGAGACTGGGCGGAAATGGTCAAGACCTCCCGGGCCAAGAACAAGATCCGCCGCTACTTCAGAGATATTGACCGGGAAGAGAGCGTGGCCCGGGGCAAGAGCGAGCTGGTTGACCTGCTCAAGGAAAACGGCTTAAGCGCCAAGGACTTTTTGGACAAGAGCCACATTGACGAAGTCCTGGACCACTTCAGCTTCAAGACCGACGAAGACATGTACGCTGCTATCGGCTTTGGCAACATGTCTGCCTTATCCATCTACAACCGCTTGACGGCCGACCTGCGCCGGCAGCAGGAAGAGGAGAAGCAGAAGCAGTTTGAAGCCCAGATCATGTCTGCCGGCCAGCAGGCAACAGCTTCTAGCGTGGTTAAAAAGCCCGCTCCGCAAAAAGACGATGCCAAGTCCAAGACCAAGGGCAAAAAGCCGGACAGCTTGGTCAGAGTTCAGGGCTTGGAAGATTTGGACCTGCACTTTGCCAAGTGCTGCAACCCGGTCCCAGGCGACCCGATCGTCGGCTATGTGACCAAGGGCCGGGGGGTCACTGTCCACCGGGCTGACTGCCGGAACGTGGTCAGCGCGGACCCGGCTGCCCAAGGGCGGATGATCGATGTTGAATGGAATAACATTGACGAAGGCAAGCAGGCCAGCTTCAACGCCAACTTCGAGCTCTTTGGCTACAACCGGCAGAAGCTGCTGGGCGATGTCATCAACCGCTTGAATGCCTTGACCAAGAACATTACCAATGTTTCAGCCAGCGTCAACGAAGAAAATATCGCCCACTTCTACATCACGGTCGAAGTCAGGAATGCCGCCCAGCTGAACGACATCATGGCCAAGCTGCGGGACATTCCAGACGTTTACGACACCAAGCGAACGGACAACTAAGCTAGAAGCAGGGAGATTTTTAGAAAAAATGCGCGTAGTAATTCAAAGAGTCAACCATGCCGCCGTCAGAATCGACGGCGAAACTGTCGGCCAGATCCAAAAGGGCCTGCTCTTATTAGTCGGCCTGGCAGAAGGCGATGGGGAAGAGCAGGTGGTCAAGGCTGCTGACAAGATCGCCAAGCTGCGGATCTTTGAAGATGAAGCCGGCAAGACCAACCTGGGCATCAAGGATGTCGACGGCCAGATTCTGTCCGTCAGCCAGTTTACCCTCCTGGCTGATACCAAGAAGGGGAACCGGCCAAGTTTTGTCCACGCCATGCGGCCGCCTAAGTCCAGCCAGCTCTGGGAAGACTTTAACCAGGAGCTGGTTAAGCGGGGCCTGACCGTGGAAAGTGGGGAGTTCGGGGCAGACATGAAGGTCGAACTGGAAAACGATGGTCCTTTTACCATTGTCTTAGACCTGTAATTTTTTCCCCTCAGCCCTTGATTAGGAGGGCAAAACAGGATAAACTTAATGAGAATTATCAATGACAAAGAATGAAGATAGCCCGGCCTTTTTAGAGACTGCCCGTTTGGTGAAAGAGCAGATGGCTGCTAGCTGTGACCCTTTAGCAGATAATGGTTCGTTTCGTCAGCGTTAATGACAGCAAGCAAAAGGTGGTACCGTGCTGTTTTCAAGCGCCCTTGATTAAATTCAAGGGCGCTTTTTATTATCTTAGTCAAAACAAGGAAACAAAGGTGAAATTATGAGAGTTCAAAGACCAAAAGGTACAGTCGACATTCTCCCGGAAACGTCCGGCCAGTGGGAAAAGGTGGAACAAACCGCCCGTGACCTCTTCAAGCGGGCCAACTACCATGAAATCAGAACGCCAAGTTTTGAAAATTACGAACTCTTTTCCCGGTCATCTGGTGAAACCAGTGATGTGGTTGAAAAGGAAATGTACGATTTTGAAGACAAGGGCGGCCGTCACATCGCCCTCCGGCCAGAAGGCACGGCTGGGGTAGTGCGGGCCTACGTGGAAAACAAGATCTACGGGCCGGACTATGTCAAGCCTTTCAATGTCTACTACATTGCCCCAATGTACCGGTATGAACGTCCGCAAGCCGGCCGGCAAAGAGAATTCCACCAGATCGGGGTGGAAAGCTTTGGTTCAAACGGCTACCTGGCTGATGTGGAAACCATCCTGCTGGGCCATGACCTCCTGGCGGAACTGGGGGTCAAGAACTACGAGCTGCACATCAACACTTTGGGTGACAGCGAAGTCCGCCAGGCCTACCACGATGCCCTGGTAGACTACTTTACTCCGGTTAAGGACCAGCTCTCAGAAGACTCCCAAAGACGGCTGGGCAAGAACCCCCTCCGGATCCTGGACTCCAAGGCCGAAGAAGACCAGCAGTTTTTGCCGGAAGCCCCGAAGATCCGGGACTACCTGGACGATGAATCCAAGGAAAACTTCAACAAGATCCTGGCCAGCCTGGACAAGCTGGGCGTTAAGTACGTCATCGACGACGACCTGGTCCGGGGCCTGGACTACTACACGGGTGTGATCTTTGAATTCATGGTTGACGACCCGACTCTTTGGGCCAGCCCGTCAACTGTCCTGGGCGGGGGCCGCTACAACCACCTGGTTGAAGAATTCTCCGGCCCGGAAACCCCAGCCGTCGGCTTCGGGATCGGGGAAGAAAGACTGATGCTGGTTCTCTCCAAGCAGAATCCGGAAATGTTTGAAGACCAAGGGATCGACTTCTTCATCACCAATATCGGTGAAGGCACGGACATTAAGGCCGTGGAAGTTGCCCGCCAGCTCCGCTCTCTTGGCTTCAGCGCCCAATACGATGTTGACCAGAAGAAGCTCAAGGCCCAGTTCAGAAAGGCTGACCGGGTCGGGGCCCGCTATGTCGTGACTCTGGGGGCCAAGGAACTGGCTGAAGGGAAATTAACTGTCAAGCGTTTGAGCGATGGGCAGCAGTTCAGCCTGGAATTTACTGACTTGGAAGACAAGGCCAACCTGCTTTCCAAGATCGAAAAATAGGAGATTTTTAGCAAAATGATGCAAATGGAAAAAAGAACTGATTATTGTGGCAACATTACCAGCCAGTACCTGGACCAAGATGTCCTTCTTTACGGCTGGGTGCAAAGAGTCCGGAACCTGGGCCAGCTGATCTTTATCGACCTGCGCGACCGGGAAGGGATCGTCCAAGTTGTGGTCAACCATGACTCCGGTCAGGAACTGATGGATGTCGCTTCTTCTCTGGGCCAGGAATACGTGGTCGAAGTCAAGGGGCACGTTAACGAACGTTCCAGCAAGAACCCGGACATGAAGACCGGTGACGTGGAAGTCATTGCCAGCGAAATCACGGTTTTGAACAAGGCTAAGACTCCGCCTTTTGAAATCAAGGATGATCTGGTAGCCAGCGAACAGACCCGGCTGAAGTACCGCTACCTGGACCTGCGCCGGCCAACCCTGCAAAACGCCTTGATCATGCGGGCCCAGATCATGACCGCTACCAATGCTTACCTGTCAGGGGAAGGCTTCATCAACATTGAAACCCCGGACCTGGGCAAGTCAACGCCGGAAGGCGCCCGGGACTACCTGGTTCCTTCCCGGGTTTACCCAGGCTCCTTCTATGCCTTGCCGCAGTCACCGCAAATCTTCAAGCAGCTCTTGATGGGGGCCGGCTTTGACAAGTACTACCAGATCGCCCGCTGCTTCAGAGACGAAGACTTGCGTGGGGACCGGCAGCCGGAATTCACCCAGATCGACCTTGAAACTTCCTTCATGGATGAAGAAGGCGTTCAAGAAGTAACTGAAGGCCTTCTGGCTAAGGTTATGAAGGACGTGAAGGGGATCGACCTCAAGCTGCCTCTTCCGCGGATCACTTGGCAGGAATCCATGGACAAGTACGGCTGCGACAAGCCGGACACCCGGTACGAAATGCTGATCCACGACTTAGGTTCTGTTTTTGCCAAGTCCGGTTTCAAGGTCTTCGCTTCTGCCCTGGAAAACGGCGGCTTTGTCCGCGGGATCGCGGTTAAGGGCGGGGCTAAGTTCTACTCCCGCAAGAAGATCGAAGCCATGCAGGACTACATCAAGCGTTACCACGCCAAGGGCCTGGCCTGGGTCAAGTATGAAGACGGCGACTTCTCCGGTCCTGTTTCCCGCTTCTTAAGCGACGAAGAAAAGGCCGGCCTGGTTCAGGAATTCGGCCTGGAAGGTGGGGAACTCCTCCTCTTCATCGCTGACCAATGGAAGGTCTGCTGTGACTCCCTGGACTACCTGCGCCGGCAAACTGCCAAGGAAACTGGCATCATTCCAAAGGACACTTACAAGTACCTCTGGGTTGTTGACTGGCCGCTTTTTGAATACGACGAAGGTGACGAGCGCTGGATTGCTGCCCACCACCCATTCACCATGCCCGACGCCAAGGGGATTGAACTCTTGGAAACTGACCCACACAAGGCTCACGCCCGCAGCTACGACATCGTTTTGAACGGCTACGAACTGGGCGGCGGCTCAATCCGGATCCACAAGCGGGACATCCAAGAAAAGATGTTTAAGGCTTTAGGCTTTACTAAGGAACGCGCCTACGAACAATTCGGCTTCTTGATGGATGCCCTGGACATGGGCTTCCCGCCGCACGCCGGCCTGGCCATCGGCTTGGACCGCTTCGCTATGCTTTTGGCTGGCAAGGACAACATCCGTGACGTCATTGCCTTCCCGAAGAACGCCAGCGCCAGCGAACCAATGATGCACGCTCCGGCTCCGGTTGCTGACCAGCAATTGACCGACCTGGGCATTGAAGTCGCTGAAGCAGCCAAGGAAGGCGTTGAAAAGTACGAAGCCTCTCTGGAAGCTGAAGCAGCGGAAGATGTTAAGTCTCACGAAGAATAAAGAAAAAGCTGAAAAAGGGTAAAAAAATAGTTCAAGATCATAAACGATCTTGAACTATTTTTGTTTGCCGACTCTTTAATTATCGCTGTCGTTGTTGACAGTTTCTTCTGGCAAGTCCTCAGTCGTGTTGACGTCATCATCAGCCGTGGACTTACTGGTGGTCGTGCTGCTCTTCTTAGGCGTGTAGCTGGAAGAGCCGGTTGAACTGGATGACTTAGTGGAGCTCTTTGAGCTGCTTGGGCTGGAGTAGCTGTAAGTTGAGTTGCTGTAAGCTGATCCCCAAGTAGTGGAGCTTGAGTTGTTTGAGCTCTTAGAAGACTTCTTCTTGCTGGACTTGGCCTGGCTGGAGTAGCTGTAGCTTGAACTTGAGCTTGATGATTCATCGCTTGAAGAGCTTGAAGAATCACTTGAGGAGTCTTCACTCGAAGATGATTGGCTCATGTCTTCTGAAGAGCTGGATGAACTTTCAGACTTCTTTTTGCTCTTCTTGCTCTTAGTCTTTGCCTTGCTTGATGATTCGGACTTTTCGTCTTCCTTGTCGGCCTTGGCCTTTTCCGCCTTGCTGTAGACCTTGTAGGTCTTGCTGCTGCTAGCGGACTGACTGCTCTTGTCAGCCTGACTTTGGTGATAAAAGACAGCTGCCCCGACTAAAGCGAGTTCAGCGGCAAGGATGCCGGCCAGCATTGGTTTGCGCATTGTATTTCCTCCCAACACAATTTGGTCGATTAGACCAGGTTAGTAAATACAGTATACCACGCCTGGCGGCTGTAAGCATAAGAAAGGCTTGTTTTCTAGCAATAAATGCTGATGTTTTCCGCGTTGCCAAGCAATTACCGCTTGAATTATAATGATTTTAAGAAAAAATATTCTCAAATTAAGTCAGATGCCTTGTTTGTCTGACCAATGAAAAATGAAAGGGAGAAAAAGATGAAACGGAAGTATTTGTGGGGCCTGGCCCTGTTTTTGGCCAGCTTTTCGGCTGTTTTTTTACCGGAAAAAGTTTTTGCCGATTATGACCTGACCAAGATGGATGTCACGGCAGTCGTTAATTCTGACGGCTCTTTGTCAATGACCCGGAAGATCGTCTATGACTTCGACGATTCAGCCAATGGGGTTTACTATACCCAGAACTTAGCCAGTGGGCAAAAAGTCAGTGGGCAGAGCGTTGAGGTCAAGGACCTGGCCAGCGGAAAGACCGTCAAGCCGGCCTTAAACAACCAGGCGGATAGCGGCAATGTCTACCACTTCAATAAAGCCGGCAATTCCTACAAGTTCAAGGTTTACCACCATGTTGACGATGGAAAGGTCCAGGTGGTCTACCGCTACAAGATTTCCGGAGCGGTTGACAGCTACGAGGACGCTTCTGAGCTGAACTTCAAGATTGTCGGGGACGGCTGGGATAAAGAAATTTCCAATGTTACAGCGACTGTCCGCTTCCAGGATAAAAAGCTGTCCTTCTTGAAAGGCTGGGCCCATGTCAATGCTAATGGCCATTTGACCGTTGACAAGGAAAAGGGCCTGGTTAAAGCAGAAGTAGCCACTTTGCCAGAGGCGACTTTTCTGGAGTTGCACCTGCTTTTTCCAAACAGTTTAGTCAGCCAGAATAAAAAGCAGCATTCCGGGGAAACCGCGGCTAAAGTCGTGGACCAGGAAAAAGCCCTGGCTAAGGAAACTGCCGCAAAAAAGGCCCGCCACAACGTTTATGAATTGATCGGCCTGGCTCTTTTTGCCTTATCACCGCTCCTTTATCTGCCGGTCTTTATCAAGAGCAGAAAGTCAGGCAGCCCGGTCAAGGCCAAGAAAGAAATTGGCCATAATTTTGAAATTCCCGCCTTCAGCCCAACCACGGCCCAGATCCTGGTGACCAAAAAAGACCCGGACGGCAAGGCTTTGGCCGGAGAAATCGCGCTTAGAGCCGGCCGGGGTGAAATCACCATCCAGGCAGGCAAGAAGGGGAAGAACTTTACTTACGCCAAGACCAGCAAGTACAAGGGCGACCTGCCGCTTTTAAACAAGCTTTTCAAAAAGGTCGGCAATGGGCAAAGTTTTAGCAACAAGGACTTAAAGCAATATGGCGGCAGCAAGGGGATTACTTCCAGTTACGAGAACTGGCAGGAGACCAGCCAAAAGGCTCTAATCAAGGAGGGCTACATTGACCAGAAATTGCAGGACCGGGAGGAACTTTTATCCCTCTATACTCTGGGCTTGATGTTTGTGTCAGTGGCAGCCATCGTCATCTGCTTCTTCCTTTATGACAAATACACCTTCTGGCTCTTTCCGGCCATCCTCTGGGTGCTGGCTGCCTTTGTTTTGGCCTACCTGCGCCTGCGCCGCTTCTCTTCCTTGACGGAAAAGGGGGCCAGGGCGACCGAACAGGCTTTAGGCTTTGAAGCCATGCTAGATGACATCGGCCAGTTCAAGCTGCGTGATATCGGGGAACTGACCCTGTGGGAGCAGGTCATGCCTTATGCCATTGCCTTTGGCCTGGCCAAGAAGGTCCTTAAGCAGCTGAAGCTGGAATTCCCGGAAGAGATCGCGGCCGATCCTTACTGGACCTACTACTATGCCGGTGCCAGCTACGGGGCCTTTGCCTCCAGCTTTGATGAGGCGATTTCTTCTTCTTCAGGTTCGGGCGGCAATTTCTCGGCCTCCAGCGCCTCCAGCGGCGGCTTTGGGGGTGGCAGCGGCGGCGGTGCCTTCTGATTTGTTTTTTTGGTGAAAAAGTTTACAATAAACAAAATAATTTTTCCGGAAATTAATTACTTGGGGAAGGCACTATGGAAGCCAGTTTATGGAACAGATTTAAAAACAACATTCACTTGCGGCGGGCAACGGTCCTGGTCATGATCATTCTGGCCCTGTACTATGTGCGGGCGATGATGAACACGATCCTGCTCACCTTTATCTTCACCTACTTAATCGTTCACCTGGTCAAGTTCGTCCAGGGGAAATTCAAGCATGTTTCTGACAAATTGATTGTCGCTTTGACTTATCTTTTAATCGTCGTCCTGCTTTATTTTGCCTTGCGCTACTATGTCCCGGTTTTAATCAAGCAGGTGACCAAGATGACCAAGTCGGTGATCGATTTTTACCAGACCAATGACGTGGGCTGGCTGATGACCCAGCTGCACAAGTATGTCTCTGAAAAAACGATTTCCAGCCAGGTCAAGAGCAGCTTAACGGCGCTGACGGCGGCCTTGAAGGGTTTCGGGTCAGTCACCATGTCTTTTGTCATGGCCCTGGTCTTGAGCTTCTTTTACACGATTGAGTTAAAAGAAATGCAGACTTTCAGCCAGTCTTTTTTGAAGTCCGGCCTCTTTGGCTGGCTTTTTGCAGACATTGCCTACTTTGGCCGCAAGTTCACCAATACCTTCGGGGTGGTGCTAGAAGCCCAGTTCTTGATTGCCATCTGTAACACGGCTTTGACCATTGTCTGCCTGGCCATCATGAAGATGCCGCAGATTTTTGCCCTGGGCCTTATGGTCTTTATCTGCAGCCTGGTCCCGGTAGCCGGGGTGATCATTTCCCTAATCCCTCTGTCTCTGGTGGCTTACACGGTCGGCGGGATCCAGGACGTGATCTACATTTTGATCATGATCGCTGTCCTGCACACCCTGGAAACCTATATCTTGAACCCGAAATTCATGTCCAGCAAGACGGAATTGCCGATCTTCTACACCTTCGTGGTCCTGCTCTTTGGCGAGCACTTCTTCGGCACCTGGGGCTTGATCGTCAGTGTCCCGATCTTTACTTTCTTCCTAGATATCCTGGGGGTCAAAAACATCAACAGCAAGCAGGAGAAGCTGCAGGAGGCCAGGAAGCGGATAGAGCAAAAGCGGCTGGAAAAATAGCATAAAATTTTTAAAAAATAATAACTTAGTCGACAGACTCGGAGCAAATGTCTCTGGGTCTGTTTCTTTTTGCCAGCAAAAAATAAAAAAGAAAAAGCTATACATGGGCCAGGTACGCAAAAAAATAAAAAGTTTTTTGCTATCTAAAAAGCTTTATGAATACTAGCTTTATAGGGCTTTTGTAGACTATACAATACACGAATAGTATTGACATTTTTTAGGCGAGGACTATACTTTGTACATGTCGATAAAATTATAGTTTTGAACAGGAAAGGGGTTTGCCTTGCCTTACGCCAGAATTGCAAAAAGCAGCCGTTACCTGCCCGAATTCGTGGTCAGCAACGACGACTTAAGCCAGATCATGGAGACCAGTGACGAGTGGATCAAGACCCGGACCGGGATTTCCAGCCGGCGGATCAGTCAACAGGAAAACACCTCGGACCTGGCCAGCCAGGTGGCCAAGCAGCTCCTGGCTGGCGAGGATCCGGCAGAAGTGGACTTGATCATTGTCGCGACCATGTCTCCGGATGCCTACACCCCGGCCACGGCGGCCCTGGTTCAAGCAGCGGTTGGGGCAGAAAACGCGGCCTGCTTTGACCTGTCAGCTGCCTGTTCCGGTTTCGTCCATGCTTTAGACGTGGCGGAAAAAATGCTGCGGCGGCCAGGCGGGATGGCCCTGGTCATCGGGGCGGAAACCCTGTCCAAGCTGGTTGACTGGCAGGACCGGACGACGGCCGTCCTCTTCGGGGATGGCGCCGGCGGAGTCTTGGTCAAAAATGACGCCCTTGAGCCGCATTTCTTGGCTAGCCAGCTGAAAAGCTACGGCCACTTGGCCAAGTACCTGTCAGCTGGCCAGACTAGCCCGCAGCCCTTTCCCGGCCCGGTAACGGGCCTGGCCCCCTTCAAGATGAACGGGCGGGAGGTTTACAAGTTCGCCACCCACAAGGTGCCCGAAGTAATCACCGCCTGTTTAGCAGAAGTAGGCGTGGCTTTAGCGGAAGTCGACCTTTTCCTTTTGCACCAGGCCAACTACCGGATCATCAAGCAGGTAGCCAAAAGGCTGGATCTGCCAGAGGAAAAGTTCCCCTGCAATATTGCCGAATACGGCAATACCTCAGCCGCCAGTGAAGCCATTCTTTTGGCCGAGCTGGCCGAAGAGGGGCAGGTGCAAGCGGGCGACCTGGTCGTCTTGGCCGGCTTTGGCGGGGGCTTAACCGCGGCCGCCCAGCTGGTCAGACTATAAGAATATTGGTGTTTTAGATAAGTTAGATTTGATTTTTACTTTTAGTTTTTATTTTTTTAAAAGGAGCAGACACATGTCAGAAGCAGAAATTTTTGAAACTGTAAAGAAGATTGCCATTGAAGAATTGGATGTTGAAGAAGACCAAGTGACCATGGAAGCCAACATCAAGGATGACTTGGAAGCAGACAGCCTGGACTTGTTTGAAATCGTCAACGAACTGGAAGACGAATACGACATCGAACTGGACGCTGACGAAAACACCAAGACGGTTGCCGACGTGGTAGCTTTGGTGCAAAAGCAGCTGGCGGAAAAGGACTAACAGGACCAGACCATGAAATTCGGAATTCTCTTTGCCGGCCAAGGGGCCCAGCAGGCCGGGATGGGCCTGGATTTTCTAAGTGACCCCTTGTTTAAGGAAACAATTGACCAGGCCAGCCAGGCATGCGGCTTAGACTTGCCGGAAATCTGGAAAAACGACCGCGGCCAGCTGGATGAAACCAAGTATGTGCAGCCGGCTTTGGTGGCCTTTGAATATGGGATCTGGCAAATGCTGAACCGGGACACTGACCTGCCGATTTGCGGCCTGGCCGGCCTCTCCTTAGGCGAATACGGGGCCCTTTTAGCCAGCGGCTGTTTAACCTGGCCAGCCGGCCTGGCCCTGGTCGCCGACCGGGGGGAATACATGCAGCTTGATTCAGAAAAGACGGCCAGCGGGATGCTGGCCTTGACCAAGCCGGATCTTCCGGGCCTGGAAGACTTTTTGCAAGCAAAGCAGGCAGCTGGCCAAGCAGTCTACCTGGCCAACTACAATTCACCTAAGCAGGTCGTTCTTGCCGGAGAAAAGCAGTTTTTGCCAGAACTGAGCCAAGAAATTGCTGACCGCAAGCTGGCCAAAAGAGCAATTCCCTTGGATGTTGCCGGAGCTTTCCACACTTCCCTTTACCAGACAGCCAGCCGGAAAATGGGCCAGCGGCTGAAGGGTGAAACTTTTGCTGCTGGAACTTACCCAGTCATCAGCAATACTACTTGCCAGCCTTTTGCCAAGGAAGATCTGGCCAAAATCCTGGAAGTTCAGCTGATGGTGCCAACTCACTTTGACGCTTGCGTCAAAGGCCTGCTGGACTTAGGCATGACGGCCAGCTTGGAAATCGGCCCAGGCCACGCCCTGTCAGCTTTTGCCAAGCAGGCAGACAAGAGCCTCAAGACCTGGCAGGTCGGGAGTCTGGCTGAATACCAGCAGTTTGTAGAGGAGGAGCAGAATGGATTTACAAAATAAGCGGGTCCTGGTGACCGGGTCAACACAAGGAATCGGGGCAGCAACTGCCTTAGCTTTTGCGCAAAAGGGCTGCCAAGTGCTCTTAAATGGCCGGCGGCCGGAATTGCCGGAGGAAATCGCTGGCCAGCTGGAAGAAATCGGGGCAGACTACCAGTATTTTTCCGCTGACGTCAGTGACGAAGGCGCGGTCAAGCAGCTTTTTAAAGAAATTGGCGAGATTGACATCCTGGTCAACAATGCCGGCATTACCAAAGACCAGATTATGATCGGGATGAAGCTGGCGGACTTTGACCAGGTGATCAAGGTCAACTTGCGGTCAAGCTTTATGCTGACCCAGAAGGCCTTGAAGAAAATGCTGAAAAAGCGGTCCGGAGCCATCATCAATATGGCCAGCATCGTTGGCCTGCATGGCAACGCCGGCCAGGCTAACTACGCGGCTTCAAAAGCCGGCGTAATTGCCTTGACCCAGACCGCGGCTAAGGAAGCGGCCGGGCGCGGCGTCCGCGTGAACGCGATCGCGCCGGGGATGATTGCCAGCCAAATGACTGCTGTCCTGCCAGCTGAGGTCAAAGAGCAGGCACTTAGCCAAATTCCTTTGGCCCGCTTTGGCAAGGCAGAAGAAGTTGCCCAGGCGGCAGTCTTTTTGGCGGAAAACGACTATGTTACCGGCCAGACCCTGGTTGTTGACGGGGGAATGACCATTTAAGGAGAAGATATGCGAGTAGTAGTTACAGGCATGGGGGCAGTCAGCCCGAACGGCAATGGCTGCCAGGCTTTTGTTGAAAATACTTTAAATGGCGTGGTCGGTATCAAGCCGATCAAGAAGTTTGATGCCAGTGAGACCGGTATCAGCGTGGCCGGGGAAATCGATGATTTTGACGTCAGCCAGGTTGTCGGCAAGAAAAACGGCAAGCGGATGGACCTGTATTCCCAATACGCCATCCAGGCCTGCCAGGAAGCTTACGAGATGGCTGGCCTCACTCCGGAAACGGTGAAGCCAGAAGAGCTGGGCGTAATTTTTGGCTCAGGGATCGGGGGCCTGACCACGATTGAAGAGCAGGTCATCAAGATGCATGACAAGGGGCCAAAGCGGATTTCACCTTTCTTTATTCCGATGGCCATTGCCAACATGGCGGCGGGCAATATTTCCATCCGCTTCAATGCCAAAAATATCTCCACTTCCATCGTCACGGCCTGCGCCAGTGGGACCAACTCCATCGGGGAAGCCTACCGGCAGATCAAGGAAGGCCGGGCTGAGGTCATGATCACCGGTGCCAGCGAAGCCAGCGTCAATGAAACGGCCATTTCCGGTTTTGCGGCTCTTACCGCCCTGTCAACCAGCAGTGACCCTTTAGAGGCATCTTTGCCCTTTGACCAAAATCGCCACGGTTTTGTCTTAGGCGAAGGGGCTGGGGCCTTGATTCTGGAAAGTCTGGACCATGCCCAAAAGCGGGGAGCCAAGATTCTGGCTGAAGTAGTCGGCTACGGGGCAACCAGCGATGCCTACCACATCACCAGTCCTGATCCTCAAGGTGAAGGAGCGGCTAGAGCCATGCGGCTGGCGGTTGAAGAAGCTGGCATCAAGCCAGACCAAGTCGGCTATATCAATGCCCATGGGACGGCGACTAAGGCCAATGACAGCGGGGAAGCCAAGGCAATTAAGGAAGTCTTTGGCGACCAGGTCCTGGTTTCCTCAACCAAGGGGATGACCGGCCACCTCTTAGGGGCCGCCGGAGCAGTTGAAGCCGTCATTACCTGCGCCAGCCTGGAAAAAGGCATTTTGCCAGCTAATGTCGGCTGCTTTGCCCAGGATCCGGAATGCCCGGTCAAGCTGGTCAAAAAAGGCGGGCAAGAGCAAGATATTGAGTACGCTTTGAGCAATTCCTTTGGCTTTGGCGGTCACAATGCCGTATTAGCTTTTAGAAAGTGGGCTTGATTTTGGAAATTACAGATGTTGAAAGACTGCTGGACAAGTTTGAAAAGTCCAGCATCCGGGAAATGAAGCTGAATTTGGACGGTTCAGAGCTTTTTCTGAGCAAGAACGAATACACGCAAAAGACAGAGGCAGAAGCAGGCCAAGTTTTACCAGCCCAAAAAGCTGAAAGTCTGCTTTTGCCAAGCGAAAAAGTGGAAGCGCCAGAGATTGTTCAAGCAGAAAAAGCTGCATCCGGTCATGCTGTCAAGTCGCCCCTGGTGGGGACGATTTACTTGCAGCCGGCTCCGGACAAGCCAGCTTTTGTGCAGGCCGGCGACCAGGTCAAAGCCGGGCAGACCGTCTGCATCGTGGAAGCCATGAAGATGATGACGGAGATCAAGAGTGATGTCACCGGCACCGTCAAGGAGGTCTGCGTGGAAAACGAAGACCTGGTCGAATGTGAGCAAACGCTCTTTTTGATTGAGGAGGCCTAGCATGACTGTATTGGATTCCAGCCAAATACAAGAAATTATTCCCCACCGCTATCCCATGCTTTTGATTGACAAGGTCATCGACCTGGTTCCCGGCGAAAGCGCCGTGGCCATCCGCAACGTGACCAATAATGAGGCGGTTTTCCAGGGACATTTCCCGGGAAATCCTGTCCTGCCCGGGGTCTTGCTCGTGGAATCCCTGGCCCAAACCGGAGCCGTGGCCCTGTTAAGCGCCGACTGCTT
Organism: Lactobacillus delbrueckii subsp. bulgaricus; assembly: GCF_046938665.1. Lineage (GTDB taxonomy): Bacteria > Bacillota > Bacilli > Lactobacillales > Lactobacillaceae > Lactobacillus > Lactobacillus delbrueckii_C. The sequence continues at coordinate 31,284 of NZ_JBKZCD010000012.1, forward strand.
CAAGGGGCAGACGGTCTATTTTGGCGGTATCAAAAACGCTAAGTTCCGCCAGATGGTCAAGCCCGGCGACCAGGTCAAGCTGGAAGTGACTTTGGAAAAGGTCAAGGGCCATATCGGCCTGGGGCAGGGAATTGCCTGGGTCGACGGGAAGAAGGCCTGTACGGCGGAATTGACCTTCATGATTTCAGGTGAGAAAAATGTTTGACAAAGTTTTAGTTGCCAACCGGGGCGAAGCCGCGGTCCGGATCATCCGGACCCTTAAGGAAATGGGCATCAAGTCCGTCGCTATCTACTCAGTAGCTGACCGGGACAGCCTCCACGTCCAGCTGGCCGATGAAGCGGTCTGCGTGGGGGGAAGCCGCCCCAGCGACTCCTACTTGAACATTAAAAATATTATCTCAGCGGCCACCGGGACCGGGGCCCAGGCCATCCACCCGGGCTATGGCTTTTTGTCAGAAAGCGCGGAATTTGCCAGCCTTTGCGCGGCCTGCGGTTTGACCTTTATCGGGCCAAAGGCGGAAACCATTGACCAGATGGGCAATAAGGAACATGCCCGTCAGCTGATGATCAAGCATAAGGTGCCGGTTACCCCGGGCAGTAAGGACTTTATCAAGTCACCGGAAGAGGCAAAAAAGGTTGCTGCTGAAGTCGGCTATCCAGTCTTATTGAAGGCCGCGGCCGGCGGGGGCGGCAAGGGGATCCGGCAGGTTAAAGAGCCTGGTGAAATGGCAGATGCTTTTAGCCTGGCCCAAAATGAAGCCCGGCTGGATTTTGGCAATGACCAGATGTATCTGGAAAAGGTCTTGACCAATGTCAAGCACATCGAAGTCCAGGTCATCCGGGACCGCTTTGGCAATTGCGTCTACTTCCCGGAAAGAGACTGCAGCCTGCAGCGGCGCAAGCAGAAGGTCATTGAGGAGAGCCCTTGTGAGCTGATCAGTGAAAGCGAGCGGGAAAAACTGGGCCAGATTGCTGTCCGGGCTGCCGAAGCCGCTGACTATCTGAATACGGGGACGATTGAATTTTTGATGGACCAGGACCATAATTTCTACTTTATGGAAATGAACACCCGCCTGCAGGTAGAACACACAGTGACGGAAATGGTTACCGGCGTTGACCTGGTCAAGGCCCAGATCCTGGTCGCGGCCGGGGAAAAGCTGCCTTTTAAGCAGGCCGACTTAGCCTTTAAGGGCCACGCTATTGAATGCCGGATCAATGCGGAAGATTGCAGCCGGGACTTCATGCCGTCAACCGGCCAGGTTGACTACCTCTTTTTGCCAGTCGGCAACCCGGGCATGCGGATTGATTCCGCCCTTTACCAGGGCATGGTGGTTTCGCCATTTTACGATTCCATGCTGGCTAAAATCATCGCCTTGGGCAGCAGCCGGCAAGAAGCAGTCGCCCGGATGCAGCGGCTTTTAAAGGAGCTGGTGATTCGGGGGGTCAAGACCAACCAGGACTTCCACCTGGCCATTCTGGCTGATCCGGAATTTAAGCAGGGGACTTTCACCAATACTTATTTAGAGAGGGAATTTTTGCCCCGCTGGAAGGAGCAGGTAGACAAGCATGAGGCTGTTTAAAAAAAGAAACACGATCTCTGAGCGGCATGTCAAGGCTAATAAAAGGGCAGAAGACCTGGTGCCGAGTGGTTTGATGCAGCGATGTCCGAATTGCGGGCTGGAATTTTTCGCCAGCCGCCTGGACAAGTACAAGACCTGCCCGGACTGCGATTACGGCTTCCGCTTGACCGCCAGGGAACGCCTGGCCTGGCTCTGCGAGGAAAGCGAGGAGTGGTTTAAGGATATTCAGCCCAGCGATCCCCTCCATTTTCCCAATTATGAGGCGAAAGTTGCCACTGGAAAGAAAAAGACCGGCTTAAATGAAGCGGTTTGGACCGGCCTGGCCAAAATTGGCGGGCAAGAGACAGCCCTGGCCATCATGGATCCTTTTTTTATCATGGGTTCTTTAGGCCAGATGACCGGGGAAAAGCTGACCCGGCTCATTGAAGCAGCTACTGAAAAGCGGCTGCCGGTCGTGGTCTTTACGGCCAGCGGCGGGGCCCGGATGCAGGAAGGGATCTACTCTTTGATGCAGATGGCTAAAGTGGTCAACGCGGTTAACCGGCACAAGGCGGCGGGCCTTTTATACCTGGTCGTTTTGACCGACCCGACTACCGGCGGGGTGACGGCCAGCTTTGCCAGTGAAGGCGACATTACCTTGGCTGAAGCTCACGCCATGGTGGCCTTTGCCGGCCGCCGGGTGATTGAGCAGACCATCCATGAGCAGCTGCCAAAAGATGCCCAGCGGGCAGAAACGGTCTTAAAGCATGGCTTTATCGACCGGATCGTTTTGCGGCAGGAGGAAAAAGAGGCCCTGGCCTGGCTGTTAAAGTATGGAGGGATGCAGGATGACTGATGCTATGGAAACGGTCCGGGCCGCCCGGGCCAGTGACAAATTGTCGGCTCACTATCTGCGGGCGCACTTGTTCAGTGACTTTGTGGAGCTGCATGGGGACCGGCAGGGGGCGGATGACCCGGCCATCGTTGGGGGGATCGGCCTGTTTGCCGGTCAGCCAGTGACCGTGATCACCACCAGCCGGGGACATAAGCTGGAAGAGCGCCTGGCCAAGCACTTTGGCCAGGCGGAACCAGCCGGCTACCGGAAGGCGGCCCGCTTGGTCAAAGACGCGGCCCGCTTTAAGCGGCCGGTTCTCCTTTTTATCGATACGGCCGGGGCCTTTCCCGGCAAAGAGGCTGAATATGCCGGCCAGGGGCAGGTGATTGCCCAGTGCTTGACGGATATTGGCCAGGCCGAAACGCCAATTATCAGCGTGATTTTCGGTGAAGGCGGCTCTGGCGGGGCCCTGGCTTTGGCTTGCGGGGATGAGGTCTGGATGATGGAAAACTCCATGTATTCAGTCCTGTCTCCGGAAGGCTTTGCTTCCATCCTGTGGAAGGACGCAGGCCGGGCGGCTGAAGCAGCAGAGCTTTTGGGCCTGACGCCGGAATCCCTGCTTAAGGGGCAGGTAATCGAAGGCGTGATCAAGCAAGAAGGCAGCAAGGCAGCCCAATGCCGGGAAATTGCCCGGGTCTTGGAAGAAGAATTAGCAAAATTGCAAAAGCTGCCGGTCAGCAGTCTGCTTAACCGGCGCTATGAACGTTTCAGAAAGTTTTAGGTGAAGAAGATGGCAGGAATTTTAGCTGGAAAAAAGTTTTTGGTAATGGGCGTGGCCAACAAGCGGTCCATTGCCTGGGGCTGCGCTGAGCAAATCAAGGCCCAGGGCGGGGAAGTGGTCTACAGTTACCAAAATGACCGCCTGGAAAAGAGCCTGCTCAAGCTGGGTCTGGCAGAAGAAGAAATGGTTGAATGTGATGTGGCCAGCGATGAGAGCATTGACGCGGCTTTTGACCAAGTGAAGGAAAAGTTCGGCCAGATCGACGGCCTGGTTCACGCGGTAGCTTTTGCCCCGAAAAATGAGCTGGAAGGGTCCATCCTCAATTCCAGCCGGGAAGGCTACCTGACTGCCCAAAATATTTCCAGCTACTCCTTGATCGCCGTGGCTAAGGCTGCCCAGGAAAAGGAACTTTTGGCTCCTAAGGCCTCAATTGTTACCTTGACTTTTATCGGGTCGGAAAGAGCCATCACCAATTACAACACCATGGGGATTGCCAAGGCAGCTTTGGAAAGTTCCGTCCGTTACCTGGCCCGGGATCTGGGCAAGACTGGCAGCCGGGTTAACGCGATTTCTGCCGGAGCCATGAAGACATTGGCCGTGACAGGGATTGGCGGGCACAAGGATCTCTTGGAGCAGTCCCGGTCCTTGACGGTTGATGGGGTCAATGTCAGCCTGGAAGAACTGGGTAACTGCTGCGCCTTCCTGCTCAGTGACCTGTCAACTGGCCTAACTGGCGACATCATCTACGTTGACAAGGGCGTTCACCTCTCCTAGGAGGCCGCGATGGAGATTTACTGCTACCCGGTCCTGCCTTCAACGCAAGACTTGGCTAAAGAGCTGCTGAAAAAGAAAAAGCCGCCTTTTGCCGTTACTGCTTTAGAGCAGACGCAGGGCTACGGCAAGCAGGGGCGGCCCTTTTATTCACCGAAAAATGGCCTTTACCTGTCAGTTTGCCTGGAAAAGCAAGAGAATCCCTTGCTGACTCTGGTGGTTGGGACGGCGGTAGCTGACTTTCTGCGGGCCAGGTACGGCTTAGAAATTGGCCTCAAGTGGCCCAATGATCTTTTTTATCAAGGGAAAAAAGTTGCCGGCATCTTGACTGAGCAGGTGGCAGGCGGGATAGTCGTTGGCCTGGGCCTCAACTTGGGCGCGAAACTTCCGGCCAGCCTGCCCCAAGCAACCCGCTTGCTGGAAGCGGGGGATTTTGATCCGCTTTTGGCAGATGATTTGGCCTGTGTGATCTGCCGGGCTGCCAGCTGGCAGGATTGCCTGCCCCGCTACCGGGAATTGAGCATCTTGACTGGCAGGAGGGTTACTTTGAAAATTGCTGGGCGGACCATCTCCGGCACTTGCGCCGGCTTTGATGACCAGGGCCGGCTTTTGCTGGAAAAAGGCGGGAAGATCAGGGCCTGGTCCAGCGGGGAAGTAATTAAGACAAGTTTTTTGTAAAAAGCCCTTCCCTTTTCCGAAAACTTTTGCTATTATAAATATTGTCATCGGAAAGCCCACTTGGCGGAATTGGCAGACGCGCAGCGTTCAGGTCGCTGTTCTGGCAACAGAGTGAAGGTTCGACTCCTTTAGTGGGCATGACTTAAGCAAGCAGAAATGCTTGCTTTTTTGTTTTATTTTTTATTTTCTATCTCCAGCTTATTTCTTAGGTCAAAAAAGAGCTCCCGGAATCCGGGAGCTCTTTTGCTTTAGTTAAAGTTCTGGGCTTTTTTGGCGACCAGCTTGTTCTTCTGGAAGGTAACGTAGAAGTTGGCCTGGCCGTCGCTCTTCAGGCCGCTGGTGTAGAGCCAGAGGACCACGTCAGAATTAGAATAGTCAGATTCTGAGTAGCCGTTAGGCTTGCCGACAATGGCTTCGACTTCCTCTTGGGTCATCCCCTTTTTGAGGGACTTGTAGTCTTTGGGTGTAATTTGCTTGGACCGGTTGACGACCAGGCCGGAAATTTGCTTGGCGATAGCCACCCCGTTGGCGAATTCAACGGCCAGGTTGGAGCCGGCACTGCCGTTTTGGACCCCTTCCCAAGTGTAGATGGTGGCTTTGAGCTTGCTGGTTTTGGCCTTGCTCTTGGCGTCAGCCTCCCGGCCCAGGAGGTCAGTTACCTGGCTGGGAGTAGACCCGGTCTTTTCAACGACCTTGATCTTCTTGTAATTAGTGAGATTGATCTTGTTGCTGGTCTGCTTGACGACATTGGAGCTGGAAATTGAGCTCGCGGCCTTCTTAGCGCTTTCGCTGTCAGTCGTGGTCTTTTTGCTGGAGCAGGCAGTCAGAGCCAGGGCCGCAAAAGCAATCAAGAGAACTTTCTTTTTCATGACATCCTCCATTTTTTTGTTCTAGAATTTTCATCCCTTTTATTTTAGGCATTAAGAGCGGTCTTGTCCACGCCGGCAAGTAATTCTTAAAAGACCTTTTTGATAACTCGAAGGAAATAAATATATTTTGAATGAAAATGACGTTTTGCCTGTTAGCGCTTTGTCAATGATCCGAGCTGGATTAAAATAAAGTTAGATAAGTGCAAATTACTTATAAAATGACGCAATTGCAATTTTTTCAAAAAATAAAAGGGGAGATTGAAAAATGCGCAAAGAAGAAAGAAAAAGGAAAAAGCTGGACAAGACCGGCTGGGGGATCGTGACTGTCGTCATTGCCCTTGCCTTGCTTTCAGCCGGCTGGCTGACCTACCGGGCAGTGCAAGTAGCCCGCCTTAGCCGGCAGGTTGACGTAAAAGTTGATGGCACAAAAGAATTGAAAAGCGGGAAGGCTTCCACCAAGCTGCTGGCCAAATATGCCGCGGCTGAGCCAGCTGACCTCCTGACCAGCCAAAAGGGGGCGAAGCAAAGGTCAGTGGCTTTAGTCTTCGCCGGTTTAACCGACAGCCAGGAAAGCAATGAAAAGATTCTAGGCTACCTCAAAAAAGCTGGCCTTACCGCATCTTTCGCCCTGCCAGCCGCCCGGGCCCGGGAAAACGACGTGCTGATCAAAGACCTGGTGAAAAGCCGCCAGCAGCTGATTGGAAGCGGCATCTTGGGAACAGAAGGCAGCCAGGCGGCGGAAGACTTACTGCCTAAGCTGCAATTGGCCAAAAAGAGCCTGGAAGCTGAAAGCCGGCAGGAGGTCAAGCTGCTTTATCTGCCTGGCAAGGCCGACTACCTGGCTAAAACGGCCGCGGCTTGCGGCTATGAAGGCCTGGTCTGCCCAGAAAATGCGGATGTGCTTGACCGGCAGACTTTTACCAAAGCCAGCGATGTTAAAAACTATGTCCAGCAACTGTCCGGCCAGCGGATCATTGTGGTCAACCTGGCCGGCTTAAAGGAGCCCGTTCACCAGGAGCCAGCCGTCAAGGTGGCTAAACCGGCCTTGGACAAGCAGGCCCAGCTGGCTGACCAGCAGAAAAAAGCCAAGAAGGAGTTGGAAATTGTCCAGGTCGTCCGCCTGCTTTTGCAAGATTTGCAAGCAGAAAAAATTCCCTGCCAGCCTTTAAGCAAGCTCAAGCCGGTAAAGTCCGCCAGCTATATCAAGGAGCAACTGGCCGATGATGACCAGCAGGCCACGCTTTACCGCTATTCTTTGACCAACAAGCAGGAAGCAGCCTTGGTGATTGGTCCGCTGCATGAGGAGAGCAGCTACCGGAAGTTTAAAAAAGAATTGCTTAAAGTAGGAATTCCAGCAACTTTTTTAAGCGATGAAAAAACGCCGGATGCATTGATTAAGCAGATCAAGGAAGACGGCTATGACCTGCAGCTGTCCAGCCAGACCGCTTTAAAAAGCAATTGGACAGCCTACCAGACCTTGAAAAAGGGGCAAGAGCGGCTTACGAAAATTACTAAACCCGCTGCTTATGTCTTGAAAAAGAGTGACCAGACCAGCGCCGTCAGACGGGCCTGCTGGCAGACGGACTTGGCCCCGGTTGCTGAAAATTCAGCTAAAGAACTAAAGCCTGGCCGCTTTGTCTTCTTCAAGGCTGGCGAAGCCGGCAAAATGGCGGCTTTTGCCAAGAAAGGCAAAAAGGCCGGCTACTCTTTCACGACCCTGGCTAGCTTAGTCAAAAATCCGGCCATCAAGGCCCTCAGCAAGCAAGAGATAGCCAAAATGCGCAAGGATAACCAGGGGCAAAAAGAGCCGGCGCTTACGCAAGTTTTGACAACAGAACCAGCCCTGTCCCTGCTCTTGACCAATCTCAGCCACTCAGCGGTTGACCTGGAAGTGGGGCAGATCGTCAAGGACCGGGATGGGGCCGCGACCTTTGCGGCTTCTTTTGGCGAACTCCAAGCAGAAGGCTTGACCATTGAAAGGCTCTTAAAAGAAGGTCATGAACTGGCCTTGGTCTACCAAGAGAGCAAGGCTTTTCCAGCTACTTTCAAAGGCAGTAGCCAGTACTTGCACAACTGCCTGGAATACTGCCAGTGGCGCTTTAATTACCAGCCAAAATTAGTAGTGGTTTCTGGCAAAATGCCCAAGGCCGGAGTCTTAGAAGCTGTCAAGGCGGCAGGCTTGACGGCTATTGCCCCTAAACAGGCTTTGATCAAGGCCAAAAGCCAGGCCAGCACTTTTTCCAGCCTGGCTAAAAACCGCCAGGCCGTCTCCAGACTCCGCTTCAGCCGGGGAGCAATTGAAGGAATTAACCTGGGCTACTATGAGGCGGACCAGGTCCGGCAAAAAGGGGAGAAAACCGTCATGGGACAGATGGTGCAAGACCTGCTTAAAGACAAGCTGGATGCTATTGCCTATCATCCCCGGGGGAAAAAGATAGAAGCTGCAAGTTGCTACAAATTGAAAACGGTCAGCCAGCTTAAGTCTTCGAAAGCCTGCTATAGCTTTAACAAACAAAAGAGCAAGCTGGTAGACGCCAGCAAGCGGAACTTGACCAAGCTCAAGCCCTACTGGCGGGAGTTTGCTTATATGGAGCAGCACTATGTTGGCAGCAATTTCGTCACTTCCCCGGTCAAGATGCCGGGCTTTGACTACTGGGAAACTAACCGCCTAGACCAAGTTGGCCGCTTGACTAACGACCGCGTCCTCTTTTTGACTTTTGACGACTGGGGCAGCGATGAATCCATTAATAAGCTCCTGTATGTCTTGAAAAAGCACCACGTCAAGGCAACTTTCTTCGTCTTGACCGAAAACGTGGACAAAAATCCCAACCTGCTGCGGGCAATCGCGGCTGATGGTCATGAAATCGCCAGCCACTCTAACTCTCACGTGCCTCTGGCGACCAGGAAAAAGGGTGCCTATCATAATTTGACGGCCAAGGAGACCGCGGCCATGCGGAAAGACCTGGCTAAGTCTTACCAGAAGCTGAATAAGTATGTCGGTGATGTCCAAGTTGGCGGGAAAAAGGCCCTCTCTCTGGATTTCCGGCCGCCGACTTTGGAAGTTTCCAAAAAGGGCCTGGAGGCAGCCTTTGATGTGGGCTTTCAGTACGCGGTATCTGGCGACGTTTCAACCAATGACTATGAACAGACCAGCTTCCAGAAGTACTTGCATGATCTGAAATACGGGTCGAGCAAGGATGACAATGACTACAAGGTCACAAACGGCAGCGTGATTGTCATGCACATGCTGGAAAACGCCAAGTATACCGCCCAGGTTTTGGACATTATGATTCCTGTTTGGAAAAAAGCGGGCTACAGCTTTGCCCGGGTTGACCAGTATACGGCGGCTTATTCCCGGCAAAGAGCAAAAGCAAGCAATTAAAAAGAGATAAAAGAGGAGGATTAAGGAAATGAAAATTTTTGATAAACTGACCAAAGAGCAGGGCAAGCTCTGCGTGGTAGGCCTGGGTTATGTCGGCCTGCCCCTGGCCGTGGAATTTGCGAAAAAGGTGCCGGTGATCGGCTTTGACATTAATGAAGACAAGCTGAATGCTTACCGGAAGGGGCTTGACCCGACCCATTCCATGGGTGACGTCAGTCAAAGCGGGATCGATTTTACCAGCGATGAGCGGCGGATCAAGGAAGCTGACTTTGTGATCATCGCGGTCCCGACGCCGGTTTTTGCGGACAATGAGCCTGACCTCCGTCCTTTAAAGGGGGCCAGCCAGACTGTGGGCCGGAATTTGCAAAGGGGAGCAGTCGTTGTTTATGAATCGACTGTTTACCCGGGGATGACGGAAGACTTTTGCGGGCCGATCCTGGAAAAAATGAGCGGGCTGAAAATTGGCCAAGACTTCAAAATTGCTTATTCCCCGGAAAGAATCAATCCCGGTGACCGCCAGCACCACTTGACCAATATCAAAAAGATCGTTTCCGGCATGGACCGGGAGACCTGCCAGACGGTCACGGCGGTTTATGACCTGGTCATCGAAGAGACGGTGCCGGTTTCCTCGATCAAGGCGGCTGAAGCTATCAAGGTGACGGAAAACAGCCAAAGGGATGTCAATATCGCTTTTATGAATGAATGCGCGGCGATTTTTGACAAATTGGGTCTGGATACCCAGGAAGTCCTTAAGGGGATGAACAGCAAGTGGAATGCTTTGGGCTTTCAGCCGGGCCTGGTTGGCGGCCACTGCATCGGGGTGGATCCCTACTATTTGATCCAGCAGGCGGAAAGAGTCAATGCCGATGCCAGCCTTTTGCGGATGAGCCGGGAGATTAACAACCGGGTAGCCGGCTTTTTGGTAGAGAAAATCATCAAATTGCTGGCATTAACTGGCCGGCCGGTCAAAGGCGCCCGGCTTGGCCTTTTGGGGATCACTTTTAAAGAAAACGTGGCTGATGCCAGAAACAGCAAGGCGGCTGACATTGTCAAGGGCCTGGAAGAATACGGCGTCCGGGTTTTAGTGGCCGATCCGCATGCAAATCCCCGGGATATCAAGCAAAAGTACGGGATTGAATTAACGGAGATGAGCGAGATGAAGGACCTTGACGGCCTGGTCATTGCCGTGGCCCATGATGAATTTAAAAGGCTGGACCTAAATAGCTTTTACCAAAAAGACCTGCCAGCAAAAGACCGGGTCCTGGTTGATGTCAAGGGCCTCTATCCGGCTGAAGAAGAAGAGGCGCTGGGTCTGACTTACTGGCGCCTGTAATAGAAAAAGGGGTGAGCAAGATGGCTAAGGGCCAAGCAAACGAAGAGGAAGTCCTCTTAAAAGAAAAAAGCGACCGCCGGCTGCTGCCGCACGTTCCAGACCCTCTGGGCCAGCGGACCAATCTTGACCGCCGGGGCAAGTACACTAACGACGAAGACTTGACGACCCTTTTAAAAGAACATGAATTAGGGGTCCGCTATATTAGCCGCTTTCCAGTCAAAGTCAAGGCAGAGAGCCAGGGCCGGCCTTTTAAAGTGACTGGGGAGTGCCGGGATATTTCGGACACGGGGATGCTTTTAGCTGTAGAAAAGGACTATGATCTTTTAAAAGAGGCCAAAAATGTCCACCTTAACTTTAAAGTTCCAGCCGGCAGCATGCCGGAAGGGCACGAAATGCGCTTTAGGATCAGCGGGCAAATCGTCCGCAGCGTCGACTCCAGCCAGGCAGTAGGGATTGAATTTTCCCAGACCCTGCCCAGCTATATGGACCGGCACAAGGACCGCTATTTATTGCTGTGCGCGGCGATCCTCCTGGCCTTTGTCAGCCTCTGCGTGGTCTTGATGCGGGCGGAGTCAGTCATCTACTTCAAATACAACGCGGTCTTATACAGCTATTCCTTGATCGCGGCTGCCTTTTTGCTGACCCGCTACCTTTTCGGTAGTTTCTACCGGCCGGTTCCGATCAATCCTGACTTTACCCCCTCGGTGACGATCGTGATTCCCTGCTTTAATGAAGAAAAATGGATCCAGCGGACGATTTTGTCCTGCTTAGACCAGGCCTATCCGGTTGACAAGCTGAAGGTCTATGTCGTTGACGACTGCTCGAGCGACCAGTCAGTAGCCAAAATTCATGAGCTCTTAGAGCGGCTGAACGACAAGGAAGGGGACCGTTACCGGGTAAATGACCGGGTGAAGCTTTTTGTCCAGGAGAAAAATGCCGGCAAAAGGGCGGCCCTGGTCCGGGGGGTGGAGCAGACCGATACTGACCTGGTCATGTTTGTTGACTCTGACTCCTTCTTAGAGCCAGATGCCGTCCGCAACTTGGTTCAGCCCTTCCAGGACCCGAAGATGGGCGGTTGCGCAGGCAGATGTGACGTGGCTAATACTTACACCAATGCCTTGACCGAAATGCAGTCGGTCCGCTACTACATCGCCTTCCGGATCATGAAGGCGGCTGAAGGGGTCTTTGACGCGGTGACCTGCTTGAGCGGGCCCTTGTCCTGCTACCGGCGGGACCTGGTCATGAAGTACAAGGACCGCTGGATTAACCAGCGCTTTTTGGGCCACAAGGCTACTTTTGGCGATGACCGGGCCATGACCAACTTTATCCTTGACCACCACCGCTGCGGCTACCAGGATACGGCGGTCTGCTCGACCATCGTTCCCCGCAAGCACCGGGTATTTTTGAAGCAGCAGATGCGCTGGAAGCGGTCCTGGCTGAGAGAATCCTTGATGGCCGGCCGTTTTATGTGGCGCAAGGAGCCTTACGCGGCAGTCAATTTTTATATTGGCCTAATTGTACCGATCATGGCTCCGGTCGTGGTGGTTTATAACTTGCTTTATGTGCCGTTGACCCAGCACATTTTCCCGCGGACTTTTTTGGTCGGCCTCTTATTGATGAGTTTGATGATGTCTTTTGCCCAGCTCCTTTTAAGAAAGAGCACGACCTGGACCTTTGGCTTCCTTTTCTGCATTTACTACGAGCTGGTCTTGCTCTGGCAGATGCCAATTGCCTGGCTTACCTTCTGGAAGTCGACCTGGGGAACCCGGCAGACGCCGAGCGATGTGGCTGCTGAGGAGAAAAAAGGCCAGCGGAAGTTGAAGCGGCAAGCGCAGATGGAGGGTGGTGCAAATGAAAAAGGATAAGCGCCGGCCCTGGCTGCAGACCAAGAAGGACGCGGTTAAATTAGTCCGGTCAATTTTTGAATGGGTCAGCTTGATCGTTTTAGCGGTCATGGTGGTCAAGGCCCTCTTTGTTTTTAAAAGCTACCAGCCTTACAGCAAAAACGATCCGGAAGTCGTTGACAGCCGCGACCATGGCTTTATTTCCCTGGCCTACTTTGGGGTTGACCGGGAAGGCACTGACAGCTTGATTTCCTTGCAAAGGCTGGAAGAGGAGCTGACGGCTTTAAAGCAGCTGGGCTATGTGACGGTCAGCCAAAAAGACCTGGAAGACTACTATTACCGGGGCAAGCCCCTGCCCAAAAAGGCCCTTTTTCTCATGTTTGAAGACGGGAGAAAGGACACGGTTCTTTTTACGGAAAAATTGCTGGAGAAATTGAACTACCAGGCCACGATCTTAACCTACGGGGAAAAGTTCAAACGGGATGACCAGAAATTCATCTCTGCCAAGGATTTGCGGAAATTGCAAAAAGAAGGCTTTTGGGAACTGGGGACCAACGGCTACCGCCTGTCTTATATCAACTGCTATGACCGCTACAAGCATTTTTTAGGCCAGCTGGACTCCAGGGAGTTTGTGGAGATCAAGCAGTATATTGGCCGGAATTACAACCACTATCTGATGGACTACATCAGAGACAAGGACGGGATGCCGGTGGAGACTACCAAGGAGATGCAAAAGCGGATCAAGCGTGACTACCAGCTGATGGACCAGGTCTATAAAAAGCAGGTGGGAGCAGTGCCGGACCTCTATTGCATCATGCACTCCAACACCAGCCGCTATGGGGACAATGCTAATGTCTCAAGTGCCAACGCGGCCAGTCTGGAAAAGATGTTCAAGCTGAACGTCAACCGGGAAGGCTTTTCCTACAATAACCGGAAGTCCTCGCCTTATGACTTGACCCGCCTTCAGCCTCAGGCCTGGTGGTACACCAACCACCTTTTGATGCGGGTTAAAGATGACCTGCCGGCTAAAGAGCAGAAGCAGATCAAGTTCGTCAAGGGCAGCCAGCGCCGCTATAAGAAATGGCAGCTGGTTAAAGGGGCGGCGGAATTCAAACAGAATTTGATTGCCTTGACTTCTGAATCGGAGAGCAATGGCCTTTTGACTTTGAAAAAGGCGAAAGTGGGCGACTGCAAGCTGAACTGCGAATTTTTGGGCAACAAGATCGGCCAGCAGACGGTCTACTTAAAAACCCAGGGAACCGCATCGGGCAAGCACAATTTTTCCAGCTACTTGTCTCTGTCTTTAGAAAACAACATTCTTTACCTGCGGCAAAAACAGGGCGGGGCAATCAAGACCATATACAAGGTTGACATGTTTAAGTTGGAGGACGACAAGCCGGTCTCCGTGCCCGAGGACAAGCGGGCGGCTTTAAGTTCAGAACTGAATGTCCGCGGCCGCTTTGCCCAAAACAGCACCACTGCCTCTTTATACAAGCTCAAGGCTTTTAAAAAGAAGTGGCAGAAGGCTAAGAGCGTCAAAGAAGGGGCAAAGGAGTATGTCCCGGAAATCCAGATCCAGGATCCAGGCGATGTTAAAGCTGAGCTGATCGTAAAAGGGAGCAGCTTAACTTTAACGGTTAATGGCCAAAAGCTCTGCCAGCGGCAGATCAAGGAGCAAGCAGCCGGCGGAGTAGCTTTGGAGAGTGCTTTTGGCGGCTTTGGCCAAAGCCAGCGCAATATCGCTGACGACGTTTATGACGGAGCCTTCAAAGACCTTGTCATCACCAGCCCGGACGGGGAAAGAGTCTACTATGACAACCGCCTGCACGGCTGGGAACTGGTCTCATACCACTGGAAGCATTTTTGGAACAAGGTCATTGACTGGTTCATTAATAATCTGTAAAAAGCTCAATCCCGCATGACTGCCGGGTTTGGGCTTTTTTTCTTTGGGACTTCGTTTTATTGATATTCCTGCTGATAATATTTTTGACTAGAAAAATATTTGATTTATATCAAGAAAAGCGTTTACACAGCCCGAAGAAAAGCATATAATAATTTATAGGAATTAAGTGCTTTCATGCACAAGAATAAGAGGTAACATAATGTATAAGGAATCATTTGCCGCGGCTGCTGGCGCGGCGCAAAAGAAATTTAACCTGCTGAAGACTAATCCAGCCGGCTATGTCGTGCTTTCTATTTTGGCAGGGATGTACATCGGTTTCGGGATCTTGCTGGCCTTCACGGTTGGGGGACAATTAGGGACAAGCCTCTTTGCCAACTTGATCAAGGGGCTGATCTTCGGGGTTGCCTTGAGCCTGGTGGTCATTCCCGGAGCTGAACTTTTTACTGGCAACAACTTCGTGATGAGTGCGGGCCTTTTGGAAAAGAAGGTCAAGCTGGGCCAAGCGGGTCTTCTCTGGCTGGTTTGCTGGCTGGGCAACCTGCTGGGGGCTGGCATCTTGGCTTGGATGTTTGTCAAATCCGGCCTGGATCTGCCGGTTACAGCAACTGTCTTCACCAAGGCGGCAGTTGCTAAGATGGCCGCGCCAGCTGGCCAGCTTTTCTTGCGGGGCATTCTCTGTAACATCTTGGTCTGCCTGGCTGTTTGGTCAGGCTTCCAGACCAAGAGCGACTCAGCTAAGCTGATCATGATCTTCTGGTGCCTTTTGGCCTTCTTCTCAACTGGCTTTGAGCACAGCGTGGCCAACATGACGACCTTCATCGTTGCCTTGCTGAATCCAGTGCAAGGGGCGGGCGCCGTTTCAGCCGGCGGCATGTTCTACAACCTGCTCTGGGTAACCCTGGGCAACATGGTCGGCGGCATCGTCTTTGTAGCCTTGCCATACTGGCTGGCTGCCAAGGATAAGCAATAATTAATTGAAAACTCCTTTTAAAAAAACAAGTCCTGCTTGATCAACTCAAACAGGACTTGTTTTGTTTTATTGGTGGATTACAGATGACTAAAATTTTAGGAAAAATCCAGGGAAAGTATTTTTAATACATGCTGAGCAAGAGCTGCTTGATTTCAGCCATGCTTGGCTGGCGTGGGTTCTGCACCGTGCACTGGTCATCGTAGACCCGGTCGATCATGGCTGGCAAGGCGGCGTCAAAGGCTTCCTTGCTGACCCCGTTGGCTGAAAGTGAGGGCTCAATATCGCAGGCCTTCATCAGTTCCCGGATCCGCTTGCAAAGAGAATCAACCAGTTCCGCGTCACTCTTGCCTGGCAGGCCTAAGCTGCGGGCGATATCAGCATAGTCTTTTTGGGCCCGGTAAACTTCATATCTTGGGTAAGGCGTCCGCTTGACATTGCCGCTGGCACCGTTGAACTTGATGACCGGCAGCATGGCAATTGAAATGCAGAGGCCGTGCGGGAAGCCGAAGGACCCGCCCAGCTTGTGGGCAATGGAGTGGTTGAGGCCCAAGAAGGCGTTGGCAAAAGCCATCCCAGCCAAGGTTGCCGCGTAGTGCATGTTTTCCCGGGCTTTTTCTCCTTCATAAGTCGGGTGCTTTGGGTCGTACTTGTAAGAAGCTTCCAGGTTGTTCATGATCAACTGGATGGCCTTGAGTGACCATGGCCGGGTGAAGTCGCTGGCCGCAACAGAGACGTAGCTTTCCAAAGAGTGGGAGAGGCAGTCAAAGCCGGAGAAGGCCACGGTATGCTTTGGCACGGTCATGACGAAGGCCGGGTCAACGATGGCAACTTGCGGGGTCAGTTCGTAGTCAGTCAGCGGGTACTTGACGTGCTGCTTGTCGTCGGTGATGACGGCGTATGGGGTGACTTCTGACCCAGTCCCTGACGTGGTTGGGATGCAGACGAGACTGGTCCGGGTCTCATGCTTGAATTTGACGATCCGCTTTCTGATATCGACAAACTTCTGCTGCAGTTCCTTGAAGAGTTCGCTCACATTGTCGTAGTTGTCCAGCCAGCCATCTTCCTGGTCCAGGCTGTATTCGTAGATGTAGCGGGCGATCTTGGAGACGTCCAGGGCGCTGCCGCCGCCGATCGCGATAATGGTGTCTGGTGCAAACTTCTTCATCTGCTTGGCGATCTTGATTGCCTGGCTCAGCGGCGGGTCAGGCAAGACTTCACTGTAGATGGCCGTGTCGACGTGTTCATCTCTTAAAGCCAGCTGTTCATAGACCTTGTCAACGAAGTGGAACTTGACCATGCCCGGGTCAGCGACGATAAAGGCCCGCTTGATGTCCTGCTCATTTTCATCTGAAAGGTAGGTAATGGAGTCTTTTTCGTAAAAAATCTTTTCTGGCAGGCGGATCCATTGCGGCCGGTTCCGCCGCTTGGCAATGGTTTTGATGTTCAAGAGGTCGCTGGTCGATAGGTTGTGAGACAGGGAGTTCTTCCCCCATGAACCAGTCCCCAAAGTCAAGCTTGGCTGCAGGCCATCACTATAGATATCGCCGATCCCGCCCAAAGCGTCCGGTTGGTTAACCAGGACTCTGGAAGCTTGGACTGCCTTGCCATATTCATCGATGAACGGATCGTTTTGGGAGCCGATTTGGATGGCGGCATTGTGGCCAGCACCTTGGTAGTCAAGCAGGGCTTTGACGATTCTGATCCCATCTTCCCGGTCCTTGGCCTTGTAAACTGACAGGAGCGGGGAGAGTTTTTCGGATGACAGCTTTTCGCCAATATTCTTTGGATCAAGTTCAAAGAGGAGGACATCCTTGCCTTCAGGCAGGGTAACGCCGGCATGTTCGCAAATCCAGCGGGCACTCATCCCGGCAACCGGACCGTTGACCCCGTGCTTGTCATTGAAGACGAAGTCGGCCAGCTTTTGGTAGTCTTTCTTTGGAACCAGGTAGGCACCCTTGTCCTGCATCATTTGCAGCCACTTGTCGTAGATTGGTGCTTCAACTATGGCTGAGTTTTCAGTCGCGCAAACCATGCTGTTGTCAAAGCGCTTGGACAAAAGGATGTCTTCAACAGCCCGGTCTAAGAAAGCGGTGTGGTCGATGTAAACAGCACCGTTGCCGGCCCCGACCCCCATTGACGGGTTGCCAGATTGCAGCGCTGCGTGCACCATGCCGGGACCACCAGTTGCCAAAATAGAAGCGATCTTTGGGTTGCGGATCAAGGCGGTGGTGTTTTCCAGGCTGGCCTTGTCGATCCATTGAATGATGTTCTTTGGGGCACCGGCCTTCAGCGCTGCGTCATACAAGATCTGGGCAGCATGGATTGAACACTTCTGGGCCTTCGGGTGGAAGGAGAAGATGATGGCGTTTCTGGTCTTCAAAGCTACCAGGATCTTGAACATGGTTGTTGAGGTCGGGTTGGTGGTTGGCACGATCCCGGCTAAAACGCCAAGAGGAGCAGCAACTTTGATATAGCCTTCAACCTGGTTTCTTTCGATAATGCCAACAGTCTTTTCATGCTTAATTGAGTTGTAGACATTTTCGGTAGCGAAGCGGTTCTTGGTATCCTTGTCTTCGACCACGCCGCGGCCAGTTTCGTCTACTGCCTCATGAGCAAGCGCGAGGGAGGCCTCACTGCCGGCCAAAGCCATGGCAGCGACAATCTTGTCAACTTGTTCCTGGCTGTAGGTCGCGTAGGCTTCTTCAGCGACCAAGGCTTTGTTAACTAATTCACCTGTATAGCGCTTGGCTTCTTCCATCTTTTCATCAGCTGACAATTCCTTGGCAGCAGTAACAGTGGTCTGAACTTTCTTTACATCAACCATTTTTTCTCTCCTAAAAATTACTACATTTTTTCTCAGGTCCAACTATTTCTTGTGAACCTTTTCACCTAATATGATAGTACCTTTGTTTTCTTTGTCAAGCCAAAAAAGGCCATAAATTTCAATGAATCTAAAGTGTGTAAATGCTTACAATCACGCTAGAGTAGAATGATGAAAGCGCAGAAAAAAGCAAAAATAGTGAACTGTTTCACTTTTTACAAGCTGGGCTAGACCCGGGAAAGGGGAGTGGCTAAAAACAGAGCAGGGATGAATTGCAAAAAGCTGGCAAATGAAAGCTGAGAAAAATTAGCAGAAAATTGAAAATAAAGATTGACGAAAACAAAAAATGGGGGTAAAGTAGTAAATGTCTTCAAGCGAAACACAAAGCGCTTTCTTAACGAAAGATAATTGAAGACAAAAATAAATATCAAAAACTTGTTGACAAGAAGTCAACAAGCGAGTAGGATAT
>NZ_JBKZCD010000013.1:0-47842 GCF_046938665.1 Lactobacillus delbrueckii subsp. bulgaricus
CCTGCTTAGGCAGGCCTTTTTTATTTACACAAAGAATTGGTGGAAATAAAAAAGTGCAGATGATCGAATAAACAAAAATACACGACCCCCTGTATAGAGATCGTGTAATAGCAACTTGTGTAAAGTTTTTCAGTAAGCTTGTAATAAATGTACTTATCTCAGTTATTAATCGAATTGCGTATCAGCCTAGTCATTTGATCTATAATCTCGCAGCCTTTAAGCCTACAGTATCTGAAAAGCTTGGCTTAATCGTGATAATTCCGCTTCGTCACTTCTTTCGTCAGAATAAAATTATTGCTATTAGGCTGCTGGCTATCGATTACGCCTTTATTGTACATGAACTTTTTTCACGATGGAAGGGCATAAATCTAGACAGCTGTAAAGCATTTACTTTACACAGCAGTTCTTTTACAATGGTGATAAAAGCGCTTTTAAGTTTGAGGATAATCGAAGCTAGGACAAAGTGATTATGGATTTTGAACAATTAGCAATATTTTTAGATGTATGTGAAACGATGAGCTTTTCTGAAACAGGACGTAGGCTATTTGTTACTCGCTCGGCCGTCATGCAGCGGATCAAACATCTGGAAAATGAACTGGGGGTCAAGCTGTTTGAACGCAGCACTCATGCCTTGCTTTTGACCCCAGCTGGCAAAGAATTGGTGCCACTGGCCAAGCAGACTCTAAGCTTGGGTAACGTGATTGCTAAAAAGATGAGCCGTTTTAACCAGCGGCTCACGGTCGGTACTCTGGCTAATGTTGCCCCGGTTTTGCTGAACAAGCTGCTTGCTGATTTTTCGGCTTCGGTTGAATTGAATTTCAGAGCTGTTCAGTCTGTCCGTAAGTTGCCGGTCGCCATTGATTTAGTTGAGTATTATGAGATCAATAAGGTCTTTGATCCGGATTTTACCTTCCACCCATTGAAAAATGAACCACTAGTGGTAACTCTGCCAGCCGACCATCCATTAGCAGAGAAAAGTGAGATCAGTCCAGAAGACTTGAGCGGGTTGGATCTGGCCCTTGAAAAAGAGGGCATCTCTGAGACCAGTGACAAGGTCCTGCATTACCTGGAGGATAATTATCCTGGCATTAAGCTGCATATTTTTGATGTGTATGATGCTTCTTTCTTTTCAACAGCCATCTATCGGGGCTACTTGACGATTGTCTCAGAGTCGATGGCGCAGATGTGCTATCCCTATGTATCAAGGCCACTGGCGGTGCCATATGAGGGGCATTATGGCCTCTATATCCGCAAGCATCCGAAACCAGTGCTGGCAGAATTTATCAAAAAAATTTGATTTTTACTCTTGCGATTTGCTGAGCAATGTGTTTATAATCGAAACGTAAAGTTTTTCAAGTAAGCGTCTTCAAAACAGAAAGGCGCTATAAAATGCAAGAGTTTAAGAACAAGGTAGCTCTGATTACCGGGGCGGCCCACGGCTTTGGGATGGCAATCGCTGAAGAAGCCGCAAAGCGCGGGATGAAGCTCATGCTGCTGGATCAGGATGAAGCAAGCCTCAAGCAAGTTGCTGAACGGCTGGGCAAGGAAGCCGAAGTAAAGTCACTGCGGGTTGACGTTACTGAAGAAAGCCAGATTGATGATGCCGTTGACAAGACCATTGAACTTTATGGTGAGATCAATCTTTTGGTCAATTCAGCTGGTGTTGCAGTACCTGGACCAATCTGGGAACTGCCCGTTCGTGATTGGGAATGGATCCTTCACGCAGACTTGATGAGTCAGGTTTACTCACTGAGAAAAGTTCTGCCAATCATGATGAAGCAGGAAGATGGCGGTGATATCATCAACGTTGCTTCTCTGGCCGGTCTGGTTACCAGTCCGCTCATGCCAGCTTACTATGCGACTAAATTTGCGGTTGTGGGGATGACAGAAGCGACTGCCTATGACCTGCAATTGGCAAAGCAGGACAAGATTCACCTCCATGTCTTCTGTCCTGCCTTCGTTCACACGAATCTGGACCACTCAGAAGAATACCGCCCAGATAAATACGCTGAACCTGGTGACCCATACTACCAGAGTGAAGCCTTCAAGATTGGCCAGGCAGCGGCACAAAAGGATATTGCTACCGGGATGCCGCTGGAAGATGTTAAAGCTGAAATCTTTAAGTGCCTGGAAGAAAACAAATTCTACATTCTTACCCACAAGGGAGCTAACCCATTGATTGTTGGTCGGGCCAAGAATGTGGTCGATAATGTAGCACCAAATCTTGAAGTTTTGGCTAGTTTGCCAGATGTTACCCACGATCCTAACGCTAGCTTATTCGCGGAAAAGAAAGCAGACTAGTACGATTTTAAATAAGAGGTATGAACAATGAACAACGACTTTAAAGATATCGTCCAAAACAGAAAATCAATTCGCCAATTCGATACTAGTGTAAAGATTAGCCGTGAAGAATTAACGGAGATTCTGGATGAATCAATCTCTGCTCCAAGTGCATGCAACCTGCAGTCATGGCACTTCGTCGTGATCGACACTCCAGAAGGCAAGGAAAAGCTCCACAAGTTCTTTATGAAGTTCAACTTGCGGCAGGTTGATACCGCTAGCGCCATTATCTTTGTTTTCGGTAACACCAAGTCCTATCTCAAGTACCGTGACCTTTGGAACGGGATGGTTGAATCTGGCAAGGTTGCTCCTGAAGCCCGTGATGCAGCGCTGAACAACTTTTTGCCGCTATACGAACATGCCAGCCGCGAAATGCTGCTTGCTGACTCAATGGTTGACTCAGCGCTGGTTTCCATGCAAATCATGCTTGTTGCCCGTGAACACGGTTACGAAAGCAACCCAATGGCTGGCTATGACTCAAGCAAGGCAGCTGCTGAATTTGGCCTTGACCCTGAACAATATGTACCTGTTATGGCGATTGCTATCGGTAAGCCAGACGCAAGTGAAGTAGTTCCAGACACTGTTCGCTACGACGTTAAGGACGTAACTGAATTTGCTTAAAAGAGCTGCTAAAAGGACCTGCTTAGGCAGGCCTTTTTTATTTGGTTAGCGGTAACTGCTTGCATCTGTGGGAACTTTTTCTATACTAAGCTTGTAGGAAAAAATGACAGCGCTTTATTTTTGATATGAGAGTGTGAGAAAAAATGACGACAAAAAAGCAAAAGCAAGAACCATGGTGGAAGCAGGCCGTGATCTATCAGATCTATCCCAAGTCCTTCCAGGATACAAACGGCGACGGGGTCGGCGACCTGCGGGGGATCATCAAGCGGCTGGACTACCTGCAAGGCCTGGGCATCGACGCCATCTGGCTCTGCCCGGTCTACAAGTCACCAGGCGTGGACAACGGCTATGACATTGCCGACTACGAAGCCATTGACCCCCAGTACGGGACCATGGCGGACATGGAAGAATTAATCAGTGAGGCCAAGAAGCGGGGAATCCGGATCGTGATGGACCTGGTGGTCAACCACACCTCTGACCAGCACCCTTGGTTTATCGAAGCCCGGAAAAATCCATCCTCTCCGGAACACGACTACTATGTCTGGGCGGACAAGGCCAATGAGCTCAAATCGGCTTTTTCCGGCAGCGCCTGGGAATATGACGGCCAGGTCGGCCAGTACTACCTCCACCTTTTTGCCAAAGAGCAGCCGGATTTGAACTGGAAGAATCCGGCCCTAAGGCAGAAGGTCTACGACTTGATGAACTTCTGGATTGACAAGGGGATCGGGGGCTTCCGGATGGACGTGATCGAGCTGATCGGCAAGGTCCCGGAAGAAGAGATTACCGCTAACGGCCCTAAGCTGCACGACTACCTGCAGGAAATGCACCGGGAGACTTTTGGCGACCGGGACTTTTTGACGGTCGGGGAAACCTGGGGGGCAACTTTAGACAACGCTCCCCTGTACAGCGACCCGGACAGAAAGGAACTGTCCATGGTCTTCCAGTTTGAATTCACGGAACTGGACAAGCAGGCCGGCAAGGAAAAGTGGGACACAAAGCCCCTTGACTACGGCGACTTGAAGAATGTCCTGGCCAAGTGGCAGAAACTGGACTTTAACCACAGTTGGAACAGCCTCTTTTGGAACAATCACGACCTGCCCCGGATCGTATCCCGCTTCGGCAATGACCAGCAGTACCGCGAGCGCAGTGCTAAGATGCTGGCCCTTCTCCTGCATGGCTTGCGGGGGACTCCTTACATCTACCAAGGTGAGGAAATCGGGATGACCAACTGCCCGGTTTCGGCTATCGATGAGGTAGAAGACATCGAAGCCCGGCGGATGTACCAGGAGCGGCTGGCAGAGGGCTGGAAGAAGGAAGACCTGATCAAGGCCATCAATGCCCGGGGCCGGGACAATGCCCGGACCCCAATGCAGTGGGATGCTTCAGCTTCGGCCGGCTTTACCAGCGGCCGGCCATGGCTGGCGGTTAACCCTAACTGTCAGGAAATAAACGTAAAAAATGCATTGAATGACCAGGATTCAATTTATTATTTCTATCAGAAGCTGATTGCCCTCCGCCACCAGGAACGGATCTTGACCGATGGGTCCTTTGAACTTTTGGACACGGCAGATGCCGTTATGGCCTACCACCGGGAAAACGCGGAAGATAAGTGGCTAGTCGTCTGCAACTTGACTGGCGAGGAGCAGGAAGTCTCCCTGCCGGATAAGATCAAGGAGGTCCTTCTGGCTAACGGGCCTGTCCCGGAAGACCTGACTAAGGCTCTCTTACCGCCTTACGCGGCCTTTCTCTGCCGGGTGGAAAAATAAATAGATTAGTTAATATATAAAAAAGATAATCTTATTTTTTGAAAGCGGATTTTTTAACTTACAAAAAATATGTTATTTTGTGTTAGAATCTAGCATAGGAAGTGAGAAGGAAAAGTTAGACTAGAATCCTTGATGGGAGGAAATTTGCTTGAAGAGAACTGCTACTTTAGAAGATGTGGCTCGCAAGGCCCATGTGTCGAAGATGACCGTTTCCCGGGTGATCAACCACCCCGAACTGGTTGCTCCGGAACTGCAGGTCGTTGTTGAAGACGCCATGCACAAATTGAACTACCACCCCAACAACGCGGCCCGGGCCCTGGCCAAGAACCAGACCAGCGTGGTGAAGTTCGTGATTTTAGAAGACGTCGACGATACCGACCCTTACTTTACCAATGTCTTGTTTGGCATGGCGACGGAGTTGAAGAAGCAGAACTATTCCCTCCAGCTGCTCTTGAAGGGGAGCCAGCTGGACCAGGGGGCGGCTGACGGCTACGTGATCACCGGAGCTAGGACTAGCGACTACAGTATGCTCAACGAGCTTAAGCAGCCTTTCGTCCTGTTTGGCGAGAACCGGGGCGGCTACGACTTTGTCGACACCAACAACCTGCTGGGTGAGACCATGGCGACCAAGTATGCCTTGAAGGCGGGCTACCGGAATGTGGTCTTTATCGGCATCGATGTCCGCGAGGCTTTTGAATTTTCCAGAGAAGCTGGTTATGTCAACACCATGCAGCAAAATAAGAAGATTCCCAGCGTCTTCCGGGTGGAAAACAGCTCAGCCGCGGCCCGGGAATTCATCCAGGACCACTTGGGTGAATTTCCCAAGAACACCTGCTTTGCCTGCGGCAGTGACCGGATTGCCATGGGGGTCATCCAGGCCCTGGTGGAGGCGGAAGCCAAGATTCCGGAAGACTTTGGCGTGATCGGCTATGACGGGGTCCTTTTAGACCGGGTGTCATCGCCGACGATCACGACCGTCAAGCAAAACCTCTGGCTGATCGGCGAGAAGCTGGCGGAACTCATTTTAAGAAAAATTGCCCAAAACGGCGCGCCGCAAGGGGAGGTCTTTATCGAACCGACCTTGAGCGAGGCCGAATCAACCAAATAGTGACTGAAGCATCCTTAGGGATGCTTTTTTGCTTGCCTTTTGTTACCGATAACAGGCAGGCCAGGCTTGTAAGCGCTAACCTTTATTTGGTTAAATTTTTACTGGAGGAAAAAGAAACATGACTAAGCAGGATGCATGGCAAAAGAATGCCATTATTTACCAGATTTACCCGAAATCATTTCAAGACAGCAACGGCGACGGCATCGGCGACTTAAACGGTGTCCGTCAGCGGATTCCCTACTTAAAGCAGCTGGGCATCACCGCGGTTTGGCTGAACCCGATCTACCAGTCACCGGGTGTTGACAACGGCTATGACGTCAGCGATTACTACAAGATTGACCCGGTCATGGGGACCATGGCAGACTTTGAAGCACTTGTCACTGACCTGCACCAGGCCGGGATCAAGCTGATCATGGACTTTGTCTTAAACCACACGTCTGACCAGCACCCTTGGTTCAAGGCCGCGGTCAGTGACCCGGCCAGCCCTTACCGGGACTACTACATTTTTGCCGGTAAAAACGGGGTCCGGCCGAACAATTGGGGCAGCTTCTTTGGCGGCAGCTGCTGGGCAGCAGACCCGGCCGGAACGGGCCAGTCCTACTTCCACCTTTTTGCCAAGGAAATGCCAGATTTGAACTGGAAGAATCCAGCTGTCCGCGAAGAAATGTTCAAGGCGGCCGAGTTCTGGCTCAAGAAGGGGGTCGACGGCTTGCGCCTGGATGCCTTCATCCACATCGCCAAGGCTGACCTGCGCCAGTCTTACCCAAGTGAGGACGATAAGCCGGTCATCGCGGAAGACTTTTTCGCCAACCGGCCGGAAGTGCAGGAATGGCTGGCGCCTTTCTGTGCCCGCCTGCGGGAAGAATTTCCGGACCTCCTGCTTTTGGGGGAAGCAGCCAGCGCCAGCATCAACCTGGCGGTCGACTACACCGACCCTAAGCGGAATTTGATGGACTCAGTCATTACCTTCCGCTACTTTACGGAAAAAGAAGATTCCGTTAACCCGGACTTCAGCGATCAATACCAACCAAAAGAGTTTGACTGGCTGGCCTTCAAGCAAAACCAGACTGTCTGGCAGCAGACCCTGTCAGCCGCGCCGACCCTGTACTGGAGCAACCATGACATGGCCCGCCTGGCCACCCGGGTCGCCAAGACCCCGGTCCAGCAGCGGTCTTTGGCCATGGCCATGTACCTGGAGCGGGGGATCCCGGTGATCTACTACGGGGAAGAATTAGGCCTGCACAACCTGGAATTTGATCATGCAGACCAGTTTGCCGATGAGACGGTGGCTGACTTCGTCAAGGAAGCTGGCGAGGCCGGGGTAGACGAAAAGACAGCCCTGGAAATGGCCAGCCAGACCCACAAATTGCCGGCCCGGGGGCCAATGCCTTGGGACGGCAGCCAGTATGGCGGCTTTAGCACTGCTGAGCCTTGGCTGACGGGCAGAAGCCGGGACAAGGTCAGCGTGGCCAGCGAAGACGCGGACCCAGCCAGCATGCTCAACTTTTACCGGCAGCTGTTGAAATTGAAGCAGACGCCTTTGTTTACCAAGGGCAGCTACTACCTGCTGGATACCAAAGCAGACCTCCTGGTCTACCAGCGGGATTTAGGGGATGACCGGGCTTTAGTGGTCGTTTCCCTCAGCGCCAAGAAGGAGCACTTGACCCTGCCAGAAGAACTGACTCCGGTCTTAACCGCCGGCAGCAGCAACCTGCAGGGCAAGGAACTGACCTTGATGCCTTTTGCCGGGGTAGTTTTGCAAAAGAAAAAATAAGCAATAAAACAAGTAACAAGCAATAACCAACGTGATGATGATTTTTTAGCGAGGAAACAGAAAAAATGCAAACAGCAGCAGTTAGACACAGACCTGAAAGCGAAGATTGCTACCTGGTGACGACGGAGACTATGAAGCTGCGCCTGCACACGGGCCGCGACGTCAAGGCCGTCTACGTCCACTATTGCGACGTCCACGAACCCTTGACCAACTTGAAAAAGCAGGCCATGGACCTGGCCGGCCACGGCCAAGTAAACGACTACTGGGAAACGACGGTGACTTTGCCTTTGCACCGGGCCCAGTACGTCTTTGAAATTCACGGTGAAGACGGCGAGGAATGGGTTTACGGTGACCGGGGCTTCAGAAAGAACGAAAAGGAAACTTATGAAGACCCAAACAACTACTTCAAGCTCCCTTACTTCCACGCGGTTGACATGACCAAGAGCCCGGACTGGGTCAAGGAAACGGTTTGGTACCAGATCTTCCCGGAACGCTTTGCCAACGGGGACAAGAGCAATGACCCGGAGGGCGTTAAGGACTGGAATCCAAGCGACCACCCAGGCCGGCAAGACTACTACGGCGGTGACCTGCAAGGGGTGCTGGACCACTTGGACTACTTGCAGGACTTGGGCATCAACGGCCTGTACTTCTGTCCGATCTTCAAGGCCAGCTCCAACCACAAGTACGACACGATCGACTACCTGGAAATCGACCCGGACTTTGGGGACAAGCAGCTTTTTGCCCGCTTGGTCAACGAAGCCCACGCCCGGGGGATGAAGGTCATGCTGGACGCGGTCTTCAACCACATGGGCGACTCCTCCATGCAGTGGCAGGATGTCGTGAAAAACGGCCCGGATTCCCGCTTTGCCAACTGGTTCCACATCAACCGCTTCCCGGTTGAACCGTATGACCCGGCCGACCCAAGCTACGAGACTTTTGCTTTTGAAAAGCACATGCCGAAATTGAACACCGCCAACCCGGAAGTCGTGGACTACCTTTTGACGATCGCGACCTACTGGGTCAAGGAATTTGATATCGATGCCTGGCGGCTTGACGTGGCTGACGAAGTTGACCACCAATTCTGGAAGAAGTTCAAGGCCGCTGTTACGGCCATTAAGCCGGACTTCTACGTCCTGGGCGAGTCCTGGCACTCCAGCCAGTCCTGGTTGAACGGGGATGAATTCTCCGGCACCATGAACTACCCATTCACCGGCCAGATTTCCGACCACTTCCTTAAGGGGACGCAGGACGCCAAGACCATGACCGAACTTCTGACCGACCAGCTCTTCTTATACAGAGAGCAGAGCAATTCAGCCATGCTGAACGTTTTGGACTCCCATGACACTGCCCGGATCAAGACGGTGGCCGGTGAAGATGAAGACAAGGCCCTGCAGGCTCTGGCCTTCACCTTCATGCAAACCGGTTCTCCGTGCATCTACTACGGGACGGAAATGGGCATGAGCGGGGACAACGACCCTGACTGCCGCAAGCCAATGGACTGGAGCCAGGCAGGCAGTCCGGTCTGGCAGGCAGTTCAAGCGATCATCGCCTTCCGCCGCCAGCACTGGGAAAGCCTGAGCAAGGGGCAGACCTGGCTGGAAGTTGAAGAAAACGGTTTGATCCATGTTAAGCGGACCGGCAAGGAAACGATCGAAGGCTGGTTCAACACGACCGGGCAAGCTGTCAGCTTAAGCGCGGAAGCCGCTTTGAGCCGGGGCTATGAAGCCGGCCAGCTGGCAAGCAAGGGCTATGTTCTGAGTGTGAAATAGAAGCTGTTAACGGTAACATAAAAACAACGCTTGTTAGCGTTTGCATGTTAGTTGATAATGATTACAGAATGATTTGAGCGAGGAAGAACAGCGATGAAAAGAATTTTTGAAATTGATCCTTGGAAATTGACCAGTCATACCTTTTCAAAAGAAGACAAGCGTCTTCAAGAAAGCATGACTTCAATCGGCAACGAATACATGGGCCTGCGCGGCAACTTTGAAGAAGGCTACAGCGGCGACAGCCTGCAAGGCACCTACTACGCCGGCGTCTGGTTCCCGGACAAGACCCGGGTCGGCTGGTGGAAGAACGGTTACCCGGACTACTTCGGCAAGACCTTGAACGCCCCAAGCTTCATTGACCTGCCAGTGACCATCAACGGCCACAAGCTGGACCTGGCAACTGATGAAATCAGTGACTTCAGCTTGAGCCTGGATATGCATCAAGGTTTGCTCACAAGAAGTTTTATTTATGAAGGCAAGGACTGCCGGGTTCAATTTACTTTCACCCGCTTCCTTAGTTCCGTCATCAAGGAAGCTGCCTTGATCAAGGTCAAGGCCACTGTCCTCAGTGGTGAGGCTGACCTGCAGATTGCCAGCCGCTTGAACGGGAACGTGGTCAACGAAGACAGCAACTACGAAGAAGGCTTCTGGGATGCCTTAAATGAAGATGCTAACGGCCGCAGCATCCAGTTGCGGACCAAGCCGAACAACTTCGGCACCCCGCAATTCACGGTTCTCTTGAAGGAAGTTACCCGGGAAGACGGCGAAGTCATTTCCGGCGATGTGACAACGGCCAGCGGTGAAGTCAGCGAAAGCTTCGCTAAGACTTTGACCAGCGGCCAAAGTTGGGAACTGGAAAAGGACGTCATCGTCATCACCAGCCGGGACGTGGCTGATGCAGAACAAGCCGCCAAGGCTGACGAATTGATGGCCAAATTGACCAGCAAGACTTTTGCCCAGAACCTGGCCGACCATGAAGCTGTCTGGGACAAGCGCTGGGCAAGCTGTGACGTGACGATTGACGGTGATCCGGCCGCTCAGCAGGGGATCCGCTTCAACATCCTCCAGCTCTTCATGACCTACTACGGCCGTGACCCGCGCCTTAACATCGGGCCGAAGGGCTTTACCGGTGAAAAGTACGGCGGTGCTACTTACTGGGACACTGAAGCCTTCATCGTGCCAATGTACCTGGCCGTAGCGCCTAAGGAAGTTACCAAGTCCCTCTTGGAATACCGGCATGAACAATTGCCGGGTGCCTTCCACAACGCCCGCCAGCAAGGCTTGAAGGGTGCCCTCTTCCCAATGGTTACCTTCAACGGGATTGAATGCCACAACGAGTGGGAAATCACTTTTGAAGAAATCCACCGGAACGCGGACATTCCATTCGCTATCTACCAATACACCCGCTACACGGGCGACGACTCCTACGTTAAGGATGAAGGCATGGACGTCCTGGTTTCAACCGCCCGCTTCTGGGCTGACCGGGTCCACTTCTCCAAGCGCAAGGGCCAATACATGATCCACGGGGTAACCGGTCCTAACGAATACGAAAACAACGTTAACAACAACTGGTTCACCAACACCATGGCCAAGTGGCTTCTGGGCTACACCCTGGAACGCTGGCCACTGGCCACTGAAGCAGCCAAGAAGCGCCTGCAGGTAACTGACGAAGAACTGGCCAAGTGGCAAGACATCGTCGACCGGATGTACCTGCCGGAAGACAAGGAACTAGGCATCTTCGTTCAACACGACACTTACCTGGACAAGGATCTCAGAAGCAAGGACACCATCCCGGCTGACCAATTGCCACTGAACCAGCACTGGTCCTGGGACAAGATCCTGCGGTCACCGTTCATCAAGCAAGCCGACGTTTTGCAAGGGATCTACTTCTTGAACGACCACTACACCAAGGAAGAAAAGGAAAGAAACTACGACTTCTACGAACCAATGACGGTTCACGAAAGTTCCTTAAGCCCGTCAATTCACGCCATCCTGGC
The DNA here is from genome assembly GCF_046938665.1 of Lactobacillus delbrueckii subsp. bulgaricus. GTDB lineage: Bacteria > Bacillota > Bacilli > Lactobacillales > Lactobacillaceae > Lactobacillus > Lactobacillus delbrueckii_C. The sequence goes on from NZ_JBKZCD010000013.1 coordinate 11,376, forward strand.
TGCTGAACTGGGCAAGCAGGACAAGGCGGTTGAATTCTACGAACGGACTGCCCGCCTGGACCTGGACAACTACAACAACGACACGGTTGACGGCCTGCACATCACTTCCATGAGCGGGAGCTGGCTGGCCATCGTGCAAGGCTTTGCCGGCATGCGCTACAACGAAGACGGCATCAGCTTTGCCCCATTCCTGCCGAAGAAGTGGTCCAGCTACAGCTTCAAGATCAACTACCGCGGCCGCATCTTGGCCCTGGCGGTTGAAAAGGACAAGGAAGTCAAGCTGACCCTGCTCTCTGGTGAAGACTTGCCAGTCAAGGTTTGGGACCAAGAAGTAACTCTGAAAGAAGGACAAAGCCAATGCTTAAAGGATTAATTTTTGACCTGGACGGGGTCATCACTGACTCAGCAGTCTACCACCTCAAGGCTTGGCAAGACCTGGCCCGCGGTATCGGGATCGAACTGCCGGAAGAATTCGGTGACAAGCTGCGCGGCTTGTCCAGAATGGATTCCCTGGAAATCATCCTGGAATACGGGCACAAGGAAAATGACTACAGCCAGGAAGAAAAAGAAGCCCTGGCAGCCAAGAAGAACGCGGCTTACGTGAACGCGGTCAAGGACATGACCCGGGCCGACATCTTGCCAAAGATGGACGACCTGCTCAAGCAGGCCAAGAGCCAAGGGCTGAAGCTGGCCCTGGCCTCAGCTTCCAAGAACGCTCCTTTGATCTTGAAGCAGCTGGGACTTGCAGACATGTTTGATGCCCGGGTTGACCCGGCTACCCTCAAGCACGGCAAGCCGGATCCGGAAATCTACATCCGGGCCCAGGAACTGCTTGGTTTGGAGAAGAATGAAGTAATTTCTTTTGAAGACGCGCCAGCAGGCGTAGCGGCCATCAAGGCGGCCGGCCAGTTCGCGGTCGGGATTGGCGATCCGATCGTTTTGAAGGGGGCCGACTACATCGTTGGTTCAACCAGCGCCTTGGATTTGACCGAGATTGAGAAAGTTTTTGAAGCAGGGAATTAGGTAAGAAAAAATGGTAAAAATCAACTTAAATCACATCTACAAGAAGTATCCAAACGCGGATGACTACTCAGTTTCAGACTTTGACCTGCACATTGGCGACCATGAATTCATCGTCTTTGTCGGCCCGTCTGGCTGTGGTAAGTCAACGACCTTGCGGATGGTTGCCGGCTTGGAAGATATTACTGAAGGGACTTTGGAAATCGGCGGCAAGGTCATGAACGACGTGGCTCCCCGCGACCGCCACATCGCCATGGTTTTCCAGAACTACGCCCTTTACCCGCATATGACGGTTTACGACAACATGGCCTTCAGCTTGAAGCTGCGTCACTACGACAAGGCCGAAATCGACAAGCGGGTCAAGAATGCCGCTGAAGTCCTGGGCCTGGCCCACTTGCTGGAACGGCGGCCAGCCGACTTGTCCGGTGGGCAAAGACAGCGGGTTGCCTTGGGGAGAGCGATCGTGCGTGACGCCCCGATCTTCCTGATGGACGAACCACTGTCTAACCTTGACGCCAAGCTCCGTGTCTCCATGCGGGCGGAAATCGCCAAGCTGCACCAGAACTTGAAGACGACCACCATCTACGTTACCCACGACCAAACTGAAGCCATGACTCTGGCTGACCGGATCGTTGTCATGAACGCCGGCCGGATCCAGCAGATCGGGACGCCGAAGGAAGTCTACAACAAGCCAGCCAACCAATTTGTTGCCGGCTTCATCGGGTCACCGCAGATGAACTTCTTCAACGTGACCTACAAGGACGGTTACATCGACGACGGCCAGGGCATCAAGCTCAAGGTGCCGGAAGGCCGGGCCAAGGTTCTGGATGCCAAGGGCTACAACGGCAAGGCTATTGTGATGGGCCTGCGGCCGGAAGACATCCACATGGAAGAAGCCTTCCTGGAAACCTGGCCGGAAGCAGTCGTTTCTGCCAAGGTTGTCGTTTCCGAATTGCTGGGGGCAACCAGTCAGCTCTACATGAACGTTGACAAGACCGAATTCGTCGGCGTTGTCAACGCCCGTGACTTCCACAAGCCAGGTGACAGCGTCAAGGCAGGTTTCAACCTGAACAACGCTCACTTCTTTGACAAGGAAACGCAAGTAACGATTACCGATTAATTCCAGCAAATATCGGACGCTTAAGAAAAATTAATTCAGCTAATCAACTTGCAGCTAAAGGCTGCAAGGTGATGTAAAAAATAAACAATTGTTTGTTTAGGAGGAAAAAATGAGTTTCTTTAAAAAGGCTGCTTTGAGCAGCGCGGCAGTATTGGCTGCCTTGAGTTTGTCAGCATGCTCCAAGAGCAGCAATAGTTCATCATCAACTGCCGACAAGAAGGCATCATTGACTTTGTGGGTAGACACTGAACAAGTATCTTACTACAAGGACATTGTTAAGGACTTCCACAAGAAGTATCCAAACATTACCGTTAAGGTTACCCAAAGTCCTAACGGTTCCGCTAACGCCAAGACTGACGTTGGTAAGGATGCTTCCAAAGCAGCCGACGTCTTTGAAGTTCCAAACGACCAATTAGGCCAAATGGCAAACGCTGGTTACATCAACCCGCTGTCACCAAGTGACACTGCCAACATCAAGAAGAACTATGTCAGCCAGGCTTCCAAGGGTGTTACCTGGAAGGGCAAGGTTTACGCTTACCCATACGCGCAACAAGCCGACACGATTTACTACAACAAGTCCAAGCTGTCAGCTAATGACGTTAAGGACTGGGACACTTTGACTTCCAAGGGTGTTCTGGCTACTGACTTCACCAACGCTTACACCATGTGGCCAATCTTCTTCTCAGCTGGCACTACCCTGTACGGGGAAAGCGGTGAAAGCTTGAAGGGGTCAACTTTCAACAGCCAAAACGGTGTCAACGCTTTGACTTGGATTGCTAAGCAAAAGAGCAACAAGGGCGTAATGCAAACTTCAAACGCTTTGAACCAATTGAAGAAGGGCAATGCTGACGCCATCATGGACGGTCCATGGAATGCTGCCAACATCAAGAAGATCTTGGGCAAGAACTTCGCTGTTGCCAAGTACCCAACTGTAACTGTCGGCGGCAAGAAGAAGCAATTGGAAGCCTTCCTGGGTATCGAAGGCTTCGCGGTTAACTCCCACACTTCAAACGCCAAGGCCGCTTCACAATTGGCTGCTTACATCACCAACAAGAAGTCACAATTGATCGCTCACGAAAAGGCTGGTCAAATCCCAGTTTTGAAGAGCGCTGTTAACTCAAGTGCCGTACAAAACGACCCAGTTGCCAAGTCAGTTATCGAAATGGCACAACCAGGCAACTCAGTTCTGCAACCAAAGCTGCCGCAAATGGCAACCTTCTGGGACGGTGCAGCTCCTCTGATCAGCGGTACTTACGACGGCAAGATCAAGGCCAGCCAATACAAGGCACAACTTGCCAAGTTCTCAAAGAAGATTTCTCAAAAGTAATTTAATTAAGCAGCAAGAACTTTAATTAAGCTTGAGAAGGAGAGTAATGAAAAATGTTTAAAAGAAAAGGACATGTTCCTCCGAAAGCCAGCTACAAAGAAGTCTGGTCCAAGGGGGACGCGGCTGACAAGCTGTCCTTCTTCTTCATGGGCGCCAGCGCCCTGAAGAATAAGCAGTGGGCCAAGGGTCTCAGCCTGCTGATCAGTGAAATTGTTTTCCTGGTCTGGTTCATCTTTAGCGGGGCCAGTGCCCTCAGCATGCTGAGCAACCTTGGGGAAAACAAGACCAAGAAGGTTGTCTTTGACCAAGCACAAGGCGTTTACGTGACCAAACAGCCAGATAACTCAGTCTTGATCCTCCTCTTCGGGATCATGGCCCTCTTCCTGGTCATCGGTTTCATCTGCCTCTATGTCACCAATTTGCGCTCAACCCGGGCCAACTACATCAAGAAGCGTGATGGCAAGCACATTGCCACCAACAAGGAAGAACTGGCCAGCCTGCTGGACTCCCGCCTGCACGCGACCTTAATGTTCATTCCTGTGCTGGGGATTCTCCTCTTCACTGTTTTGCCAACTGTCTTCATGATTTCGATGGCCTTTACCAACTACGACCGCCAGCACCCGATTGGTTTCTCCTGGACTGGTTTCCAGGCCTTCGGCAATGTTTTGAGCGGGGACCTGGCCGGGACTTTCTTCCCTGTCCTGGGCTGGACCCTGATCTGGGCCGTAGCTGCCACGGCAACCACCTTCTTAGGTGGGGTGCTCCTGGCCCTCTTGATTGAATCCAAGGGGATCAAGCACCGGAAAGTATGGCGGACGATCTTCATCGTGGCTTACGCCGTACCGCAATTCGTTTCCTTGCTGCTGATCGCGCAATTCCTGGACGCGCAGGGGCCTTTGAACACCCTGTTGCAAAACTGGGGCTGGATCTCAGGGCCGATTCACTTCATCGACAATGAAGCTGCCCCTTGGGTAGCCCGGCTGACGGTTATCATCGTCAACATGTGGATTGGTATTCCGGTTTCCATGTTGGTTTCCATGGCGATTATCCAAAACCTGCCACAAGACCAGATTGAAGCCGCGAGAATCGACGGGGCTAACGCCTTCCAGATTTTCCACAACATTACCTTCCCGCAGATCCTCTTTGTCATGGGTCCGTCCTTGATCCAGCAATTCATCGGCAATATCAACAACTTCAACGTTATCTTCCTGTTGACTGGTGGTAAGCCAATGAACAACAACTACAACGGTGCCGGCTCAACCGACCTTCTGGTCAACTGGCTCTACAACCTGACTTTCGGTCAGCAGCAGCGCTACAACGCCTCAGCCGTTCTGGGCATCTTGATCTTCATCTTGAGTGCGACGATTTCCTTGATCGCTTACCGTCACACCACTGCGTTTAAGGAGGGATAAAATTGAAGTCTTACTCTAACCAGAGAAAAGTATCCCTTTTCTTCAGATATTTATTGCTGACGATTTTAGCAATTTTGTGGCTGATCCCCATCCTCTGGATCGTTTTGGCCAGCTTCTCATACAATGACACTGGCTTTATCTCAACTTTCTTCCCTGAAAAATGGACCTTCCAGAACTATATCGGGATCTTTACCAACTCCCAGTTCCCATACCTGCACTGGATTATCAACACTTTGCTCGTGGCCATCATTTCCGCCACTCTGTCAACCTTCTTCCAAATCTCGGTTGCTTACGTCCTGTCCCGCTTACGCTTCAGACTCCGCAAGCCATTCCTGCAGATTGCCCTGGTTTTGGGCATGTTCCCTGGTTTCATGTCCATGATCGCCCTTTACTACATCTTGAAGGGGCTGAACATGCTGAACCTGGGTGGCTTGATCCTGGTCTACGTCGGTGGTGCCGGCCTTGGCTTCTACGTTGCCAAGGGTTTCTTCGACACTATCCCGCGGTCACTGGATGAAGCAGCTGAACTGGATGGTGCAACCAAATGGCAGGTCTTCACTAAGATCGGCCTGCCGCTCTCCAAGCCAATGATCGTCTACACAGCTTTAACGACTTTCATGGCACCATGGGTAGACTTCATCTTCTCCGGGATCATCCTCTCAACTTCAGGTGACCCAAAGACCTACACGATCGCGTATGGTCTGTACAACATGCTTTCTTCTTCAAAGGGGAGCGCGACGACCTACTTCGCCCAATTCGTGGCCGGCTGTGTCATCATCGCTATCCCAATCACGATCCTCTTCATCATCATGCAGAAGTTCTACGTCAGTGGGATTACTGCAGGTGCTGACAAGGGTTAACATATAAACCCGAACAACATTTCATTCAATCCTTGCCTTCTCAGCGAAAAGAATCTGAGAATATCTCGGATTCGATTAAAGAAAAACAGTGGAAGCTTCTTTACGAAGCTTTCCACTGTTTTTTTGTCTAAAAATATTGAAAATCACTGTTTATTTAAGGGGCCGGTAGAAGTCGATGCCGCTGGCGGCAGCGTAATCGCCGGTCGTTTCCAGAATGCTGAGGCGGACAGCCTTGGCGCTGACCCCTCTGAGGCCGATGACCTTGTTCTTGCAGTCGCTGTTGAACTGGTAGTCAGTCCCGTAGCTGGTGAAGTTTTCCCCATCGGTGGAGATTTCCACCCGCATCCGCAGAGGCCGGCCATCCCGGCTGCTGGCTCTTGGCACGTAGATCAGCTTGTTTAATTCTGTTTGGTCCGGGAAGCTGAAGGTCAAAGTCAGCGGCTGGTCTTCGCTTGGTTTGCCCGCGCTTTGCCAGTCGGTTGCCAGTCGCCGGTCCAGGAGGTTTTTCAGCTGGTGGCCGCTTGCGCTTTCCTGGCTGGAAGTGACTTTGACATTGGAGATGATAAAGTCCCGCGGGTCCCGCTTAGTCTTAACCTGCAAAAGGTCGGACCATTCGGATACCTTGTAGCCAGCTTCATAGCGCAGGCGCAACCGGTAGCCAGTGTTGGCGGCCAGGTCAGTGAAGGTGAAGATGTTCCCGCTGATCCCGGTGTAGAGCAGGCCGTTTAATTCGATCTGGACACTAGGCGTCCGCTGGGCCCACTTGACTGTCAAAGAGTGAGCACTGATCTTGTCGCGGTCGACTTCAACCTTGCCCGGCAGGGGCAGGGCGGCGTCGGTTATCTGGTGAACCAGCTGCTCATTGGCGAAGCGGAAGTTGTTGACCAGGATTTCCAGCTTTTCCTGCTTGATATCCCGCTCTTGCAATTTGATGATCAAAGCCGGGCGAGGCGTTGCGCCCAAGTCCTTGAAGCCTTCCGGCCAGCAGAACTTGTTGTCGTAGTAGAAGCCTTCCTTGGCTCTTTGCAGGGTTTCCGGCGTGCCGTATTCGGTCAAGGTAACGACTTCCTCGTCGCCGGCCCGGAGCTGGATTTCATCTGGATGCTGGTCACAGTATATATAAAGGAAAGTTTGCTCTTTAATGGCCATGTTCGGGTAGTAGCCGGTGGTCGGTTCGATGATCACGCGCAGCTTGCTGTCGGCCACATGGGTGCGGATAACGGTTTGGGCGCTGTTGTGCTTGTAGTCGCTTTGGTCGTTGTCGCTGTAAGTGCTGATGGTGGCGTCGCCTTGCGGGTAGAGAACGAAGCGACGGCTATCCAGGTCGAAGATGCTGCCGCCTCTAACGAAGACGGGCAATTGCCAAAGGGGGTACTTGCGCCGGTTGTAGACCCGGCCGCCCATCAAGCGGTCGCCGGTAAAGAGGTCGATCCAGACAGTCTGCTTGTCGGGCAGGTAGATCCGGTCGCGGACGCTCATGCCCTGATTGTCAGACTTGCCGTTGACGATTGGCGCGACAAGCAATTGGTCACCCAGCATGAATTCATCGGCAAAGTCCCGGCCGTAGCCAACCTGTTCATGCGGAAAGGCCATAAGCAGGGGCCGGACCAGGGGCAGGCCGTCCTGGGCCTGGCGGCTGAGGGCGTAAAGGTAAGGCTTCAGTTGCTCACGCAAGCCGAGGTAGGCCTTCATGATCCGGGAGACCTTGTTGTTGAAGGCGAAAGGCGTCTTGCTGAGGGGGCTTTGGTCGTCGATGGCGAAGAAAAGCGGGGTAAAAGTCTTCCATTCCAAGTCGCGGACGGCAACTTGGGCATTTTCCTGGCCGTGCTTGCCGCCGGCAGCGGCCCCGATGAAGGGGAGGCCAGACAAACCAGCACCTAATAAGGTAGAGATTTGTGTTTTGATGCTGGACCAGTCACCACTGACATCGCCGAAGGCCAGGGCAGCCTGGCTTTGGTAAGGAAGGAGGCTGTCGCGGACCAGGGTGAGGGGCTTGGCTTTCGGATTTTCCTTAGCCAGGTCGGAATTGACGGCGGTCAAGTCGCTGCTTGGGTCGTCGACCGCGGCAAATTCACTGTGGTGGGCCAAAGGCTGGCCCTTTTCACTCCAGAAGCCTGGATGGCAGTTACGGCTTTGGGCATAGCTGGCAAAGGCAGCAAAGTCATCGGGCTTAGCGGCAGTTTGGCTTTCGTAGTTGGGGATGATCCAGGATAATGGGAAGCCCCAGCGCTGGTAGCGGTCCAGCATGGCCCGGGCGGAGAACTGGTAGTCCTTTTCCCCGTTTAGGCTAGGCAGGCGGCCGCTGTTTTCCGTCTTTCTTGAGTAGTAGCGGTTGTCTTCAAAGCGGACTGCTTCATGGCCCTTGCCGTCAGCTTCTTGCCAGGAGCCATCAAGGAAGTTGCCGAGGTGGCCGAAGGAGAGGGCGTAGCTGGGCAGCATGAAGGGCTTGCCGGTCAAATAATAGAAGCTGGACAGCAATTCTTGCGGAGAGTTTCCTATTATATAGTAGCTGTCAAAGACCGGGGTCCGGTGGCTGAGGATGGTGAGCTGGGAATTTTGCCGGCCGAAGTCATAGTGGCCAGTCGCGGTCGTGTTGCGCAGTTCGGCAAAGCCGGCGTTGGTCCAGAAGAAAGGCACGGCGGCCAGAACGCCGTCAGCCCCGGTGATACCGTCGGTCTTGATGGTGATTTTTTCACCCTTGTGGCTGAAGTGGCCGTTTTGGACCCCGCCGCCGTAGTAGTATTCGTTTTGCCCTTGCTTCAGGATTTCGATGCTGTGCTTGCCGCTCAGTTCGAGGGCGGAAGCCTGGACCATCCGCGGCCGGTGGACAGACTCGTCAAAGATGCTGAAGCTGCCGGTTTTCTGCTGGAAAATCAACTTGCAGCTGCCAGTGGTGATGATGAACATGTCGCTGGTCGCGTGGGCCGTGGCCCGGGCGAAACATTGCGGGTCGGGCTCGATGCCTTTGACCAGCATGTCGTCAGTTTCGGCAAATTCTTGACTTGGATCCAGCCAGTAGCGGAAGATGCCATTAGCGATCAAGTAGACGCGGGCGATCTCGCCGGTCGCGTAATGAAGCTCATAGTAATTTTCACGCTTATTGACGCCAACCAGTCTTCCTAATTGATGTCTTGAATTTTGCAGGTCTGCAGTCATAATCTTTTTCCTTTATGTCATGAAATATCTAATCTAATTATAGCCAAAAAGCCGGTAAATTGGAAAAAATAGCCTATACCAGTTTGGGTAACCAGGAGACAGACGATTACCTTGTAGAAAAGAAGTAGTTTATTGCTCCTTAAATTATCTGGCTAACAAATATTATGAAGCCTTAAATTGTGACGACTTTCAATGATATATTATAGATTATATTAATGCTAAAAGATGTGCTGGATCACTACTGGTGTAAACAAAAATGTGATATAAATGGTGTAACTAACTACGGAAGAGCTGGCTGATCATCTTACTTTTGACTTTGATTCGGCTGGGCTTTTGCCTGTGTTTATCTTTGGGTTAGCGGGTGGTAGAATTGTTGGAAAATAAACTAGACGATATTCTGGCGAAAGATGACGAAGAGAATGAAGGTAAGTGGTATTACCTTGATTTCTTTCCTGTAACCTTTCAAGCTGGAAATGATAAATTTGATGAGTTTGAGTCATTTATCCAAGAAAAGTACTATAAATCTTTTTCTAAAAAGCTTTCTTTCATCATTTTGGGCCTAGTCAGCTATTATGACGCGGAAATCTATTTGTATGATGTAGATTACGGTGATGACTGGCTGAACTCCTTGCGTCATCAAGATCTTTTAAGCCAATTAGAATACCAGGACTTGAGCAAGCTCATCAAGCACTTTTGCGTGAACGAAACACTTGGTTTAAAAATTGCCTTGCAGGATTATGACAATTTGGCATTGATGCTCTTTGAAGGCGGCTTGCGGCTAAGTTTTTACAATTTGACGGATGAGCAGAAGAGAGTTGCTGAAGACCTGACCCGGTCGCAGGGCTTTTTCTTCAAAGAATCCAACAGCTGATCTTTAACTGCCTGAAACAGGCAGTTTTATTTTTGCTCATTTTTTAGCAAATCATTGACTAAAGCACTTACAAAGTTAAGAATAGTAAGAGAAAAAGATTGTTTTACTAAGGAGAAAAAATGCGCTATTACATTCATGCTGATCAATTTTACCTGCCAAATGGCCGGGAAAAAGGCGGCTATTTAGAGATTGTTGATGGTAAATTCGGGGCCTACCTGCCAGAAGGCAGCCAAGTGCCGGACGCGGTGGACTACACCGGCTTTAGCGTGGCACCAGGCTATGTCGACACCCACATCCATGGTTCCATCAAAGAAGACGTGATGAAGAGCGACTGGGAGGGGATCAACCGCTTGTCTGAAGCCTTGCTGAGCGCCGGGGTAACCAGCTGGCTGCCAACGACAGTGACCGCGTCGAGCGAGCAATTGTCAGAAGTCTGCCGGATGCTGGCTGCTCACCAGGGAGAAGAGAGCGGGGCTAAGATTCAAGGGATCCATTTTGAAGGGCCATTCTTCACGGAAGAACACGCGGGAGCGGAAAATCCAAAATACATGATGGACCCAAGCCCGGCAGAACTGGACAAGTGGCTGGAAGCGTCAAAGGGGATGCTGAAGAAGATCTCTCTTGCCCCAGAACGTCCAGGAACGCCAGCTTTCGTAAGCTATGCTGTCAGCCGGGGAGTCAAGGTAGCCCTGGGCCACTCTAGCGCCAGCTACGACCAGACTAAGGCAGCCGCGCAGGCTGGGGCAACGATTTTTACCCACACCTTTAACGGGATGCCGGACTTCTCCCACAACCGGCCAAACATTGCCAACGCGGCCATGGCACTGGAGAACATGGACAACGAACTGATTGCCGATGGCCACCACGTCACGCCTAGCGCTATCAAGGCCCTGCTGGCGGCTAAAGGCAAGGACCATATTGTTTTGATCACTGACTGCATGGAAGCTGGGATGATGCCGGATGGCGACTACATGCTGGGTGAACTGCCCGTATACGTCAAAGACGGGATGGCACGCCTGAAGGAGGGCGACAACCTGGCCGGCAGCGTCTTGCAGCTGAAGGACGGGGTGAAGAACCTGGTTGACTGGGGCTTGGCCGGCAAGGAAGAGGCTGTGTTGATGGCCAGCTATAACCCGGCCCGCAGCCAAGGGCTCCTGGACAAGTGTGGGGCAATTCGTCCGGGCCTGCCAGCTGACTTTTTGATCTTGAGAGATGACATGTCCCTGGCGAAGACCTACTTGAACGGGGAAGTTCGCTGGGAAGAATAATAAGTATAAAGAGAAAAAGCCTATCTTCCAAAATTGCGGAAGGCAGGCTTTTTGTTAGATATAGTTGTTTTTAGTATACGGCACCTTCGTAGAAGTCGAAGCGCGGCTTGTTGAAGTTGAAGTCCTTCAGCTGGCTCATCTTGATCACGTTGTCGCTGACGCCCCAGCTCATGAGGTTGATCGGCTTGCCGTAGTCTTCGTCCGGGATGACCAAAAGGACGTACTTGCCTTGGCTCAAGGCGTAACCCAGTTCCATGCCCAGGCCGACGTCTTCTTCGTTAGGGATGTAGACGCCCAGCATGACGTCGTTGGTCTTGATCCCGTTCAAGTCATTGTTGTAGGTGGCCGTAGCCCAAACCTTGTCGTGCAGGTATTCCGGGTGTTCGTCAACCCGGATGCCCTTGTACTGGTTGTCCAGGGGAACGTAGCTGTTTTCCAGGTCAACCGTTGGGTTTTCCTTGAGGGCTTCCATGGCTTCCTTGTAGGCTTTGTTTTGGCGGTCAGTGAACCAGCCGGCACCGAAGTAGATCGTCTTTTTTGGCATATCTTGTATTCCTTTCATGTCCGTTGCGAGATATTGTGTTTCTTTTTCTAGAATAACTTTACCATTTTCCGCCCCGGCTGACTAGTCAAAAATTAAGCATCAGCCAAGTTGCCCAGCGGCAGAAAGCTTATAATAAAAGTAGTTGTATTTTTGAAAAAAGGGGCGGACTAAAAGTGACTGAAGAACTCTTAAAAGCGGAAAGCTGTTTTGTTTTGCGGGCCGAAGACCGGGCTGACATGTTTGCCCAAGTCTACAAAAAGCTGCTGGAGCAGGGCCTGGTAGCGGCCGGCTTTTTAGACCAGGTGGTGGACAGAGAAGAGGATTTTCCGACCGGCCTGGCCAGCTGCAATCTGACCCCGGGTCTCCCCAACCTGGCTTTTCCGCACACGGAAGGCTGCTTTGTCAAAGAGCAGCGGGTCGTTCCCATTAAGCTGCTGGCCCCGGTCAGCTTCAAGAGCATGGTCGATCCCAGCCGCGAATTGTCAGTTGGCTTTTGCTTCATGCTGCTGGACCAAAAGGCGGACGGCCAGGCTGAACTTTTAGCCAGAACCATGACCTTCCTCAGCCAGGCTGAACCAGCAGCTCTCAGCCGGATTTTTGCCCAGACTGATCCTGCCAGCTTGTACTCTGCCCTGCGGGAAGAGGGATTTTAATTCGGTCTTGAGTCTAATTGACCATCCGTCAAGTGGTAAATTTTTTGCGGTAAATTCTGCAATAACAGAGGATCATGACTAACCAAAAGGGTAGTTGTTCCTTGCTTTTGCATTTCTTTGATCAAAGAGATAAAACGTTGGATAGCTTTAGCATCCAAGCCGTTCGTTGGTTCGTCCAGAAGCAGCAGATCAGGCTTCTCCATAACAGCTTGAATAATGGCCAGCTTTTGCCGCATGCCTAAGGAAAAGGACTTTACTTTAGAGTCCTTTTTTTGCTCCAAGGCGAAAATCTTCATGCTTTCAATAATTTCAGCTTCACTGATGGTATTGTTGATGGCCGCGAGATATTTTAGGTTCTCTAGTGCTGTCAAGTGAGGAATAAAATTTGGGGTTTCGATGATTGCACCGCAGTTTACTGGCAATTGCTCGTTAAAGCGAACTGGTTGACCAGCTAAACTGATTTCACCGCTGCTTTTGACAAAGCCTAAGATGGCGCGTAAAAGCATGGTTTTACCAGAACCGTTGTCGCCAGTGAAAGCAACAACTTCGCCCTTTTCGACTGACAAATTGATATCGTTTAAGACGGGCTGGCCCTTAATTGTCTTGGAAACATGATTGAGAGTAAGGTATGACATATTTTTCCCTTTCGTTTGATTTACAGAAGTTCTGTTTGCAGGTTGATGTAATAAAGAACAGCAGCCAAGGTTAATATCACGATTAATTCTAAGAAGTAGGAAAAAGCAGCGATATTGGCGAGCAAAAGCAAATTTTTCTTACTTACAAGATCAATGATAGCCAAGCTGCAGCCAATGGTGATCGGCAAGGCATAGTCCCGGCCAAGCAGCAATAGACTGGTTAAGAGAAGGTTGAAAGCCAAAAGGCTCAAACTAGCTGGCACCAAAATCTGCAAAAGCAGCATCCAAGTGGTCAAGCCGGAACAGAACAGCAGGGCTAGTGAAAACAGGATGTTGTAGCTAACTGTAAACAAGAGCATTTTAATTAGACTGGCTCGAAAAAGACGCCGTCGGTCAGCCTGCCTGACATAAACAAAAGGATTAATCAGCAGTAGGCAGCTCTTCATTTCCGGCAAGAGTAGCAATTCAGCCAGGGCATAGTAGCTAATCCAAGCCAGATTAGCGCTGATAACGGTCAGATCGGGCAGCTGCATTACGTCAAATGGATTGCGGTTGCCGGAAAATGGATTGGCTAAATTCCAGACTAGGCAGGCAAACAAAATGCCTGCCCAAAGGAGTTGCCGCCGCTTCAGATTATAAAAATGAAGTCTCATTTGATTTCCTCCTGGCTAAGCAGATAGTCAGCTAAGAACCATAGCAGCAAAATTATGCCCCAGACCAAGCAACTAAAGTAGAACAAGATTTGCGGCTGGCCAGCAAAGGCTGTTCCGGTCAGCAGGCTCAGCCAGTTTTTGGAGAAAGCTGACATGAAGAAAAGCCAGGCCGCCAGATAGCATAGGCAAGTCAGCAGGTATAAATTGCCGTGTGGCATGAGCAGCCAGATGACCAGAATTATGCTTTGCGTTAAACAAAGATTTTGCAACAGCAGCCAGGCGGAAAGCAGGCTGCTTGCTAATTCGATCTTGCCGCTACTGGAAAAAACAATGGCTGCCAGTAAGGCTGACCAAATTGCACAAGCAAATGATATGAGCAATTGCCAAGTCAGCTTCCAGGTCAGCCAGCATTTAGGACTTTTCCAGCGAACCCGGGCCAATGGGTCATTTTTTGATGGAAAAAATGCTGCTGTTAAACCGCTGAATAAAGAAATTACTGGAAAAAGCAGGTTGGCTTCCAGTAGCTGAAGGCTGGCAGAAGAGCCGGCCGGTTCGGCAAACAGGAGGGCAAGCAGGAGAAGCGAAAAGGCGGCTGCGATGATCAGCAGCCGCCTTTTTTGAATGATTAAGAGCTGTTTAATCAAGAACATCGTTTCTTTCCTTTATTAAGAAACCACCCCAAACGATGGCAATGATCAAGATGGGATAAACAATAAGCCCAAAGACCGTGAAGGGATATTCATTGCTGAATGTTGGGGTGATAATGCTGGGAATAGAGAGCGGCTCAAAACCGCTGAAGTCGCGCAGAATACTGCTGGTCAGCGTGACAGCAAAAGGAACGATGACTTCCAATCCATTGCGCAGACCAAAAGCTGAAGCAATGAGTGATAGCTGACTCAAGAGACCTGCAAAAATGAAGACGATAAGCAAGCCGAGCAGCCAGAAAACAATTGGATGAGTGTAGAACAGATCTGCGCTCCAGCCGCCAGGGTTGATTGGCGTTAATTCATATTTTCGGGATAAGGGAGCCAGGGAGTATTGACTGAAGAAAAAGATCCCCTCACAAATGAGCGGCAAAATCGCGATTAAACCAGCAAAAATGAAAGAACTTGCTGAACAGCTGGCAAAGTATTTATTTAATGGAAATCGGCTGAGCTGCATTTCGCGAAAGTGCTGCTTTTTATCTTCAGCAATGGTGCTGCCGGCAGATAAGGCAGCAGTTAAAGGTAAAATAACATAATAGCTGCGGCTGCCGAGCCCGGTATAGTCAAAACCAGTTAAATGGACATATGCGCTGTTGATAAAATGTGCATTTGCAGATGAGATAGTCCGGGCCTGCAGGAAAATTATGGCAAAGCCAATGGCCAGGGCAAGCCAGCCCTGCCAGCGCTTGCTGAGCCGGATAAGCTGTTGTTTGATCATGTTGCTCCTCCTAAAAAAGCATCTGGCTTACCAGATGCTTAGTAGTTACTTCTTTTTAACTGAGTCAGGACTCCAAACACCACTGGCGTGAACATGGACTACATAGCCTTCTTTACTTTCGATCGCTAAACGAATCTTTGTTTTACCGTAGGTTTCATATGCCCGGTTGTACATTAGCTGGGATTGTCCGGCCTTAAGGGCATATTTTGGATTGCCAATTTCTACGCCATCACTCTTTTGAGCCCAGACATTAACCATACCTTTGCCAACTTCTTTGACACGCACATAAGTCCGAGATTTGTCAGTCTTATATCTGGCACCGGTGTAGTAGTTACCGCCATTTCTAGGCAGAATAGCATCCCAACTGGTATCTGTATGATTATTACTTGCATGGACCAAACCAGCTGAGCCAATTGAAATTAGTGATAAAGCTGCAGCAGCTAAGGGCAGCCCTTTTTCATTATTCTTATCCTCCCAATGTTGATATACATAAATAAATTAAGCGGATTAATCTATGGTATAAGAATAACACTCCTAAAAATATATGGCAATATTTTTCTTGAGTTATTTCTCCAAGTATATCGTCCGCAAATCCAACAGGTCAGCGTTAGAGAGGCCGATTTGTTGGTGAAGGTAGGCGTTGATGCTGCCGTAGTCCCGGTTGATGACGTCCAGCAGGTACTTGAAGTAGGCTGGCTGGACGGTCTGCAAATCGCGGAAGGTCGTAAGGAGGCTGTCATCAGCTCCGGCGGCCTTTTCCTTGGCCAAAAGCTGGCTGACGAAGTCCTTGATTACTTCATTAGTAAAGAGGTAGTCCTTTTCAATGGTTTTCATCGGCACGCCCAGAGCCGTCAAGATCAGGATTGCCCCGAAACCGGTCCGGTCTTTCCCGGCCGTACAGTGGAAAAGCACGCTCTCACCCTCTTTCTCATTAGCCAGGAGTACTTCGAACAGGTGCTGGTAGGCCTTGTTGGCGTTCTTCCCGGTTGCCATGTTCTTGTAGGCCCACAGCATCCGCTGGTAGCCCCAGCCTGGATCCTGGCTTTCTCTCGCCATGTCGGAAATACTCATGGTGGAGTTGGTCAAGTCCTCATCGAAAACCGGGTCGGCGAAGTACTCGACACCCGCGATCTTCCGGTCCGGCTGCTTGTTTCTTTCAAAACTGGTCCGGAGGTCGATGTCGTACTTAAGCCCGTAGCGGCGCAGGTATTCCTGGTCTTCCTTGAGCAGGTCGGCTAAATGCCCGCTCCGGATCAGCTTGTGCATTTTGATCTTTTTGCCAGAAATGGTCTGGTAGCCGCCCAGTTCACGGAAGTTCCGGCCGCCTTTAACGGCCAGCAATTGCTGCTTTAATGAAGTCATTTTGTCGAATCCTTTCTTATTTTATATGTTTGTATTTTCTTTTTGTTGCTTTTTACCGGTTGATTTTTTCATCCCGCTAAAAAAATGCTCCCCTGCAAGTTTAAGATGTAACAATTTTGCGAAAGCGCATTACTAAGCCGTGACTTATGTTAAAATATAGATAAGCGAAATACGTAGATAGTACGGGAGATGAGCACTATGACTGAAGAAAAAATCAAAATTTTGGTACCTGTCGATGGATCTGAATCCGCTGAACGTGCTTTTGACAAGGCCGTGAAGATTGCCGCCAACAACGGCTACCACGTTGATGTTTTGAACGTGATCGACACCCGGCAGTTCATGGGCGAAATGCAGGACACCTTGATCTCAGGCGACACGATCTACCAAATGACCCAAGACTCAGAGGAATACCTCAAGAGCCTCAAGCAATGGGCCCACGACAACCTGGCCTTTGACGACATTGACTACCACATCCGTTATGGCAGCCCGAAGAGAATCATCTCTTACGACTTTGTCAAGGACCACGGCAACAACCTGATCGTGATGGGTGCCACCGGTTTGAACGCCGTTGAGCGGATGCTGATGGGGTCAGTTACCGAATACGTCAACCAGCATGCCATGGCCGATGTCTTGATCGTCAGAACTGACGTCAACAACATGCCTGCCAAGTAAGCTGGCTGATAAAAGTATATCTTAAAAAGAGGACGTTTGGAACAATTTCCAAACGTTCTTTTATTTCCTGTTTATTTAACTTAAATTTTACTTTTGTTCGGATTTCAGCCGGTTAAGTTAGTAGTTTGTGTAATTTTTCGCTATTTCATTAACTTTTTGTTTATGAAATTGGACCGGATCAATTAGTTTGGGTAAAAAAGCCGAAAAAGGCTTGCTAAAACCCGAATATTTCTGGTAGAATTGTTCCAGAACGCAGAAACGCAGATTGCCTTGCTGTTGTTCTGATGAGATGCATGAGCGTGAGAGCCGACCTATGAAGGAAGCTTTTGTGTGGACTTTTCTCTGGCCGTCCCTAGGCTCATCCCTTATGCTACTGTTGTACTGTCTAGCTTTCATTAACCATTTTTCAGGGGGAAATAATGAAAAAGTTCAAGAAAGCATTGTTTGGTGCTTTAACTGTTGCTGCTGCTGTGCTGGCAACCGCTTGCTCTTCAAGCAAGTCATCATCTTCATCAAAGGGCTACACTCCATCAAAGTCACACCCTTTGACGATCCAATTTGTTCCTAGTCAAGCTGCTTCCACTTTGGAAGCCAAGGCTAAGCCACTTGAAAAGATCCTTTCCAAGAAGCTTGGCGTTCCGGTTAAGATCTCAATGTCAACTGACTACAACACGGTTGTTGAAGCCATGAAGTCAAAGAAGGTTGACGTCGGTTTCTTGCCACCAGATGGTTACGTTCTGGCCCACAAGCAAAAGGCTGCTGACGTTCTGCTGCAAGCTCTCCGTTACGGGGTAAAGCAACCAGGCGGTAAGGCAACCAAGAAGCTGGTTAAGTTCTACCGGGCAGAAATCCTGGTTAAGAAGGGGTCAAAGATCAAGAGCTGGAAGGACTTGAAGGGCAAGAAGATTGCCGTGCAAAACGCTACTTCTTCAGCCGGCTACATTTTCCCAATCGCTGAATTGAAGGAAAAGGGCCTGGACTTGACTAAGAAGGGCAACGCCAACCTGGTAACTGTAACTGGCCACGACCAAGCTGTGCTTGACGTTCTTAACGGGGACGTTGATGCTGCCTTCACTTTCGAAGACGCACGTAACACTGTTTTGGCCGACCAACCAAACATCATGAAGAAGGTTGTTCCAATCTACTTCACTAAGGGCATCCCTAACGACACTATCTCAGTTCGTTCAGACATGAGCAGCTCCTTCCGCAAGAAGCTGTCCAAGGCCTTCGAATCTCTGCGCAAGGACAAGAAGAGTTTGAAGATCATTGAAAGCATCTACAGCCACGAAGGCTACACCCCTTCAAAGGACTCAGACTTCAACATCGTCCGCAAGTACGACAAGATGGCTGCTACCAAGTAGTCATTGATATCACAAAGATTATCAACTGAATACTAATAGTGAAATCGTGCCCCGCTTTAACGTAGGACACGATTTTCAATGAAAAAGCAAATTTAGTTATTTAAGGAGTTATTATTCATGGCAGAACAGCCGATGATCGAAATGAAGAACGTTACCAAGGTCTACGACAATGGTACCGTTGGTTTGAAGAACATCAACCTGAAAATCAACAAGGGTGAGTTCGTGGTAATCGTTGGTCTTTCCGGTGCCGGCAAGTCCACTCTGCTCCGGGCAATCAACCGCCTGCACGACATTTCTGAAGGCGACATCTTGATTGACGGTGAATCAATCACCAAGGCCAAGGGCAAGAACCTGCGCCTCAAGCGGCGCAAGATCGGGATGATCTTCCAAAGCTTCAACCTGGTCAAGCGCTCCAGTGTTTTAAGAAACGTCCTGGCTGGCCGCCTGGCTTACTACCCAACTTGGAAGACCACCTTTAACTTGTTTACTGACAAGGACAAGCAAAGAGCTTATGAAGCCCTGCAAAGCGTTGGCATGGCTGAAAAGGTTTACTCCCGGGCTGACGAGTTGTCCGGTGGTCAGCAACAGCGGGTGGCTATCGCCCGGGTGCTGACCCAAAGACCGGAAATCATTTTGGCCGACGAACCAACGGCTTCTTTGGACCCGAAGACTTCCCGGCAGGTTATGGAAGACTTGAAGATGTTGAACGAAAAGTATGACATGACGGTCGTGGCCAACCTGCACTCAATTGAACTGGCCAAGGAATTTGGCCACCGGGTCATCGGTGTCCGGGCCGGGGAAATCGTTTATGACGGCAAGATGGAAGACACGCCGCAAAGCGTCTTTGACAACATCTACAATGGCGGCAAGGGTAAGGAGGAAGACTAACAATGTCAGCAACTGACCGCGACATGTTAAAACTTCCAAAAAAGAAGTTTAAGATGTGGAACTGGGTCTGGCTCATCTTGATGATCCTGGGCTTGGTTTTATCTGTTAACAACACGAAAACCAGCCTGCCGGAATTTTTCGCCAACTTTGACCAGTTCGCGGAAATCTTCGTGCAGATGGCCCAGCCGGACTGGTCATACGCCGGGACGGCGATTCCTTACCTGGTGGAAACGATCAAGATGGCCATCATCAGTACGGTCATCGGGTCTCTTCTGGCCTTCGTTTACTCACTCTTGATTGCCAGAAACATCGTCCACAACCGGGCAGTTACCGGTGTTCTGCGTTTCATCATGAACATCATCAGAACTATTCCGGACCTGCTCTTGGGTTCAATCTTCGTTGCCATCGTTGGTATCGGCCCGGTTGCCGGTATCCTGGCCTTGATCGTCTTCACCTTTGGTGTCGTTGTCAAGCTCTTCTACGAAGCCATCGAAACTATTGATCCAGGTCCAAGTGAAGCCATCAAGGCAGTCGGGGGCAACGGGATGAACAACATCATGTTTGCCGTTATGCCACAGATTTTGCCTTACTTCATCAGCTACGCCCTCTACGCTTTTGAAATCAACGTCCGGGCATCCACGATCCTCGGTTACATCGGTGCCGGTGGTATCGGTCTGCAGCTGAAGAACACTTTGGACATGTTCAACTACAACCAAACGGGGATGATCATCCTGGTTGTCTTCCTGGTTGTTTTGGTCATCGACTTTGTTTCAACTAAAGCAAGGGAGGCTTTGATGCGCTAATGGATACGACAATGAAGAAATTACCACCAAAACCAGTGACGGCCAAGTCCAGAGCTATTAAGTGGGGCGGCTGGATTATTTCCATCGCCATCATTATTTGGTCCTGCACGGGCATCGACTTCGGCGGGATCAAGCCAACTGCCGGTCAGATTACCGGGGCGATCTTCAATGGTCTTTTCCACCCGGACTGGTCCTATGTTTATAACGGCAGCGGGGAAGACTTGCTTTCCCAATTGTGGCAGACCTTGTGTATTGCCTTCCTGGGGACTTTCATCTCCGCCATCATTTCAGTTCCTTTTGCTTTCTGGGCAGCCAACACCCGGCACAAGAAGTTCTGGGTATCTGAAAGCGGGAAGATCGTTTTGACTTTCATCAGATCCTTCCCAGAAATCGTTCTGGCCTTGATGTTCATCAAGGCCGTTGGCCCGGGCGCTCCAGCCGGTGCCCTGGCCTTGGGTCTGCACTCAGTCGGGATGCTGGCCATGCTGTTCTCAGAAGCGATTGAAAGTTTGGATGATGGTCCAGCTGAAGCGATTACGGCAGTCGGCGGGTCCAAGTTTAACGTGGCAATGTTTGCTACCCTGCCTGACTTGATGCCAGCCATCGTTTCCAATACCCTTTACCGTTTTGACGTGTCCGTCCGGTCCGCTTCTGTTTTGGGTCTGGTTGGTGCCGGTGGTATCGGCTATCCTTTGATCATCGCCTTGAACTATCGGCAATGGAGCCGGGTCGGGATCATCCTCTTGGGGATCATCGTCATGGTTGTGATCATCGACTGGATCTCCGGTGCAATTCGGAAGAAGCTGGTCTAAAAAAACAGATTGAATAATAACTCTTTGAAAAGCTGTGGCGGTTGCCACGGCTTTTTTTATTTTGTTAATTACCGGCAGAGATGCTCCGGCTCTTTGCCTTCAACTCATGCGGCTTGGGACGCTTACTGGCGTTTCCGCAAAGATTTACGTGTTAATAAAACACGTAAAAAACACAATTAGCTTTTCATCTTTTTTTCGTGCACAAAAAGCGCGAAAATTTGCTAATTACGTGTTAAAATTGATACGTAAAAAACACAATTAGCTTTTCGTATTACGCAAGGAGAAGATGCAAATGCGTGAAACTAAAAATCTAGAATTTAAGGAAAAAGTATCTAATACATTCCTCAAAACCGTTAGTGCTTATGCCAACTATGGAACTGGCAAAATTATTTTTGGCCTAACCGACTCTGGAAAAGCTGTGGGAATCAATGATCCAGTAGCTACTTGTCTAAAAATCGAAAATACAATTAATGATGCTATTAAGCCTAATCCTAAATATGATTTGGCTATTGACTCAGACAAGAAGTTAGTTGTTTTGACCGTCCACCAAGGTAAGTTTCCCCCATATTTTTACAAGTCTAAGACCTACAAACGCAATGATAGTTCTTCAATTGAAGTCGATCCTTTAGAACTGTCTGAATTAATTTTAAAGGGTAACAACCGTTCATATGATAGCCTACCAGCGCCTGACCAAGATTTGAGCTTTGATTTTTTGAAGAGAACTTTTCAGCGAGACCTAGGCATATCTGATCTTACTCGTGATACCCTAATCACGCTCAATCTCTATGAACAAGGTTCAGGATACACAATTGCAGGGGAACTCCTTGCTGATCAAAATACTTTTCGCGGGATTGACATGGTACGCTTTGGGAGCGACATTAATACCATGCGAGAACGCGTCATCTATGAAAAGGAATCTATTCTAAGAGAATACGAAGAATCTATCACCAAATATCAACAATACTACCAGTATGAGCAAGTCGTTGGCGCATACCGGCAAAAGTTTGAGCTGATTCCTGAAGACGCCTTTCGTGAAGCCTTAGCCAACGCCTTGGTTCACCGGAATTGGGCGATCAATGCTCAAATCAAAGTAGCTATGTTTGACGACCGAATCGAAATTACCTCTCCTGGTAATTTACCTCAAGGTCTAAGCAAAGAAAGTTACTTAAATGGCGAAATCTCAGTTTTACGAAATCCAATAATTGCCAATATTTTCTTTAGACTAAAAATTATTGAGCAGTTTGGAACTGGGATTCAGCGAATTCTTACTAGCTACAGTGATAGTACTATACAGCCTCAGTTCTCTGTTTCTGAGAATTCAGTCAAAATCATTTTGCCGATAATTCAAAATGAAGCTAGCTTAACTGGTGACTTGAAATTAGTATACGATTCTCTCCAAAGCATCCCCTTAGCAACTTCTGACCTAATGCAAGTAACTGGCTTTAGTAGAAGCAAACTTGTTAAGCTCTTAAACGAGTTGATTGCACAAGGTTACGCTGTTAAATTAGGACGCGGCCGCGGCACTAAGTACTGCCGAGCACAAAAATAAAGCTAAAAGCTAGATCACTTTTTGCCTTGCTGGGCGTCTTCATATTTTCTCAGCTGGCGACTGACTCTTACCGGCAGAGATATGATTTGACCAGCCTTTTGCCAGGCAGCCGCTTGGCCGGTCTGGGTGAAAAAATTACCGCTAATTTCTTGACCTTGCTTGGCATGTTTTTGCTGATTTGACAGTGACAATCATCATTACTTGTTTATTACTATTGTTGCCTTCTTTAGGCAAAAGAAAGAGACCCGCGTAAGCAGCGAGTCTCTTTTGTTAGTTGCTAATACTTTCCTATTACTTCAGGTAAGCGTACTTGAAGCTGTAGTTAGCCCCGGCGCCGTTGTAGATCACGCCCTTAACGCTCGGCTTGACCATCCAGGCTTCAACTGGGTGGTAGAGTGGGGTAACCCCTTGTTCTTCCAGCAGGATCTGTTCAGCCTTGGCCAGGTCGTCGAAGCGGTCGCTGGTTGAAGAAGTCGTCTTGGAAGCGGCAACGTACTTGTCGTAAGTCTTGTTTGACCACTTGCCGTAATTGTATGAAGCACCAGTAGTTTGCAGGTCAAGGAAGGAAATTGGGTCAGCAAAGTCTGCGTTCCAGCCAGTTGAAACGACATCGAAGTTGCCGCTCATCATTCTGTTAATCCGGGTCTTCTTCGGGATGCTTTGCACTTGAACGTCGATGCCCAGGTTGTTTTCCAGTTGGCTTTGGACGAATTCCGCTGCCTTCTTGGCCGTGTCGTCGTCATCGCCAAGGAGAGTGAAGGAAATCTTCTTCTTGCCGGTTTCCTTCAAAGCTTGTTTGTAGAGTTTCTTGGCTTCAGTGACATTGTAAGTCGTCGCCTTTTCAGTAGCGGCGTTCTTGACCGTGTCAGTGTAGTCCTTGCTGCCAACGGTCGTCATGCCTTCCGGGTCAAAAGTCGTAGCCGGAATAGCTGCCCCGCCCAGGGTCGCAGTCAATTCCTTCCGGTTGACGGCCATGGAAATAGCCAGGCGGAGATTCTTGTTCTTAAATTCGGGGTGCTTCTTGAGGTTGTAGGACAGGTACTGGGTCGTGGACATCTTCCGCTGGGTGTAGCCGGTCTTGCCCTTCAAAGATTTGGTGGCTTGGGCGTCCAGGAAGGCCGCGTCAAGCTTGCCGCTTTGGTAAAGGTTGTAGTCAGTTGCCGGAGTCTTTTGCACGCTGAACTTGACTGTGTCGAGTTTGACATTCTTCTTGTCCCAGTACTTGTCGTTCTTGACCAGTTTCCAGGTCAAGTTGGACCCGGTCCAGCCGACTTGCTTGTATGGACCGTTGTAGATCATGTACTTGGACGCGGTCGCGTACTTGGAGCCCATCTTTTCAATGAACTTCTGGTTTTGCGGGAAGAAAAGCGGGAAGGCCATCAGCAGCTTGAAGTAAGGAATCCGCTTTTCCAGAGTAACCGTCAGCTTGTACTTGCCGTCAGCCTTGATGCCCAGGGTAGCCGGCTTCTTCTTGCCAGCAACGATGGCGTCAGCGTTCTTGATGCCGGAGAACAAGTAGGCATATTCAGACGCGGTCTTCGGGTCAATAGTTCTGCGCCAGGAATAGACGAAGTCCTGGGCCGTAACCGGGTCCCCGTTGGACCATTTGGCGTTCTTCCTCAAAGTAAAGGTCCAGGTTTTCCCGTCAGCACTGTTCTTGGTAGAAGTGGCCAGGGCGTTTTGCACCTTGGCATTTTTGCCCAAAAGGTAGAGTCCTTCTTCGACATTATTGATTTGTTCAGCTGAGGCTTGGTCAGTTGCCTTGGAAGCGTCCAAAGTCGCCATTTCCGCGGTGTTCATCCAAGTAAGAGTCTGTTTCTTGGCGGTGGTTGATTTGGAATTGTTTGACCCGCAGGCTGCTAAAGCGGCCGCGCTGGCTAGGATTAGGGCTGAGCTGGCTAAAAGTTTCTTGCTTCTCATATTTGTTGCCTTCTTTTTCTTGTAAAACTCATATATTACGACACAGCTTGATAGATGCAGCTAAACTGCTGATCTAAGAGATATTACTAATTATAGCAATGTAATTAAAAAATACCAGTTGCACTTTAATTTTTTTGTCATTATTTTTGAGAAGCTCTTTTAATCCTTAAAAAAGCGCTTTGCCCAAGTAAAAAAAGCTATTCCAGAGCTAGTTTTTGCTATAATTAGGGTAAGATTGCAAGGAGGACAACATGGAAAAATTAACTACCATGGAGCTGGCTGACGAGTTGGCTGAAGCTCAAGACAAAATTCTTAACGGTGAAGCAAAGCTGGATACCGGCCGGGTTTACCAGGCTATCGATGATTTGGGCGTCTTGAACGATCCCATCAGCAATTACTTCGACCGGACCGAAGATGAATACTATGAAACTGAAAGTGACCACTACCTGGCCCTGACTAATCTGACTGGCAAGCTGGGCGACCTGCACGACCGCATCTTGACCAACCACGTGGACGGTTTCGTTGACAAGGACGAAATCAACCTGACCTATAACCACGAAAATGCCTACGTGGAAGATAATTACGTGCCAAGAACCGACCTGCACGTTTTGGTCTACGGGCTCAAGGTGATCGGGGCGGTTGAAGCCATCGCCGCTGCCGACCTGCGCAACGTCTTGTCCAAGGATGCCGTGCTTTCCTTGGGCCTGGCAGCACACGCATTAGCAGAAAATCTATAATTGAGAGCCGGGGGAGGCCCGGCTTTTTGTGATTTTAGGCTTTTTGGAAGGGTAGAAATGGACCTGTTTAAATACACAAAGGGAATTATTGACAAGGCAGTTGGGGCTTCCAAGCTGCACGCCGTGCAAAAGAATGCTGGCGAGCTCCTTGATCCCATGCAGAAGTATCTGACGGTAGGGGAGTACCATGTCGATGCTCGCGACGCCACGCCTGACGGCCGGCCGTTTACCTTGACGGTCTACCAAGATGACCAGGGCATCCTGCACCAGGCGCTCAGTCCGGAAAGCACCGACAGCCTGGCCGCTGAATACGAGCGGAAATTCGTGCCAGAACTGAACCGCTTCAAGGCTTTCCGCAGCCGGGAAACGGGCCGGCGCTATGTCGTGGAAGACTACCTGGCCCGCTTTGTCAGCGACGTGAAAAAGGAAATCCGGGAAGGAGACGACTCCGTCAATATCGGGGTCATTACCGACACCCACTTTAAGAACGTTGACAGCCTGGACTTCTATGGCTGGAATGGCTTGATGCATGTCAGAGAGTTTTCCTACCTGGACCAGCTGGATATTCTGGACCTCAAATGCCACCTGGGCGACTGGATCGACGGTTCTGACGCCGGCCTCATCAGCGAAAGCGAACTGATGAAGCTGCGGGACTCCTTCAAGTCCAGCAAGGTGCCTTACCTCATGATCAAGGGCAACCATGACGAAAACGACAAGTTTGACGAGCACCATGACTTGAAGGCCAGCTTCCCGGAGCGGGAGTTTGAGAAGATCATGTGGCCGGAGATGTACCGGCAGCGGGAATTGGGCTATGTTTCCCGCCAGCACGGGGTGGCCTGGTTTGACCAGGGCCATGTCCGGGTGATCAGTCTGAATACGTCAGACATTCCCTACATTTTAGATGAAAAAGGGCAGAAAAAGTACGACGTCAAATTGACCCTGGGGGTACGGGAAGACCAGGTGCAGGAACTGATCGAAATCCTGCAGCAGTCAAGCGGCAAGCAGGTTATCCTGCTCAGCCACGCCAACCCGATCAACCGGAAGGGCGGCAATGCCTTGAAGTACAACGGGCGGTCCCTGCATGAACTCCTGGTGGCCTTCAACCAGAAGGAAAAGGGACGGATGCATTCCAGCAAGGACGTGCCGGCGGAATTCCGCTTGAGCAACGACTTTGACTTCACCAAGGTCAAGGACGCCCGGATCATCGCCTACTTCTGCGGCCACCGGCATGTGGAAGACCAGTACCGGATCAACGGCATCCAGTATGTTCTGTTCAACTGCTCAGCCTTGATGGGGCCCAACCACCAGCTGACGACCAAGTATAACAAGAACTTAAACCGGAAGATGGACCACCAGAATGAATTTGCCGGCTACGTCGTCAACGTGGACCTTTTCCGGCGGCGGATCAAGGTCTTTGGCTATGGGGCCGCGACCAGACGGAGAATTTTTTTCATTTAAGTAAAGATTGACAAGGACTCTGTAAACATTAGAGCCCTTGTTTTATAATAAGAAGTTGACTTTATAGAAACTAACTAGAATTAAGGAAGAGAAAATATGTGCGGAATTGTCGCCTTTTACGATCCAGAAATCAATGACAAGCAGGCGGCCATCGGCAAGATGATGGCTACCATCCAACACCGGGGACCAAGCAGTGACGGGATGTACACCAACGACAAGGTGGCCCTTGGTTTCAGAAGACTGTCGATTATCGACCTGCGGGGCGGTAGTCAGCCAATCTACAACGAAGACCGCAGCCGGGCGATCATTTTCAACGGGGAAATCTACAACTTCAAGCCCTTGAGAGAGGAACTGATCAAGGCGGGCCACACCTTCTCCACCAAGGCCGACACTGAAGTCATCCTGCACGGCTATGAAGAATGGGGGATGGACGGGATCCTCAAGCGGGTCCGGGGGATGTTCGCCTTCATCATCTGGGACGACAATACCCAGACCATGTACGGGGCCCGGGACTTCTTCGGGATCAAGCCGATGTACTACCAGGACGTGGACGGCCACCTTTTGGTCGGCTCAGAATTGAAGAGCTTTTTGGCCTTCCCTCATTTTAAAAAGGAACTGAACACCGAAGCCGTCAAGCCATACCTGATGAACCAGTACAACGACCTTAAGGAAACCTTCTTCAAGGGCGTCTACCGCTTCCAGCCAGGCCACTGGTTTGAATACAAGGACGGCAAGATGAAGACCCACCAGTACTGGGATGCCGAATACAAGGACAACAACCTTTCCTTTGAAGAAACAGTCAAGAAGATCAACGAAGACTTGAAGGAAACGGTTGACCTTTACCGCAACGCCGACGTTAAGGTCGGGGCCTTCCTTAGTGAAGGGGTTGACTCCAGCTTCCTGACGGCCCTTTTGGACCCGGATGAAGTCTTCTCCATCGGCTTTGACGACAACACCTACGATGAAGCTTCCAAGGCCAAGGCCCTGGCCGACATCAACGGCTGGCACTTCTACGCTGACAAGGTCTACTCAGAAGAAGCCATGCGGGACTTCCCGGAAATGCAGTACCACATGGACGAACCAGACGCCAACCCGTCAATCATTCCTTTGTGGTACCTGTGCAAACTGGCTAGAAAGCACGTGACTGTTGCCCTGTCCGGGGAAGGGGCCGATGAGCTTTTTGCCGGCTATGTCAACTACGGGATGCACACCCACAACAATGTCATCAAGGTCTTTACTGACAAGCTGAAGAAGCTGCCAAAGGGCAAGCGGGTTAAGCTGGCGCATAAGATCAAGAAGATGCCAAACTTCCCGGGCAAGGTGCACCTTTACACCAACCTGGCTGAACCAAGCGAATTCTACGTGGGCCAGTCAGTCATCTACGACATGGACTACCCGACCATCTTCACTTCCAAGGACGCTAACGCTGTCTTGCAGCCGAGCTACCGGAACAAGCTGACGGTCAACGGCAACTACCAGGAAGACTTCAAGAAGGTCAAGGACCTGGACAATGTCAAGCAGATGCAGTACATCGACCTGCACCACTTCATGCTCAACGACATCGAGCAGAAGGCTGACAAGATTTCCATGGCCCACTCCCTGGAACTCCGGGTGCCTTACCTGGACGTGAAGATCGCTGAACTGGCCAACTCTATTCCAAGCAAGTACCTGGTCAACAAGCATGACACCAAGTACGCCCTGCGCAAGGCTTCAGAACAGGTCCTGCCAGATGAATGGGCCAAGCGGCCGAAGCTGGGCTTCCCGACGCCAATCAAGCAGTGGCTGCAGGAAGAGCGTTTCTACAAGCAGGTCAGAGACCTCTTCAGCGAAGACTTCGTCAATGATATTTTTGAACAAAAGAAGATCCTGGACCTGCTGGATGAGAACTACAATGGGGACGGTTCTCACCGCCGGCAGATCTGGGCAATCTACACCTTCCTGGTTTGGTACAAGCTCTTCTTCGTTGACTACGAGGAAACCGTGCGCAAGTACCAGCACGTGCAGCCGGAAGTGGCCAGCTTGATCGCCCAGGGCAAGCTGCTCTAATCCAAAAAGAAGAGAAAGAGAATTTAATTACTAATGGCTAAATTTACACCAATTTTGCTTGGCAGCGACATCAACGTCTACGGGATGGCGCGGTCTTTTAACGAAGCATACGGCATCAAGGTCCAGGCTTGGGCGGCAACGCAATTGGCGGCCACCCGCTATTCCAAGATCGTGGACGTTGAAGTGCACCCTGGTTTTTCCGAAGACCCGGGCTTCATGGAAGTCATGCAGGAAAAAATCAAGGAATACCAGAATCATGAAGAGCCAGTCATTCTGATCGCTTGTGGGGACGGCTATGCAGAACTCTTGGCTAAGCATAAGCAGGAACTGGAAGGGACCTTCGTCGTTCCTTACATCGACTACCAGCTTTTGGAAAAGCTGATCTCTAAGGAAGGCTTCTACGAGGTCTGTGAAGAATACGGCCTGCCTTACCCGAAGACCAAGATCATCAAGCTGGCTGACTACCAGGATGGGTCATACGCCGACGTGCCTTTTGCCTTCCCGGTTGCCTTGAAGCCGGAAGACCCGGTTTCCTGGCTGGATGTCCAGTTTGAAGGGCGGAAGAAGGCTTTTGTCATCAAGGACCTGGCTGAATTCAAGGACATTGTGGGCAAGATCTACACCAATGGCTACAAGGAAGACTTGATCCTGCAGGACTTCATCCCGGGCGACGACTCCAACATGCGGGTCTTGAACGCCTACGTGGACAAGAACCACCAGGTCAAGATGATGTGCCTGGGCCACCCGCTTTTGGAAGACCCGACTCCGCAGTCAATCGGGAACTACATGGCCATTTTGCCGGCCTATGACGAAAAGCTCTACGAGACTGTCCAGACCTTCCTGGAGAAGATTAACTATGTCGGCATGGCCAACTTCGACATCAAGTACGATGCCCGCGACGGCCAGTACAAGTTCTTTGAAATCAACCTCCGCCAAGGCCGGTCCAGCTTCTACGTGACCTTGAACGGCTATAACCTGGCCAAGTGGTACGTTGACGACTACGCTGAAGACTCCTTGGCCGGCCAGGAGACAGTCTATGCCAACAAGCTGGAGAGCAGCCACATGCTTTGGCTGGGCGTGCCGGAGAAGATCTTCAAGGAATACGCGGTCGACAACGAGGCCAAGCAGGCGGCCTTGAAGCTGATCGATGCCGGCCAGGTGGGGACGACCGTCTTCTACGACCAGGACAGCTCCTTTAAGCGCTGGCTTTTGATGAAGTATATGTTCCACAACTACTACAAGCGCTTCAAGACCTACTTCCAGGTCAACAAGGGCCAGTACTTCGATAAATAGCCAATACTTTTATAAGCTCTTGATGAAAATCAAGGGCTTTTTTCATCTTTTTGGAATTTTTGAAGGACTTTGGCAAAAGGCTAAAAATATTTGGCCAAGCAAAATATTCTTTTTTTAAAAATATACGGGCTCCAAGTCCCGTGACAACTGAATTCTCTCCTGTCATTTAACAGAAATGGGTCTTTGTATAGACCACAATATCTGGTATTTTGTGCTATGCTTATCTCATGAACTAAACAAGATGTGGTGGTTATCCACACTTAATCCACAAGATAGTCTAGTTCTTGTGGGTAACTCGCTTAAACAGCCCCAGAGGCTGGATGTAAAAAGACAAGGTATTTTTGAGAGATAAGAGGTTGATTGTCATGTTAAAGCCAGCAGCAGAAACTGTGAGCCTGAATTTTGCCAACGCGCCAAAGAAGTTCATCAAGCGCGATGGCGCCCCATTTAAATTTGAACAATTCAAGCTGGAAATGGTTCTGGATGAACTTGGCCTGGAAGACAGCGAAATCAAGGCTGCCGTTTTGAGCAAGGTTTACGCCAAGCTGGCCGCCTACACGGTTGACGCCGTTCAAGTCCACGCTGCCTTCAGAGCCAGCTTGAACGAACTGGGCTATCTGAATGAAGCCAAGGAATACGAAGCCAAGCGGCAGGAAGACGAAGCCGACTGGCGGGCAGAAACTGACACCAAGCAGCGCCTGGCCAAGCTGGTCGACAAGGACCCAAGCATCGTCCACGAAAATGCCAACAAGGACTCTGACGTCTTTGCCACCCAGCGGGACTTGACTGCCGGGACTGTGGGCAAGACGGTCGGTCTGACCTTGATGCCCCAGCACATCGCCAAGGCCCACCTGCGCGGGGACATCCACTGGCACGACCTGGACTACACTCCTCTT
Organism: Lactobacillus delbrueckii subsp. bulgaricus; assembly: GCF_046938665.1. Lineage (GTDB taxonomy): Bacteria > Bacillota > Bacilli > Lactobacillales > Lactobacillaceae > Lactobacillus > Lactobacillus delbrueckii_C. The sequence continues at coordinate 42,114 of NZ_JBKZCD010000013.1, forward strand.
TCACCAATGTCCAACTGCTGCCTGATCGACTTTGACTACATGCTCAACCACGGCTTCAAGATCGGCAACGCCTTCGTGGAAGTACCGAACTCCATCCGGGTGGCCACCAGCCAGGTAGCCCAGATCATCACTAGCGTGGCTTCCAGCCAATACGGCGGCTGCTCTTTTGACCGCTGCGACGAAGTCCTGGCGCCTTTTGCCGAAAAGAACTACGAAAAGCACCTGGAAGAAGGGCGGGAGTTCATCGACGACGAAGACAAGGTGCAGGCTTTTGCCAAGAAGCGGACCCAAAAGGACATCTACGACGCTATGCAGAGCCTGGAATACGAGATCAACACCATGTTCTCCAGCCAGGGGCAGACTCCTTTCACCACCTTGGGCTTCGGCTTAGGGACCAACTGGATTGAAAGAGAAATCCAAAAGGACATCCTGCAGGTCCGGATTGAAGGCCTGGGCCGGGAACACCGGACGGCTATCTTCCCGAAGCTGGTCTTTAGCTTGAAGAAGGGGCTTAACCTCCACCCAGGTGACCCGAACTACGATATCAAGAAGCTGGCCCTGGAATGTGCTACCAAGCGGATGTACCCAGACGTTTTGAGCTACGACAAGATCATCGACATCACTGGCTCCTTCAAGGCCCCGATGGGCTGCCGGTCCTTCCTGCAAGGCTGGAAGGATGAACAGGGCCGGGAAGTCAACTCCGGGCGAATGAACCTGGGCGTGGTTACTTTGAACCTGCCAAGAATCGCCATGGAAAGCCAGGGCGACATGGACCGCTTCTGGGAAATCTTCAATGACCGTCTGGAACTGGGCCGGCAAGCCTGCGAATACAAGGCCAAGAAGGTCACTGAAGCTAAGCCGGTCAACGCTCCAACCCTGTATGAATACGGCGCCTTTGGCCAAGGGGTTGGCGATGACGGCGACGTCAACGACTTCTTCAAGAACGGCCGGGCCACGGTTTCCCTGGGCTACATCGGCCTTTACGAAGTCGGCACGGTCTTCTACGGGCCAGACTGGGAAAAGAACCCGGAAGCCAAGGCCTTCACTTTGGAAGTGGTCAAGAAGATGCATGATGCCTGCGCCAAGTGGGAAAAGGAAGACCCAAACCACTACCACTACAGCGTCTACTCCACCCCAAGTGAAAGTTTGACTGACCGCTTCTGCCGCCTGGACACGGAAAAGTTCGGCAAGGTCAAGGACATCACGGACAAGGAATACTACACCAACTCCTTCCACTACGACGTCCGCAAGCACCCGACCCCATTTGAAAAGCTGGACTTTGAAAAGGACTACCCATACTACGCTGCTGGTGGTTTCATCCACTACTGCGAATACCCGAACCTGAAGCAAAACCCGGCCGCCCTGGAAGCTGTCTGGGACTGGGCTTACGACAGAGTTGGCTACCTGGGTACCAACACCCCGATCGACAAGTGCTACGAATGCGGCTTTGCCGGCGAGTTCAAGTCAACCGCCAAGGGCTTTGAATGCCCGCAATGCGGCAACCACAACCCGGAAACCTGCGACTGCGTCAAGCGGACCTGCGGCTACTTGGGCAACCCCTTGAAGCGGCCAATGGTCCACGGCCGGCACGAAGAAATCGCCCACCGGGCCAAGCACATGAGCTTGGGCATGGTCAGCGAGGAAGCCAGCTTGGAAAAGCAGAAGAACAGCCAATACTAAACGAAAAGAATTATACTAATAGGCAGGAATCTTTCCTGCCTATTTTTTAGTCAAAAGCAAAGGAGAAGCGAGATGCCAGAGAAAGACAAGAATCAGCAAGAAGGTCCTGACGTCCGGGACAACCTGATCCGGATCAGCGTCGGCGGGGAAACGGTCTTTGTGGACGCCAACCAGTACAAGGCGAAAAATGCCGGCCAGCCGGCCAAGCCCCGGAAGATGAAGCGCCAGCCCAAGAACCCCAAGCCGGGCGAATGGATCTCAGAAGATTACAGCAAGCATAAGATTGCTGACTACAAGCCCTTCAACTTCGTTGACGGGGAAGGGGTCCGCTGCTCCTTATACGTGTCCGGCTGCCTCTTTGACTGTCCGGGCTGCTACAACCTGGCCGCCCAGAACTTCAACTACGGCCGTCCCTACACCCAGGAATTGGAAGACCAGATCATCGCGGACATCGGCCAGTCCTATGTTCAAGGCTTGACCTTGCTTGGCGGGGAACCCTTTTTGAACACCTGGGTCTGCAACCGGATCATCGACCGGGTCCGGGCCGAATACGGCCACAGCAAGGACATCTGGTCCTGGTCCGGCTATACCTGGGAAGAACTTTTGAAGGAAACCCCGGACAAGGTGGAAATGCTCAAGAAGCTAGACATCCTGGTTGACGGCCGCTTCATGGACAACTTGAAGGACTTGACCCTGCAGTTCAGAGGGTCCAGCAACCAGCGGATCATCGACGTGCAGAAGTCCCTCAAGACCCCGGACCTGCACCCGGTCATCTGGGATAAGTTGCAGAGATAGTTTTTTAGCGAGGAAAAAATGAACGAAGAAAAACGCGCCTTGGTTAACCAGGTCATCGGCCAGCTGCAGACCGTCATCGACCCGGAGCTCCTGGTCAATGTGGTCGACCTGGGCCTCATCTACGGAGTCGACATCGATGATGAAGGCAATTGCCTGGTGACCATGACCTTGACCACAGCCGGCTGCCCCTTAAACGACTACCTGAACCGGGAAATCCGCCAGGCGGTGGGCCAGCTGGCCGCCATCAAGCAGGTGGACATCAAGCTGGTCTGGTACCCGGTCTGGACCCCGGACCGCTTAAGCGAGCAGGCGAAAAAGCAGCTGGGCATCAAGGAAGAGCCGGCTCCGGCGGCTAAGAAGATCAACCTCCACCAGCCGATCAAGACTTTCGCTGACCAGTATCCGGAATTTACCGAAGATATGGCCGAGATCGGCTTCAACCGGATCAAGATTCCGGGCATGCTGGACACGGTGGGCCGGCTGATGACCCTGCCGATGGGCTGCCGGGCCATGGGCTTTGACCTGGAAGAGGTTAAGGAGAAGCTGCGCTTGAAGGGATACGAGGTGACTGAGTGATGACCATGTCTTTAGAAGAGAGGCAGGAGAAGCTGCTGGAGATCTTGCGCCTTTTGCGGGACAAGGGGGACTTTGACCAGGCCAAGGCCATGTTCAACGCGGCTTTTTCTTCAGTCTCAGTCAAGGAAATCACGGAAGCTGAGCGGGCCTTGATCGCCGGCGGCCTCAACCCCCAGGAAATCCAGAACTTGTGCACGGTTCACGCGGAAGTCTTCCGGGGATCGATCGGCGAGCAGGAAGCAGGGGAGGCTTTTGCCCGGCCCGGCCACCCGGTCCAGACCTTGAAGCAGGAGAATGTTGTTTTGACATCCTTGGTCAACGACGCCCTTTTGCCAGACCTGGCCAAGTATGAAGCAAAGCCAGCCCCGGAACTTTTAGCCAAAATCAAGCAGGAGCTGGCTGACCTGGCCCAAGTGGACAAGCACTACACCAGAAAAGAAATCTCCATGTTTCCCTTGATGACCAAGTACGGCATCACAGCCCCGCCCCAGGTCATGTGGGGGGTAGACGATGATATCCGGGCCTGGATCAAGGAGGCCCGGCAGGCGGCTGAAACGGGCGAGGCAGAACTTTTGGCCAAAAAGGTCAAGCAGGCGGCCAAGGAAGTCACCGAAATGATCTTCAAGGAAGAGGCGATCATGCTGCCGCTCTTGACGGAAGTGGCGACGCCGGCTGACTGGCTCAGGGTCAAGGAAGACGAGCCCCGGGTAGGCTACTGCTTGATCCCCGATCCGCCAGCCTGGCGGCCGTCCGCGGCCGAATTGGCTGAGAAAAAGGCAGCCGACCCGGTAGCCATCGCCAAGTGGAATGACCAGATCGGGACTTTTGCCGGCCAGCTGGGCGGCAATGAAGCCGAAAACTACCAAAAGCTGGTGGAAGTCGAGCAGGTGGAAGAAAAAGCCCGGCCGGCCCTGACGGACTCCTTTATTGAGTTCGCGGAAGGCAGCCTCAGCTATGAGCAGCTCTCGGCCGTCCTGGACCTTTTGCCCCTGGACCTGGTCTTTGTGGACAAGGACGACGTCATCCGCTACTTTGGCGGCAGCTGCGGCTTTTATCCCCATTCGAAAAACGACCTGGGCATGAACCTGTTTAGCATTCACATGCCAAAAAGCGTGCCTAAGGTCAAGGCCATCGTGGATGACCTAAGAAGCGGGAGAAAGGACAAGCATGCCTTCTGGTTTGAAGTCCGGGGCCGCTTCGTCTACATCCAATACCTGGCGGTCAGAAACAAGGCCGGGGAATACCTGGGCGTTTTGGAAGTCTTGCAGGATATTACCGACTTGCGCGCCTTGCAAGGAAAGAAGAAAGAGTTGTAGAATTATAATAAAGAGAGAAGCCATGACTTGCTGAGTCGTGGTTTTCTTATTGCCTGGAGTATTTTTAGCAATTAAGTTTAGAAAAGGAGGAATGGAAAGATGAAAACTAAACACGGACAGAGCCAGTTGCCGGAAATCGCGCTGCCCTGGCTGGTCGTGGCCGAACTGGCTACTTGGATCGGGGCCAGCTTCATTTGGCCACTGACTTCCGTTTACCTAAACAAGCGGTTGGGGATCAGCCTGTCGGTAATCGGGATCGTCCTCTTCTGCAACTGCGCGGCCAACATGCTGGGGTCGACCATCAGCGGCCGGCTTTTTGACCGGCTCAACCCTTATCCTTTGATTGTGGGCGGGATGCTGCTGGATGCCCTGGTCCTGTTAGCCATGGCCTTCTTCCACGGCTGGCCGGTTTACTGGGCCTGGCTGGCCTGTACGGGCTTTTTAGGGGGCTGGAACGGGGCCCTGGTCAATTCCATTGCCACCAGCCTGCGCAAGTATCCGGGCCGGTATGTCTTCAATATTCTCTACTTCTCCCAGAACCTGGGGGTGGTAATCGGGACCTTGATTGTCGGCTACCTTTACGACTACTCAATTGAGCTGCTCTTTATCATTGCCAGCTGCCTTTTCTTGATCGGAACTTTAGTTGCCTTCTGCAAGTTTAAGCCGATCGTGGCCTACCATGCCCGCCGGCAGGAGCAGAAGCAGACTGGCCAGACCCCGCTGAAGGCGGAAAAGATGCCGAAGGCCAACTTCTGGATGACCATGGGCTTCTTTATCACTTTAGGGGTAACCTGGCTGATGTACATGAACTGGGAGTCCAACCTGTCCGTTTACATGGTCAGCCTGGGAATTCCTTTCCACCTCTACTCAACCTTGTGGACGATCAACGCCGGCATCATCGTGGTCGTGCAACTGATTTTGGCCCGCTTCCCGCGGATCTTCAAGAGCATCTACCAGCAGATCTACTTCGGGATCTTCATGTTTGCCGTGTCCTGGCTGACCTTGATTTTCGCCAAGACTTACCCGGGCTTCGTCTTGTCCATGTCGATCCTGACTTTGGGTGAATCGACGGCCTTTTCCGCCATTCCGGCCTATGTCAATGACATGTCGCCGTACTCCAGCAAGGGTAAGTACCAGGGGCTGACCCTGGTGGCCAGCGGGGTCGGCCGGGCCTTCGGGCCGCTTTTCGGCGGGACCTTGATCGACCTCTTCGGCTACAAGACCATGTTTGTGGTTGCCAGCTGTGGTATCTTCCTTTGCCTTTTGGCCCTCTTGCCGCTGAGAGCCAAGCTGAAGGACCAGGTGCAGTTCTTCAAGTAGGAATTTTTAGCATTTTTGCAAAAGTAAGACCGGATTTTCATT
>NZ_JBKZCD010000014.1:0-46379 GCF_046938665.1 Lactobacillus delbrueckii subsp. bulgaricus
TTGGCATCAGCATTATCTTCACTGATTATTTCATCACTGACGAGAGAATCAGCTTCAAGGAATTCTGGTCCAGTAGCAAGACCAGCAGCAAGGTCTACTCGATCAGCTTGGTTCTCCTCGTTATCGCAGTCGTTGTTTTAAACTTATTCATTCACGTCTGGAACTTGGACTAAATAATAGCCGCCAGCAAATTGGCAGTAATAGTTCTGTCAATGCGGGCCAAGCAGGCTAAACGGGGGTCATCTCATGAAGAACGCAATGAGATGACCATTAGTCTATAAAGTTGTCTCTCCTCAAAAAATAGATACAAGAAAAGAGTGAGTTCAATGAACCCACTCTTTTTACATATCATAGTTTATTCAACGATGCCGAAGCCGCCAGTCCAGGCGATTTGTTCGCTAGCTGCCAGGGTCATTTGCAGGAAGCCAGTTGCTTCCAGTTCTCTAGCCCGCTTCAAGGCACCGGCGTCAAATACCCGCAAGGGGCTGCCAGCTAAAGCTTCCTTGATGGTCCCCTTAGCTTCCTGGTCATCGCTAGCCAGAAGAACCGTGGTTGGCAGGTCGCCAATTTTTCCGCTTTGCAAAGTTGCGGCAAAAGTTGTGTTGAAGCCCTTGACTACCTTGGAGTCAGGCAGCCAGGACTGGAGCAATTGCGCGGCTGATGAGTCTGCTGGCACGACCAATTCGTCCCAAGTGTCAAAGTTCAGAGGGTTGCTGATGTCGATGACGATCTTGCCCTTCAGCTCGTCCTTATATTGGTTAGCAATGCTTTCCAAAGCACCGAATGGCACAGCCATGATTACCAGGTCGCCAAGATTTTCTGCCTTGTCGCCATTACCAAAGTATTCCACTTGATTGCCGGCCAGTTCAAAGTTCTTGCCGATTGCCTGCCCCATGTTGCCCTTGCCAAAAATTGTTACCTTCATTGTTTTTACCTCGTTGCTTTCTTTTTGTAAGTTGTTAATTAAAAGAATACACGCTTATCAAAAGTAAGTCAAGGCTTTTCTTATAAAAAGTTAGTAAAATAATAATCCAGCCCGAAATTGGGCTGGATTAAGTTTATTCTGGATCTCTGTTCTTTTTGATCATGTCTAAAATTGCCTGCATGGCTTTTACTCTTTGGACTTGCTCGCCATGGATGTCTGGATTGGAATTCCATTCATCAGTCGTCCAGCCCTTAAGGACATAGACGTGCCGGTTCTTGTCATAGTTGCGGATCAGTTCTAAAATATTATCTTCAATCTCTTTGTTAAACGTTTTGCCGCCATTAGCCAGCAGCTGGCGGAACTCCTCTTTAGGAATTGGGTCAGCTTCCTGGAGGCCACTCTTGCTCGTCCAGAGGAAGTGGTCAACGATCTTTCTGGCCAAGTCTTTGCTTTCCAGGCTGACAATCTTGGCATCCCTGCTCCCTAATTGGGTAAAGTAGGCCAGCATGTCCAGCTCTTCCTTCTCCTGCTGGTGACCAGCATAAGCCAGCATATCTTCCGGCTCCCAGTATACATTTGCGTACTCGCTAAAGTAGACATTGTAGACGCCTTCCAGTGATTTTAAGCCATCTGGACCCAGCAGGTCTGCATTCACAAGTATCCGTTCAAATTCTAAGTCGATCCCGTTTTTAAACAGCTCATGCTGTTCAAAAACATAGTAAGGCACCTTTTCCCGGCGAACCAGTTCAGCAAAATCGATGAATTCATCGTCGCTGATGTCAGGGTAATGATTTTTGCCCTTAATATCTTCGTAAATTTGGGCGAGGTCAACGAGTTCGATCACGCCGTAGAGGTTGACGGCTGCTTGGAAGAATTTGTGCAAGAAGTCCAGCTTCTCTTCATTAAAGCCGGCATCCGCATACCGCTTCTTCATGGTCTTATCGAGCAGACGCTTAGGGTAGCTGGCTTTTTTGCGCATTGCGGCGCGTGGGTGGGTATCACTGGCTAAGTCTAATAGCGCCTGGCCAAGTTGCTGAAGGTGATCAGTTAAGACCTCGTCTTCATCTAAATCGAAAAGGTCGTTATCATCTTTATAGAAAGAATCGTCGTAAAAATCATTCTCTGTGATGTCTTCCTTAGGGATACCCATCATCTCCCCATAAGAATAGCCGCCAAGGCCCCAGCAAGGGAGGTCGTAAAGTGCCCTCTTCATCAGCGTGCAGATTTCCTGGAAAGTGTGCTTGCCATAATCAAGCCGGTAGAATAAGGAGAGATTTTCAAATTCTTCAGAAGCTGCCTCCAAATTACCCGGGCTGGTTTGATAGGCATAGGTTACTAACTTAGTGATTTCGTTTAGGCCAGTGTCGTTTGGATAGATCTGACTTTCCACTTCATCAAGCGGTTTGCCAAAGGCCTTCAGCTCTGCCAGAACTTTTTGAAAAGCCCGGTCGTCGGCTGTTTCTTTGTGTTCTGCAAAGTCGCGGAGGTCTTTGGGCGTCAAGTAGAACTTGCTGCTGAATTCGCAGAGGTCCATGTAGAGATACCAGATTTCATGAATACTGTCTTCTTTCCAGGCAACACTTTCATGAACCAGTAGTGGGCTGGTTAAAGGGATGCCAGAATCATTGCAGTACTTGTTTATGATTTCTGGACTGAATATAGCGTAATGCTCAAGCAATTTACTGCCTGTGACTTCGCCGAAAGTGAGGAATTGCTCAAATGTGATTTCCGGGTAGACATGGTTTTGCATTTTGATATCTTTGTACAAGCCGTACAGGTCCTCAAGGGAGATGATCCCGTATGCATTAACCGCGCCAGTATAGAACTGGAGAAGGAAATCTATCGACTCCTCTGACAAGCCTATTTTCTTGAGTTTAGTGATTACAGATTTTTGCATGGTCAAGCTCCCCCCTTTTTGTAAAAAACGAAATTGCGTCTAAGACTATTTTACCCGATTTGGAGAGGAACGCTGGGATTTGTGGGACAAAAATAATCCAGTCCGAAAGTGGACTGGATTATTTAGTTACTTGACGTTGACGATGAAGTTGTCTGTGTCGTAGCGACTTCCGTCTGGGAACTTGATAGTTAAATACCCTTCATACTTCCCTGGATCCAATGTATCTGTAGAGTCCAAAGAATCATGGAAATACACCACAGTTCCCTTCGGTAATGCAGATGCGTTAGTCAAAAAGAAACTTGGATCAACTAATGTATTTTCCAATAAATCATCATCCCAGTATTCTAAAGCTGAGGATGATGAAACCGTAAAGCTTGAAGCTTTTGGTGCAACCTTAATCGTTTCAGCTTGTGACGGTAACACTGTAATCTTAAATTTGTTAGTATCTTCATAAGATCCGTCTGGATAAGTTACCTTAACGTGTACCGTATAAGTCCCTGGCTCCCTAACGGAGAATGAATTTTCTGAATCTGTTTGTAAGTCAAACTGTGTTCTATCAAATGTCCACTCAAATTGTGAAAAGATTGGGTCATTTGGGAAGTAGCCTGCTGGATTGGTAATGAAGTCCTTACGGATAGAATAATCAGCACCGTACTCAAGTGTTACATCATGGACAGTCGGCTGATACTTATCAACATCAGTAGTCGGAACCACAAAGGTTACTGAGCCAACTACTTCCTTTGAGCCATCACTATACGTTGCTTGAATTCTAGTCGTGTATGTGCCACCTTTCTGAGTATCAACTTTATCCAAGTAATCATAGTCAACAGTTGACGGTAAAGAAGATTTATTAGTAATAAACTCTTCTGGACGATTACCATCCAAATAAGATGTAAGACTCGCTCCCCAATCTACTTTAACTGTACCGCTCTTAACCTGTGGTTGGTACTTGTCCGCCATAGTCAGACGCTTAATAACCGTCTGAGCGGGTTTCTTAGTGGTGGCTTTCTTGACAACCTTCGTCACTGGCTTCTTGGTGGTTGTCTTCTTTACCACCTTTTTGGCAGTCTTCTTGCTAGTAGTCTTCTTTGTAGCAGCTACGTTCTTCTTGACTACCTTCTTTTTAGCCGCCTTCTTCACCGGCTTCTTAGTAGCTTTCTTCTTGCTAGTCTTCTTAGCTACTTTCTTAGTCGACTTCTTCTTGGTACTCTTTTTGGCTTTCTTCGCCTTCTTAGTACTCTTCTTTGCAGCTTTCTTGGTAGATTTCTTCGCCTTCTTAGTACTCTTCTTTGCAGCCATGGCAGTTGGCGTAGCTTCTACTGCTGGAACTGCAGCGCCTAAAAGAGCCAAGGCGACAGAAACCTTACTGATGGCTTTCAGCTTTTTACCCATAATTTTGTCCTCTCACATATTATTAGATGATTACACACTTTAATTTTTGACCCAAACGCTGTATTTGTCAAATTACTTTTTTGCAAAACAATCATCTATTGTATACAGACTAGTTTATCAGTCTTAATGCTTGCCCCAGCGCTAATTATAACAAAATTCGTAAATATCCAAAAAAATAAAAAAGTATGATCCCGAATATATATCGGATTCATACTTTAACAAGCTTAACTAATCTCCCTAATAATTACACTACTGTAATTACTTCTCACTTTGGACTTTCCAAGAGTCCTTGTAAGCTTTATAAGCCTTTGCCACTTGCTGATTAACCCCCTTAATCTTTTCCACTTTAGCATTGGCCTCCTCATAAGCCTTTTTACTGCTATTCACATTCTCTTGAGCAGCATTGACCTCTGACTTGTCAGCTTGTGCTTGTTCGTAGTTGGACTTTGCCGTATTCATAGGCGACTCGTAGGACGCTACATAACTGTTAAGCGCAGCTTCAAAATCATCAGCGCTCACTTGCGTCCCCGTTTCACTAGTTAAAATCTTTCCTCTGCCAAAATCTGCCGCGCTTGTCCCCGTACTTTGCAGCTGCCGCAGAAGAGAAAGACACATCCATAGAATGGATCGAGATTGAAACTCTTCTTAATTAAGTAAGCGAATCGATTCCCAGGCGCATATCGGTCTTACCACAAACAATGAACATTCGACCTAATTCATCTAAATTAATCATGGCTCAAGAACCTATCCACGACCTCGATCATAACCTCGTTCGTGGCATCACTGTAAAATGATACAACCCCTTTGGACTCCGGATTAAGGACAAGTCTATTCTTTGTGATCCTGTTCTTAGGCTTAACTCTGCCCTTCGGCAGCTCGAGCGGTACAATTGGATGTTCAGTCATAATATCGTAGTCCTCCGTATTCCGTATTCAATTGTTAAGAACAGTATATGACTATTGAATTTTTAACGTGTTAAGGAATAGAATTATTTTCTAATGTAGAATTGTGTTGTCGACTGTGTAGATATTGTCGTTGAAGTGCCATTTCGACACATCAACATTCTCCTTTTTATATTCTGCATTCATGGCCTTGGTGATAATTGGGTACTTAGCAGCCCATTTTGCTTCGTACTCACGGTAAGCCTTTTCGCCCTTCATGTATGCAGTATAAGCTTCTTTGGTGTAACATCCACCGGGTCTCAATGCTATTTCTCTAATATCTTGAGCATAGCTCTTGTTATGCTTCTCAAATGTATTTTTTGAAATATGAGTCTTCCACCGGCTTAGACCCTCGATCTCAGATTCAAGTGGGTGTGCGTCATCCCATAAACCTCCTGCCCAAGCAGTTGCTTCATGATAAGAAGCTTGGTCTTTTTCAGCCTCAGCGAGATTGGCATCATATGCAACCTTGATTTGAGCCGGCGTTGCGGTGTCACGGAGATTAAGGTCTTCGATGGCATCAACATCAGCATAGTCTATAAACTGAACATCTTTGAAGAAGTCTTGCTGGACGTCCTTGGCCGGGACCCATATTTCGCCACTGTAATTGCCGGGACCGCCATATTTGTTCTTCGTATCCCAAAAGTGCTTGTCGCCGGGCTTGGGTTCCCAGTATTCTTGATAGACTCGGTACATCAGCTGTCCGTTCAAGACTTTTTGCTCGCCGGTGACAACCTTAGTGCCTTTCTTAATACGGAGCTTGCCTTCATTTTTTCCGCCCATGCTCCATACATAGAGATTAAGAGGATTGCCCTTGCCGCTAAAGACAGTCACGTAAGCTGAAGCTGGGGTGACCTTCTTGGTCGTCTTCTTAGCAGTCGTGCTCTTCTTAGGCATTGTCTTCTTGACAGTCTTCTTAGTCACAGCCTTCTTTGCGGTCTTCTTGACTACCTTCTTCTTAGCAACCTTTTTCACCGATTTCTTAGTAGCTTTCTTCTTGCTAGACTTATTAGCTACTTTCTTAGTTGCCTTCTTCTTGGTACTCTTTTTGGCTTTCTTCGCCTTTTTAATACTCTTCTTTTCAGCTTTCTTAGTAGACTTCTTAGCCTTCTTAGTAGTCTTCTTTGCAGCCATGGCAGTTGGCGCAGCTTCTACTGCTGGAACTGCAGCGCCCAACAGAGCCAAGGCAACAGAAACCTCACTGATGGCTTTCAGCTTTTTACCCATATTTTTGTCCTCTCACATATTATTAGATGAGTACACACTTTCATCTTTGAACCAAGAGTTGTATTTGTCAAATTAGTTTTTTACAAAAAAATCATCCAATATGCGCAATAGATTTCTCCGACTCATAAAACCCATCATAATGCGTATTACGTCCCAAATTTACAATAATCTAAAAATTCAAGAAGACTTTATGCCTAGCATTTTACCGAACAATTCTAACACAAGCTTATTTTATTTATTCTAATAATTACGCTTTTATTATTTCTTCTTAAATGAAGCTTCCAAAGACTTTTTGTAAGCCTAATAGCCTTTTGCCAATTATTACTCAATTTTCTCATCCTTCCTGGCTTCACCATCTTCATTACTGAATCACTTTGCCCTGTCAATACAAGTGCTGACAGCGTTGTCTATGCCGGTGAATCCGGCGTAGAAACTGGCAAGGAAGCTGACAAGACCGGCGTTTTGAATTCTTCACAGATCAACACGCTGAACAGCCAGATTCGCAACATTCAAGCCAAGGCCAATGGGGCAATCACGATCAGCGACAATGTAAGGGAAGTCAAAGAAGATCAGCTGCCAAATGTTACCAGCAAGCTGAATACCTTGAGTTCTTTGATTGACCAGTACAACACCGCCAGAGCAACGATTGAAACGCAAAACCACTCAACGGAAGGTACTGTCGGGGTTGCCGGGCAACTGGAAACCGTTGACGTCACGGGGTCAAATCTCGATGAAACCATCAGCAATTTGCAAAAGCTTTTGACCAGAATGCAAAGCACGATTGCTGCCAATCAAAAGGCAGTGGATACGGACGCCAATGCCGCCAATCAAAACCGTGTCCTGATGGACAAGATCAGAGAAGCAAACCAGACCATTTCCGGGACCGCAAGCACGATCAAGAACTACAAGGACGGGATTACAGGCGACTTGGATGTGGTCAAGAGAAAGAGCCAGGACTCAATTGCCGCTGGCGGCGTAGTCGTTGACAACACCGAAACGCAAAAAATCAATACGGTCAAGACCAACCAGACAGTCACCGCAACGACCAAGGTAAACTCGATTGATGAAGCAAACAAGGAATTGTCCAGAATCTTGGCTGATTTGCAAAAGCAGAATACTGTGTGCAGCCAGGAAGCTGTCAAGGCCGCCAGCTACAAGGCCAATGCCTTGGCCAACATTGACAGCATCAACACTTGGCTTGGGGAAATGAAGCAGATTGCCGAAAATGCCAAGCAGACGGCAGGGACTTTGGACAAGTCCGTTTCCGCTCTTGATGCCTACAAGGCTGACCGGCTGGCCAAGCTTCAAGCAAAAATCGATGAATATAAAAAGATAGGCTATACTACTGAGGACACGCTGGACAAGATGCAGGCAGTCGTTGACGGCGTGAACAACTCAAACATTACGACTACCACTGTAACTGTTGGGCCAAGCGAAACGATCGACTTCGGTGACATCGGTCAAGCCTCAAGCGCAAATAACGGTGCAAAAGACGGCAGCATTGACGCCACCAAGGAAACCGAAAAGAATTCCTTGACCAGCCAAACCAATGCGGCACTGGCAACGGCTAAAGCGCAAGACGATGCTCTTGTGGCCAAGATCAATGAGGCATATTCAATCACTGACAATGCGATTGCCGAAATAGATAAAGCTATTGCCGAAGCCAAGGAAATGGCCAGAAAGGACAGCGAGTTCCAGCAAAAGCTGACTGCGTTCAAGGATTCCTTGACAACTCTTGAAGGCAAGATCAAAGAGGCCGACAAGGAACTGGACGACGACGATAAGAAGGCAGGCGAGGCGATTCTTAACAAGATCACCGATCAAATCCAGATCGCCCGTCAGCAGGTCAGTGAAAGAAAGTTTGAGAATAAATATCTGCCAACGACGGCAAGCACGATCAACACTGATGTTTCCGATTGGAATAATTTCGCTAAGACCCACTCTTCCGGTGGTGTTCAAAGTATGACTGAACCAGATATTAGAAAACTTATTGCCAAACTTGCTGGTAATACTGGGCAGTCTGAAGATCTTGAACGTTGGATTTGGAGAAATATGAAGGACTCTGTAGATCCTGCTGGTAAAGCTAAAATTGCCAAGCTGACCAAAGACCTCAAGGGCGATGTTTCAAACACGACCACTGCCCGCTTTATCGATGTTACTGAGCCTAAAACAAACCAATACTCGCTTATTTCCGCAATTAAGGCCAATAAGGACAAAGACATACAGAGCAACAGCTTTGGCTTTATTTGGAAGAACGGCAACTTAAAAACAGCCAAGTGGACTGATAAAAATGGCCTTTGGTATACTGGGCAAGGTAACAGTTTCATAAAAAAGGTATTTCACGATACGTTTGATACAAGTGAGCGACTTCTTGATCCATCATATAACCCTTGGTATGGCGACTACAAGAACCAGTATGCAGACAACAAAGACTATACCACTATAATGGCGATTGGGACGAGTTCCACTGAAGAAGTTACGATTCCAAATGGATTTGTCTACTATGACACTGCAACCAAAAAGATCTTGCGTCTTGATGTCAAAGTCAAGATGACACTGACCGACCAAAATGGCGATTCCCTTGATCTTTATGATCCCGGTAAAGATACGATCAAAGGTCAGCACTATGTCACTTCTGACACTAAAGTCTTAAAAATCTTCTCTATATCCGCAGGTGAAGACTGCAAGCTGCACATTAATGGCGGCGTCATTATGGGTCACAGGTATTCGGCCCAGGCTTTACGGGCAGCGGCGGCGTTATCATTCCGGGTGATGGGGAAGGATTGCTTCTTTCATCTTCAGCTGTCGGTCGGGGCGGCCAAGGATCTGGATTTTCGGGCACTCTTTTGCCAATGGCCGTTGCCAATAATGGCAAAGTAGCATACGGTCTACGGCTCAAAACCACGATTTCACTTGTTCAGCCAAAAGGCGTTTCTGATCCCGAGTGGTCTGCGGCAAAGGAGAATCGTGAGAACTCAATCTATGGCCGTGCGCACCATGCCTTTAACCAGATGCCGGTTGCCGTCAATGATATTGACGACGGTCAATCTATCATGACACAATCGGAATCGGGCAACATTTATTATTCCAAGTCTAATATGAACAAGTCAACGACTACGATTGATGGCAAGAAATATTTGGTTGCAACACCAAAAGATTCTAAGTCACAAGTTAACCTCAAGACTAACGACAACAACGAGATCAACAACTTCAACGTGGTCATTGACGACCAGTTTACAAAAGAATTTTATACTGTGCGTGATCCAAGCAATTCAACCACACCATACATGTCAATCGACGTTGCCTTCGGTGGTTCTGGGGTTGACCTTCTGCCAAGCAACAAAGAATTGCCTCCTTTGCCTAAAGCAACAACTCCGCCAAATATACCAACGTACCCAATCGTTCATACGACTGTTCTTGGCGGGCTCAACAAAGTTCAAGTGAATGACGTTACTGCCAAGGCTCATACCGCTGGCACATACAGCATTCAAAGTAATATCGAATATCTGACGGCTGAGGGCAATCCAACTTTCGTTCCAGAAAACATTGCCGGCCGGCTTAATCTTGACTTGGTAAAGGCAACGCTTGAGAAGATCAAGCAGACGTCAAGCAATACTTCGCTTGTCGTCAAGCGGGCTGAAGACAGAACCGTCAAGACTTCCTCCGGGAACTCCATGACTGTTCGGGTCAAGAACAACAGCGTCAAGACTTCCTCTGGGAACTCCTTGACTGTTCGGATCAAGAACAATACCGTCAAGACTTCTTCTGGCAACTCCATGACCGTTCGGGTCAAGAACAGCAATGTCAAGACTTCCTCTGGCAACTCACTTGTCGTTCGCAGACAAAATGATAAAAACGGGACTGTGACAACTCCTGTTGGGACGATCGAAATCTCCAGCTACGGGCCGACATTAACTGTCCCAGTGGGTGTCTCAATCATTACAGGCGAAGGGCCAAAATCCCCAGAGTCTATGGTTACGGATACCGTTTGGCCAATTGGTCAGAATGGCTTGAACGGTGCCGTTCCGGTCGTGCAGACAGATCTTGACGGAACACGGACAGTTGACATGTCGATCTATGCCGACCCTTCAATGCTCGAAATGGCAGAAGAAGCTATTTCGAAATGGAATGAAGCACTGGCAAAGTACAAGGTCAAGATCAGCGCTACTTACACGACAAGCGTGAGCGACCTCAAGAAAGGCGTGACCATCGCCATTATGGAATCCGCCTCAAACAACGAAGCAATCAGCTCCTACCAGCGGGCAGGACAAAGCGACATTACCTTGGAAAATCATGCGGGTCTTTCAACGGCTGTCGTAAGAGACATTCTCAAAGGCAATGGCATTGGTGACGTCTACAACAAGTCTGGCACGATCACTGCTGGCGATACGCTGAAGAACTCCCTGTTCACCGTTCAAATCAATACGGATGGGATTCGGCAGACTAGCGCTAATGCAAAAGATGCAACTTTCAAGACTCTGCTTCACGAACTGGGCCATGTCTTTGGACTCAGCCATGACGATAACGATTCATTGATGACGCCATCTATTGGCAACAATGCCTTTTCGGGCGTGATTTCAGACGCCGATGCTAAGCGTGCGGCACTTGAACTGGTAAGCGATCCAAGTCACCCGTCTGACCTGTTCATATAGTTAGAATTATTCCCCACATTTGTGGGGTTAATCTTCTGTAGAAAGATGTGTGATCACAATCTTTCTAGTTAGTCATAAAAAAACGACATGCCTTGTTTTGAGGACATGTCGTTTTTTTGTTTCGGGAGTAAAAATGTTAAAAAAGGCCTCCAGCGTTGTTCTCTGGATGCGAAAAGAGGATCAACCCCACAAATGTGGGGAAATTTTAATGCACAGAGGATTCTTACAAAGTTATTTTCTGATATTATCGACAGTGTAATAGTTATCGTTGTAGTGCCATTCAAAGGTGTTCAAGTTGTACTTCTTGATTGTATTACTTTCCTTCGTTACAGATCTTGTAATGTTTGGATACTTGGCAGCCCATTTTGCTTCGTATTGACGATATGCCTTTTCACCATTCATATAAGCAATGTAGGATTCCTTGGTATAGCCTACGCTCATTCTACCATCCTGTGCAGCTGCTTGAGCATAAGTTAAATTATGTTTTTCGAACGTGGATTTTGATACCTTGGTATCTTTGCTATACATGCGCAGGGCTTCGAGTGGGTGAGCATTGAACCATTCGATCATTCCGTCACTATTCTTTGGATTACTGTTTTCGATTTCAGCAAGATCGGCATCATATTTGGCTTTAATTTGAGCAGGAGTACCACTGCCTAAATAATAGTCAACAAAATGAACATTCTTGAAGTAGTCTACTTTGACATCCTTGGCCGGGACATAAACGTAAGGATCATGGTCAATTTGGTACATCAATTGACCATTGATAGTTCCTTGCCCTAAGACTTCAACCTTACTTCCCTTCTTTATGTTGGTCTTTTCCAGACCGTGATTGCCGGGTACATAGTAGCTGGTAGGCTTGCCCTTGATGCTATAGAAGGTTACATTAGCTGAAGCTGGAGTGCTCTTCTTAACAGCCTTCTTAGGCGTTGACTTCTTTACTGGCTTCTTGGGCACTGCCTTCTTAACGTGCTTCTTGACGTGCTTGATTGCCTTGTAGGTAATCTTGACAGTCTGGTTCTTGGTTTTTCTAGTGACCTTGGCAGCACCCACAACAGCTCTGCTTGCAGTATAGCCGGACACCTTTGCTACCTTATACTTCTTCCAAGAAGAAGTAGACCACTTGCCGTAAGTCTTCTTCTTGGTCTTCTTATTAGTCTTGACCTTCCGTTTAATGTAGGCCTTTTGAACGACCTTCTTTACGCCTTTAGGCTGGTACATCTTAATGGTTCTAGTGATCTTCTTGGTTTGAACACTATAGTGATACTTAGCAGTCTTCTTAGTAGCCGCCATTACATTGTCATTTTTTGGAATTGCAATGGTGGCTGTCGCGCTGGCAGCACAAAGCGCCAGCGCGACTGAAACTTTGCTGATATTTTTCAGTCTTTTATCCATGATTTTGTCCTCTCATATATTATTAGATCATTACACACTTTAATTTTTGTCCCAGACGCTGTATTTGTCAAATTGCTTTTTAGCAAAGCGATCATCTATTCATTGCGGACATTTTTGTTAGCCATTAAAGCTTGTCCCAGCCCCAATTATAGCTAAATTAGCAAATATCTAGAAAAAGAAAAAAAGTATGATCCCAGCTATACATATCGGGATCATACTTTAACAAGATTAACTAATTTGCCACACTCATTACACCACTATTATTTCTTCTTGTGTGCAGCTTTTAAAGACTTCTGGTAAGCCTTATAAGCCTTTGCCAATTGTTGGTTGACTACCTTGACCTTTTTCAGCTTAGCATTAGCTGCATCATAGGCCTTTTTACTGCTGGTCGCATTTTCTTGTGCAGCATTGACCTCTGACTTATCAGCCTTGGTTTGCTCATACGTTGTCTTTGCAACATTCATAGTCGACTCATAAGAAGCAACATAATTATTAAGTGCTGCTTCAAACTCATCAACGGTCACTTGCGTCCCCGATTCGCTAGTTAAAATCTTTCCTCTGCCAAAATCTGCCGCACTTGTTCCCGTACTTTGATCAAGAACCAAACCAACATACTCATAATCGCCCATGCAGTTCGTATAGTGGCCAGTCACACCACTGCCGTGAGCATCATAAATCGCCTTTTCTTCAGTGTACCAACCAGTTAATGGATCACTGTAGCCCCAAGCCAAATTCTCAGCACGGGAAGCATACACTTCAGTAGGAGCGTTCCTAAAATATGTATGATTCATCGTGCTATCTGAGATAAAACCAGAGATGCTTGCATAGATCATGAGATCATAGTCGACCCCTAGAGCATTATGATTGGAAAAATTGTTGTCCGATGCTCGGAGACTGTTCAGCTCTTTGATCAAAGTAACATCTTTCTTTAAATTGCTGGTCGACAGAAAACTCTTGACTGAATCATCCAAGCCATTTACATAGCCGGCCAACACAGCTACATTTGCCATGCCAGCTTTTGAGTCTTGGTAAAAATTAGCCGTTGCTTTGCTCATGATGAAATCATAGCCAGCTGCTTCATAAGCACTTGAGGCTTCATCATAACTTGCTTTAGCAGCTGCAACCTTGTTATTGTAGCTAGTTTCAGCATCCTTGTAGGCCTGGTTGGCACTATCAAAGGCTGCCTTCTTTTGACTCAAGTCATCTAGCGCGGCTTCTAATGAACCCAGTTCTGCAGCTTGCTTCTTGTACTTTTCATAAGTAGCCTTAGCTGGATTATAAGCCGCCTTCTTCGCGGTTACCTTAATCTTGATATTCTTGATCTTATCTTTTGACTTGTCTGGATAAGTCACGATCACGCTGACCGTATAAGTGCCAGCCTTCTTCAAGTTTGGCTTTGGTGAAAAAACATACTTAGTCTTAGCGGGCAACTTGCTGGCGTTAGTAATGACACTCTTGGCTGAAAGCTTGCTGCCAGCCTTGACAGTTGCGCTCTTAGCCTTTGGCGTGTATTTTTGCGCGTTTGTCTTCTTTTTAGCAACCTTCTTCACCGGCTTCTTAGAAGCTTTCTTCTTAGCTACTTTCTTAGTTGCCTTCTTTTTGGTACTCTTTTTGGCCTTCTTTGCCTTTTTAGTACTCTTCTTTGTAGACTTCTTAGCCTTCTTGGTAGCCTTCTTTGCAGCCATGGCAGTGGGAGCAGCTTCTACTGCAGGTACAGCAGCACCCAAAAGAGCCAGGGCAACAGAAACCTTACTGATGGCTTTCAGCTTTTTACCCATAATTTTTCCTCTCACATATTATTAGATCATTACACACTTTAATTTTTGTCCTAAACGCTATATTTGTCAAATTGCTTTTTCCCCACAATTGCTAAAAGCAGGCAAGCAGCTTCTTAATCAGTGAAAGCTTGTCACTATGCCGATTATAGATGACCTTGATCTTGTACCGGCTCCTCTCCTGCATCCCCGCCAATGGTAAATAACTTATATGCTCCCGATCCGTCAGCACATACTCAAACAAACCCTTAGGATAAAAAGCCACCGCCTTATTCAAGGACACCAGCATCTGCATCTGTTCAATATTGGAAATATGCGCGCAGCTGGCCTGACAATCCTCTGGCAAGGTCGACAAAAAAGCCTGCCGCAGGTAATGTGAGCTCTCCTCCGGCATATAATACAAAACCGGCAGCTTGCCAATCTCCGTAAGGGGAAATTTCTCTAGCTTGCTAAGCGGGTTCAAATCGCTGACGCCCATGATCATTTCATTTTCATACACGTCTGCACTGGCTAAATCCGGCTCAGTAACCACCAGGCCCGGATCCCCGTAATCCAACACCGTCGCCAGATCCACCAGGCCATTGGCAATATCACTCAGCAAGTGATCGATACTTTCATGCACTATGCTCAGCTGCATCTTTTTATCTAAGAAGCCGTACAGCTTTTCCCGCAGCAAGGCCCCGTCAAATGGCGAAAAATAGCCGCAGATCAGCCGCTGCTTGGTCGTTGACTCGTAGCGCAAAGCACTAACGTTCACGCTAAACTTCTGCAGCATATTCCTGACATATATGTAAAAGTCCCGGCCTACCGGGGTGACAAAAATCTTGTTCTTCTCTCGGTCAAAGAGCTTCAGCCCCAGCTCATCCTCCAGCTTCTTCATCATCTGCGATACCGCCCTTTGCGAGACAAACTCACTCTCCGCCGCCTTCTGGAAGCTGCCCTCTTCAACTACCTTGCAAAACATCTTCAGCTTTTCAAAATCCATCGTCTCACCTTTTCTAAAATCTGCCCGAACTATCCGCTTCGCCTGTGCAACCGTTTACTCTCTATTACTCTAACCCTAAATCCCTTATAGTTTCAAGTGTAAGTAATCTTAAGTAGTTTTTGTAAGGAGAAAATCATGACAATTGCAGCTAAAGACAAGTATGATGTAGTAGTTGTTGGTTCGGGTGCGGCAGGTCAAGCCGCTGCCTTGACTGCCCAGGAAAACGGCGCCAGCGTCCTCTTATTGGAAAAAGGCCGCACTACCGGCGGTAGCGCCAACTACAGTGAAGGAATCTTCGCCGTTGGCTCCTACCTGCAAAAGGAAAAAGGGATCGAAGTCTCCGGTACTGACGTTTTGAAGGAAGAAGTCGAATATTCTAAGTACAAGGCTGACTCCAGAATCTGGCGCAAGTACGTTGACGCCAGCGCAGAAAACGTTCAATGGCTGGCCAACGAAGGCGTTGTTTTTGAACGCGTGCAAGCCATGGGGGCCGGGGAAGCAACTTGGCACATCTACGAAGGCTTCGGCTACGGGGCCATCCACAAGGCTCTGGAACCGAAATTCCTCAAGCTGGGCGGGGAACTCTTAACCTCTACCGCGGCTGTTGCCCTGAAGCTGAACGAAGATGGCAGCAAGACCATCACGCTTAGAAACGAAGCTGACGGCACTACTGAAGACGTTACGGCCAAGGTTGTCGTTCTGGCAGCTGGCGGTTACCTCAACAACAAGGAAATGATGGCTGAAGAAACTGACTACGACTTGAGCCGGATGATCCCTGTTTCAAGCGGCAAGGGTACTGGTGACGGCCTTCGCCTGGGCTGGAGCGTTGGGGGCCGCAAGTACGGCACCGGCATGGCTATGCTCTTTGGCGGCTACTTGGATGACCCAGACCAGCCTTACTTCAAGATGATGTCCAGCCAGATGAACGTCGCTGCCGGCCAGCAGCCCCTTCTCTGGGTCAACGAAGATGGTGAACGCTTCGTCGACGAATCCGTCATTTACAACTTCAGCTACGCTGGCAATGCTCTCTACACCCAAAATGAAGTCTACAGCATTTTGGACACCGGGGTGATTGAAAAAATGGCTAAGGACGGCAACTACATGGGTCTGGGCGTTTACGTTGAACGTGGCGACAAGATGGACAAGCTGGCCGCTGAAATCGACCAAGCGGTTGCTGACAAGAAACCATTCATCTTTAAAGCGGACACGATTGAAGAACTGGCAGAAAAGACTGGCCTGCCAAAGGACCAATTGACTGAAACCATCGCCCGCTACAACGGCTTTGCCGCTAAGGGTGAAGACGAAGACTTCGGCAAGGATGCTGACTACCTGGTTGCTGTTGAACAAGGCCCATTCTACGCCTTCAAGCTCAACATCGGCGCCTTCTGCACCATGGGCGGTTTAAAGGTCAACGTCAACAACGAAGTTGAAGACGAAAAGGGCAAGGTGATCCCTGGTCTTTACGCGGCCGGTAACGACGCCAGCGGCTTGACCGGCGACACTTACGGCCCGAACATGCCTGGTACCTGCGCTGGCTACGCCTTCTACTCCGGCAGAAACGCTGCCCTTGACGCGCAAAAGTATCTGTAAACACACAAAAAGACTGCCTTCCGGCAGCCTTTTTTCGTTTAGTCGCTTATTTCTGGCTTCTTTGCCTAATTTTTGGCCAAAAAGCCACTAGGAGCAAGACCAATGCAGCGAGTCCGCTGATCAAGCTTCCTAGCTTCAGCTTCGGGATTGTGTAGGTCAGCTGGATCTTGTTGACGCCTGGCTTAAGCTTGAACTTCATGAAGGTGCCCAAGTAGCTGTAAATCTCAGCCTTCTTCCCGTTATTCATCGCCTTCCAGCCGCTCTTGACCGGCACTTCCAGGTAGGCATAGCTGGCCTTCCCCTTCTTGCCAATAGCGGAAAAAGTGATCCTTGGTCCCTTAAAGGAGATCTGCTTGATGGCCTTAGCTTGAATTTCCTGACTTGCCTTTGCCAGTTTTTGCAAGTCCAGCTGGTAAAACTGAGTCTGATAGGCATTGGGCGTCTTGGTCTTTAAGGTCACTCTGGTTCGCTTTTGGATCGGGATGTAGAAGACGCTCGGTGACAACCAGCCGGCGTAATTGGAGAGGACTTTCCCGTTGATTTCCAGGACATTGTCCCCGGCCTGGCTCCAAGGCAGATTGCCGTAGAGCGGGTTCTTTTTATCCTTTGCATTCAGCAGATAAGTTACCTTGCCTGCCTGAACCGTCTTTTTATAGGCCACTCTTTTATAAAGCGTAAGCTTTTTGCCCAGGAGCTGACTATAGGCCGCTTCCTGGTAGGCAAAAGGATTCCCTGTAAAGACCGGGTTATTTACGTCATTTTGGCTGGAAAAAGCCAAGGGCAAAGCTAAAGGATTGCGGTAGACGGATTTTCCGTTAGCAGCTGGTAGTGACGTTTTCTCCAAGCCTGGAAAATCTTGACCGGTCAGTACGTATTTAACCCCTAATAAGGAGTCAGCACCAAGGACTGAAGTGTTGACGATAGTCACCCGCTGGGCGGCAGACCGGTAGCCGACACTTTCCATAAATTTCAGCTGCTTAGGGTCCTGACTGGAGACATAACTGGCGATCGGCCAGTAATTGTAGGCCAGACCTTCATTGTATTCCGCGGTCAAGTTCAAGCGTAGTTTGAGTCTGGTAGAGGTCTGGCTGACCCGGTAATAGCCTGGATCATATTTCTTTAAAGCGGCGATCTGCTTTTCCTGCTGGCTGCTGTATGCAGCAAATTCATCAACTCTGGCATTTTTATAGTCATCCTTATAAGTGGCCCAGAGCTTTTTGGCATTGTAGGCAAACTCCGTTACGAGCAGGCCAGCCACTGCTATAAGAGCAAGCTTTTCCATCCCCTGCTTCCTGGCTTTTTCGTAATAAATCAGCAGGCCGGCCATAAGTGCTGTTGACAAGACAGTATAGACCACGCCCTTGCTGGTCAAGTTTTTCCAGTTCTGGATGATAAAAATGGTGAGATATGCTGCCGTCCCATACAAAAGCGGCTGGACCTTGTCTTTGACCTGGCTAAAGAAAATCCCGGCCATGAAGATCAAGATAAAGATGCCGAGATAAGAGTAGCGGGACCAGTAGCTGTCGACCAGCTTGAAAAGTGAAAAGGCGAAATTGGCTGGCTGCCAGTAAAAGAGGAGGAGCATCCCCAGCCCTAACAAGGCCATAATTGTCTTGAATCTCACTGTCAATTCCTTGCTAAAGAACAAGGCAAAGACTGCGATCACTACGATACTGCCGCAATAAAGGGAGACATTGGTGGAGTCACTCATCACGTTTAGACCCAGCTTGCCGATCGCTGTAAAAGGATTATTGATCAAGTCTGGCTTGAGCAGGCCCCAGTCAAAAGAGCTTCTTGCCCCGCTTTTCAGGCTGACATAGTTGGGCAAAAAGATAAAGGCGCTCAAAGCCAGGCCCAAAAATACTGCAGAGAGATAGCCGCCAAGCTTTTTGACCAAGGCTTTTAACTCATAATTGCCCTCATAGAGATACAAGACTTCCTCAATGACCAGCCAAATGGCGGAAAAGATGATATTGATAAGACCCGTATACCAGTTAAAGACCATACTGCAGGCGATGCTGATGGTAAGTAGGAAGAAGCCTGTTCTCTTGTCGACTGCAACTAGTTGGTATATACCCAGCAAGATTAAAGGCAGCAGGTACACCCCGTCCAACCAAAGGATATTGCAGGATTGAGCGATATTGTACTGGCAGAAGGCGTAGCTCATGGCCAGGAAGAGCTGGAATTTCCCAGTGATTTTTGGAAATCTCTGCTTTAAAAAGATGGCCATGCTGCTAGCCGATAAAGACAGCTTGAGGGCGAGCAAGATGTCATAAAAGATAGGCAGCTGGCTCTTTTGAAAAAAGACGACCAGGAAATTAAGCGGCGACATCAAGTAATAGGCAAATGTGGCCACCTCATCCCCGCCTAGCAAGGCACTCATCGTATATGTGGCAGAGTTTTTCCCGGCCAAGACATCCTTTAAGTAAGCAAAGAGATCAAGGTACTGGATATTGGCATCCGCCCCGGCAACCGACTTGAGGCCAAATGGCGCGTAGCCGAAGGCCGCGAAGATCAGCATGGTGACCAGGAAGCTGGCCGCAAAGGCAACGAGCGGCCTGGATTTTAGGACTTTTTTGACAAGATTCACGCTTTCTTCCCCTTCAATCTGGATTCAAGTTAAAATTATACCATCTTAAAGCAAAAGAGCATCCCTGCCCCGCAAATTCGCGGAGGGGATGCTCTTTCGATTACCGTAAATCCTCATAGCTCGGCTTGGTTAAGACCTTAGCCGCGTAAGAACAAGTCGCCCGCAGTCTGACGCCCTTCTCCCGGGCAGCAGAAACAACGGTATCAACCAACTTCCGGCCCAGGCCTTGTCCGCCATAGGCCGGGTCTACCTTAGTCGTCGTGATGATCCAGTGATCACCCTTGTCTTCATATACGCACTGGCCAATCAGCTTGCCGTCATCATATACCGCGGCCCGCTTTTGCTCTTCTTCAAACTTGATTTCCATCTTATTCACCTAATATTGCTTCTTCCAGCTTTTCAGCTGTATCCACGATCACAGTTGCCCCGTGTTTTTGCAAAAATGGCACGCTTCTAAAGCCCCAATTGACCGCGATTTCGTCCATTTCAGAATTTCGCGCGGTCTGGATGTCGATTTCAGAGTCGCCGATGTAGACGCACTTGTCTCTTGGCACGCCTAAGACCTTGACGCACTCACTGGTCATGTCCGGAGCTGGTTTGCGGCGGATCCCGCTTTTTTCACCCAAGGCAAAGTCGAAGCTGCCCGGGAAAAGTTCTTCAACCAGGACCTGGACGGCTTCATTTGGCTTGTTGGAAACGACAGCCAGCTTGACGCCTTTTTGCCGGAGATTTTTCATCAAATCCAAGATGCCTGGGAAGGGACCAGTTTTAATCTGGCAGTGGTCAGCGTAATATGGCTTGAAAACTTCCAAGACCCGGTTAACTTCTGCTTGGGTAACAGCTTCCGGGATCTGTTCATCCTTAGTGCCAAAGGCGACCAGACTTTCCCGGCTGCTGCCAGCTTCATAGGCCAGGGCCCGGGTCATGGCTACCACGACCCCGCTGCCGAAGAAGTTCTTGATATCTTCAACGGTAAAGTCATGCCGGTGGCCGGTTTGTTCAAACGCGTAGTTCAATGCGCTGGTTAAGTCAGCGCTCGTGTCTAGGATAGTGCCGTCCATGTCAAAAATCGCGGCTTCATATTTCATCAGTTTCACATCGCTTTCATTATACCATCTGGCGGAAAAAATAGGCCTGCCCGTATAGAGCAGACCTATTCCCTTCCCTGTTAGTGAGGGAAAAATCGATTATTCATCATCGCGCTTCTTGCGCCAAATTCCGCTTAAGGCAGTACCAACCGCGGCCAGGAGCAATCCGAGCCAGGAGAGCTGCTTGCCGCTGGCTTCACCAGTTTGCGGCAGCTTAGCTGACTGAGCCTTCGCCGTTTGCCCAGCTGGGCTTACAGCTTGCTGACCCTTTCCTGCAGTTTGGCTACTTGCAGGAACAGACGGCTTTTGGCCAGCTTCTTTACCTTTTCCAGTAGTCTTTGGCTTAGTTGCTTGCTTGCCAGGGGCAACGGAAGGATGCATGTCAAGCGATGGCACCAGGCGGATGACGAAGTTGTTTTCGCCATCGGTGCTTGCAAAGACTGCCTTCCAGATGCTTTCAAGATCGCCTGTTTCCTTGTACCCTTCCTGCAAAAGCTTTGCCAGCTGAGCCTTGGCTTGGCTGAAGTTGATGGCCTCATTTGGCTTGCCGCTGTCGAAGTCAGCCATAAGCTTGATTGTCTTGCCGGTCTTTGCATCAACAAAGGAGATCGTGGCTTTTTGCTTGTTCGGGTAGTAGTAGACGTTTTCTTGGCTGTCAGCATCCCCGTGGGTAACCTCCCGGCTTGTGATCAAGCTGGTGCTTGGCGTGTAATTGCTGAGCTCTGGCGTCTTTTGACTGGTGAATTCGCTGCGAGTCCAGTCGCCATAGCTAGTTGCGCCGGTAACCAGGTCGGTCGTGACCGGCCGGGTCAGTTCAGCAGTTTGTTCAACCGCTTCAGTCCCGCTTGGCAGGTGGTAGTTGATCGTCCGGGTGATGGTCTGCTTTTCGTCGCTCTTAGCGTATGAGTGCACCAGGTGAGCTTCGAAGAGCTGGGTAGGTGCATCAAGGAAGAGGGCGTAGGCAAACTTTTCGCCGGACAGGTCTCTGTTGCCGCTTGCCGCGAAGAGGTAGCCCATGCGCACGTAGTTCAATAAGGACGCGTCAGCAAAGTTGAAGTCGATTGCTTCACCAGTCTTGCCGGCCAGGGATGCGGTGCTGAGCAGCTGGCCAGTCGTATCGTCGTAGATCTTTACGAGAGCCTTTTGGCTTTCGCCCGTGTAGTAGATGTCAACCACTTGGTCTTGGGTTGAGCCATCTACAGGAGATTGGGCGACAGTCTTTTGGCTTGCAGTGTAGCCTGTGACCTCTGGAGTTGCTTTTGCGCTCCACTCACCGCTAGTCCATGAGGCAAAAGTCTTACTCTGGTCGACGTTATCCGTCGTAACCACTCTAGTCAGCTGAACTGGCTGAGTTACTGTCTCAACACCGTCCGGCTTGTGGTAGTTGATCGTACGAGTGACAGTTTTTGATTCTGTGCCCTTGCTGTAAGTGTGAACCAGGTGAGCGATGAACTCTTGCGTAGCATCATCAGCATTGTCGAAGTTGGCTGAAGTGAATCGACCGTTGGTCAAATCGCTGTTTCCTGATTCAGCTAAGGCATAGCCCTTGGTTAAAAGGCTCTTCAGCGATGCATTAGGTTGACTGAAGTCGATCGTTTCGCCAGTCTTGCCTGCAAGGGATGCAGTGCTGAGCAACTTACCAGTCGTGTCGTCGTAGATCTTGACTACTACAGCTTGACCATTTGCACTGTAGTAGACGTCAACTACTTGGTTTTGGGTTGCGCCATCTACAGGGGTCTGCGCTACAGAGTTTTGACTTGCAGTGTAACCGGTAATCTCTGGAGTTGACTTTGCATTCCATTGACTGCTAGTCCACGGATCAAAAGTCTTACTCTGGTCGACGTTATCCGTCGTCACCACTCTTGTCAGCTGAACCGGTTGAGTTACTGTCTCAACCTTGCCGTCTGGCTTGTGGTAGTTAATCGTACGAGTGACGGTCTTGGCTTCGTTTGTCTTAGCGTAAGTGTGAACCAGATGAGCCACGAACTCTTGAGTGGCCTCATCTGAGTTGTCGAACTTAGCTGAAGTGAACTGGCTGTTGGTCAGATCACTGTTGCCGGCTTCTGCCAATGCGTAGCCGCCTGCCAGGTAGCTAGTCAGTTGCTGGTTGGCTTCGTTAAAGTCAATTACTTGACCCGTCTTACCAGTCAATCCAGCTTGACGGAGCAGCTGGCCTGTCGTGTCGTCGTAGATCTTCACAACTGCGGATTGACCATTTGCACTGTAGTAGACGTCAACTACTTGGTCTTGAGTTGCGCCGTCTACAGGAGTCTCAGCTGCAGAGTTTTGACTTGCAGTGTAGCCTGCAACTTCTGGAGTAGTCTGTTCACTCCATTGACCGCTAGTCCATGGATCAAAAGTCTTGCTCTGGTCAACATTGTCGATCGTTACCAATCTCGTCAGTTCGACCGGCTGAGTTACAGTTTCAACCTTGCCGTCTGGCTGGTGGTAGTTAATTGTACGAGTGACTGTCTTTGTTTCAGAGCTCTTAGCATAGGTGTGAACCAGGTGAGCCACGAACTCTTGAGTAGCATCATCAACGTTGTCGAAGTTAGCTACAGTAAATTGACCATTGGTCAATTTATCGTTGCCTACTTCAGCTAAGGCGTAACCACTTGCCAGGTAGCTTGTAAGTTGCTGGTTGGCTTCGTCAAAGTCAACTGCTTGGCCAGTCTTACCAGTCAAACCTGCTTGACGGAGCAGCTTCCCAGCCGTGTCATCATAGATCTTCACGACTGCAGCTTGACCATTTGCACTGTAGAAGACATCTACCACTTGGTCTTGGGTTGAACCATATACAGGAGTCTCAGCTACAGAGTCTTGACTTGCAGTGTAACCGGTAATCTCTGGAGTTGACTTTGCATTCCATTGACCGCTAGTCCACGGATCAAAAGTCTTACTCTGGTCGACGTTATCCGTCGTCACTACTCTTGTCAGCTGAACCGGTTGAGTTACTGTCTCAACCTTGCTGTCTGGCTTGTGGTAGTTAATCGTACGAGTGACTGTCTTTGTTTCAGAGCTCTTAGCATAGGTGTGAACCAGGTGAGCCACGAACTCTTGAGTGGCCTCATCTGAGTTATCGAAGTTGGCTGAAGTGAATCGACCGTTGGTCAAATCACCATTACCGACTTCTGCCAATGCGTAGCCACTTGCCAGGTAGCTTGTAAGTTGCTGATTGGCTTCGTTAAAGTCAACTGCTTGCCCAGTCTTACCAGTCAAACCTGCTTGACGGAGCAGCTTTCCAGTCGTGTCATCATAGACCTTTACAACTGCTGCTTGACCATTTGCGCTGTAGAAGACGTCTACAACTTGATCTTGAGTTGCGCCGTCTACAGGAGTCTCAGCTACAGAGTTTTGACTTGCAGTGTAGCCTGCAACTTCTGGAGTTGACTTCGCGCTCCACTCACCGCTAGTCCATGGATCAAAAGTCTTGCTCTGGTCAACATTGTCAGTCGTGACTACTCTAGTCAATTCAACAGGTTGAGTTACTGTTTCAACCTTGCCATCTGGCTTGTGGTAGTTGATCGTACGAGTGACTGTCTTTGTTTCAGAGCTCTTAGCATAGGTGTGAACCAGGTGAGCCACGAACTCTTGAGTAGCCTCATCTGAGTTGTCGAAGTTGGCTGAAGTGAATCGACCGTTGGTCAAATCACCATTACCAGCTTCTGCCAATGCGTAGCCACCTGCCAGGTAACTAGTCAGTTGCTGGTTGGCTTCATTAAAGTCAATTACTTGACCGGTCTTCCCAGTCAAACCAGCTTGACGAAGTAATTTGCCTGTTGTGTCATCGTAGATCTTTACAACTGCTGCTTGACCATTTGCGCTGTAGAAGACGTCTACAACTTGGTCTTGGGTTGAGCCATCTACAGCAGTTTCCGCTACAGAACTTTGACTTGCAGTGTAACCTGCAACTTCTGGAGTTGTCTTTTCACCCCATTGACCATTTGTCCACGGATCAAATACCTTGCTCTGGTCAACGTTGTCGGTCGTGACTACTCTAGTCAATTCAACAGGTTGAGTTACTGTCTCAACGCTGTTTGGCTTGTGGTAGTTGATCGTACGAGTGATGACCTTCTTCTCACTGTCCTTGCTGTACGTGTGAACCAGGTGAGCGATGAACTCTTGCGTAGCTTCATCCGCGTTATCGAAGTTAGCTGAAGTGAATTGACCATTAGTCAGATCACCATTACCAACTTCTGCCAATGCGTAGCCACTTGCCAGGTAGCCAGTTAGTTGCTGGTTGGCTTCGTTAAAGTCAACTGCTTGCCCAGTCTTACCAGTCAATCCAGCTTGACGGAGCAGCTTCCCAGTCGTGTCGTCGTAGATCTTTACAACTGCAGATTGGCCATTTGTACTGTAGAAGACGTCTACAACTTGATCTTGAGTTGCACCATCTACTGGAGTCTCTGCAACTGACTTTTGACTTGCAGTGTAGCCTACAATTTCTGGAGTTATCCTTTCATCCCATTGACCATTTGTCCAAGGATCAAATACCTTGCTCTGGTCAACATTGTCGGTCGTAACCACTCTGGTCAGTTCGACTGGTTGAGTTACTATCTCAACGCCGTTTGGCTTGTGGTAGTTTATCGTCCGAGTGACGGTCTTGGTCTCGTTAGACTTAGCGTACGTGTGAACCAGGTGAGCTACGAAGTCTTGGTCTACCGCATCATCATTATCGTAGTTGGCAGCGATAAACTTGCCGTCAGCCAGGTCGTCATTGCCAGTTTCTGCCAAAGCAAAGCCCTTTGCCAGGTAGCTAGCCAGTTGCTGGTCAGCCTCCGTAAAGTCAATTGCTTGATCAGATTGGCCTGCAAGCCCTTCTCCCCGGAGCAGTTGCTTGGTCGTGTCGTCATAGATCTTGACCATCGCTTTTTGCCCCTTGGCAGTGTAGATAATATCTACTACTTGGTTCAAGCTATCGCCATCAACCGTGACTTGCCCAACGCTATCCAGACTTGCCGTGTAGCCAGCAATTACCGGAGTAGTCTTTTCATCCCATTGACCCTTTGTCCAAGTGCCAAAAGTCTTACTCTGATCAACCTTGTCAATCGTCATGTCTCTAGTCAGTTCAACCGGCTGCGTTACCGTATCGATCTTGCCGTCTGGCTTGTGGTAGTTGATCGTCCGGGTGACCGTCTTCTTTTCACTATCCTTACTGTAAGTGTGAACAAGAATTGCAATAAATACTTGGTCGACATTGTCAACATTATCGAACTTGCTTGGCGTAAATTGCCCATCAGTCAGATCGCTATTGTCGTCTGCCAGAGCGTAGCCCTTTGTCAAGAAGACTGCCAGTTGGTCGTCAGCATTCTTGAAGCTGATCTTCCCGTCAGTAGTGCCTAACAAGTTCTCTAGGTAGATGTCTTTGCCAATCGTCTTGTCAAAAATCTTCACGACGGCCTTTTGATCATTAGCCGTGTATCTAATGTTAATCGTTGTGTCTTGGCTATCTCCATTGACCAAGACTTGGCCAACGGAACTCTCACTTGGCGTGTAGCCAGCGATCACTGGAGTGTCCTTTGCATCCCATTGACCGCTAGTCCATTCACCATAACTAGGCACCTTGGTAACCTTGTCAGTCGTCACGTCTCTAGTCAGTTTAACCGGCTGAGTCACCGTCACCACGCTGCCATCTGGCTGCTGGTAATTGATCGTTCGGGTTACCGTCTTATTTTCAGTACTTTGAGCATAGGTATGTACCAAATGTGCCACGAATTCCTGGGTAGCTTCATCATCATTGTCAAACTTGACTGGAATGAAGCTGCCGTTTGACAGATCATCATTGCCTTTTTCCGCTAAGGCATAGCCTTGGTTAAGGTAAGCTTGCAATTGGTCGTTGGCCGGCTTAAAGTCAATCATCTGATCCGACTTACCAGGCAAGTCCATTTCCTGGACCTTTGCTCCAGTATTATCGTCAAAGATCTTAACCTTAGCAGTTTGACCATTAGCAGTGTAGACAATATCAATCGTTTGATCCTGGCTGTGTTCATCAACCGCAACCTGACCAACGCTGGCTTGGCTAGCCTTGTAGCCTGGAACAAGTGGACTGATTGCTTCATTCCACTGGCCGCTTGTCCACTTGCCAAAAGTCTGCGTCTGATCAACATTGTCAGTCGTTACAACTCTAGTCAGTTTAACTGGCTGCTTTACAGTCTCAATGGTGCCATCTGGCTTGTGGTAGTTGATCGTCCGGGTGATGGTCTTTGGCTCAGTCTGTTCAGAATAAGTGTGAACCAGGTGAGCTTCCAAGATCCGCGTATCATCTGGCAAGTAGTTAGTTGGCTTGAACTCGCTGTTCTCAAGAGCTTGGTTCTTGTCCTTAGCCAATGCGTAGCCACTAGCCAGCTTGCCTGCCAATTCCTTGTTGACTGAGGCAAAGTCGACTGCTTGGTCAGTCTTGCCAGACAGACTGGTAGTAAACAAAGTATTCCCAGTCTTGTCATCGATGATATTAACTGTTACTTGTTGCGTATCAGCAACGTAGTACACATCGACGGTTTGAACTGGAGTATTGACAGTAACCGCCACTTTATCAACCTTTGGTTGAACCGCCTTGTAACCAGGGATTGCTGGTGTTATCTTTTCATCCCAAGTTCCAGTTGTCCAAGAACCATAGTCCTTGGTTTGATCAACGTTATCAGTTGTAACCTTTCTGCTCAATATTACAGGCTGAGTTATTGTGTCAACCTTACCATCTGGCTTGTGGTAGTTGATGGTCCGTGTAATTTGAATATCTTCAGTTGACTTAGTATAAGTATGCTGCAGGTAAACCGTGAAGACTTCATCTACAGTATCATCACTATCCATTTTGGCTGGAACAAACGCCGTTCCGCTAACAATGGTCTGCCCATCTACTAAGGCATAACCAGCTTTAAGCAAACTTGCCAGTTCCTGGTTAGCCAAAGTGAAGTCGACATCCGCGCCTTGCTTCTTGGCCTCGTTGCTCTTTGCATCTACAAAAAGCAACTTATTCTTGGTCTGGTCAAAGATCTGAACGATTGCCTTCTGGTATTTCTTGTAAGCTAAAACGCCGGTCTGATCAATTTTCCGTCCTTGGTCATCCAAAAGCAGACTCGTCTGACCAATATTCTGGTCATCTGCTTCGTACCGGTACCAGCCATCGAAGTCAACACCGGAAACTACTGGAACCTGTTCATCTGGTACACCGCCAGTTTCGGTGCTGTTTACCTTAACCGTCCAAACACCAAGATTAGTCGTGTAGTCACCTGTCACAAGGTCAATTGTGTAGGTGATTCCGCGCTGGTAGATAACAGTTTGTACGATATCGCTTGCTGCCGGCACTTGTTCATTAGGATTCGTAGTTTCAAACTTATGTCTAATTGTCCGCTTGACTATGACTTCATTTGTAAATACATCTGGAATTTTTACAGCTGTCGTCGTCGGGTAGTTGTAGTCTGTACCATTTACATCCTTAAAGGATTTGCCGGCTTCCGGCAGACTGTTTACCGTCACCTTCTGATGAATCAAGTGAGCAACAAAGCTTTGGTCGCTGTCGTCCAATTCGTCAAAGTCAGCTGGAGTAAAGACGTTGCCCGTAACTGTTGACTTGACATCATCCAAAACATACCCACTTGCCAAGTATGATTTAAGTGCAGTGTTTGCATTTTTAAAGTCAACTGAAGTATCTTGCTTGCCAGTTGTCGTAGTATCAAACAACATCTTCTTGTCTGGATCAGATTCATCGTCGTCGATTACCTGAATCTTTGCATTCTGATAATGCTTGTAGGTAAGATCAACCGTCAAATCATCACCGGTTGCCAATGTCTTAGCATCAACGTTAGCAGAAGTCTGGTACCAGCCAGCAAAGCTGCCGGTTACGGCTGGAACTTCAGCTGAAGCAAGATTATTTGTTGCCCCATTGACAATTACCGGGCCACTTTCTTTCAAAGTTTCGGCTGACGTGTTGCCAGTAGATCCAGATACAAATGTCCATGCTCCGTAGATTGGATCATCTTTAATCTCACCAGTTACCATGTCAACCCAGTAGCTCTTGTTTCTATTGAAGTTGATTGTCTGCACGACTGTGTCTACCACCGGCTTAGCCGTGCTGTTGCCTTCAAAGACATAGCGTACTTTCCGTGTAGCAGTTGCGTTCTCACTAAAGTTAGAAGCGTTTTGCAGTTTAGTATCAATCTCCTTCGGCGTGTAAATAACAGGTTGATTATTTTCATCATGAACATTGTCGCTCTCGCCTACAGTCGGCACACCAGAAACAATCGCAATTCGGTGAATTAAGTGAGCAACAAAGCTTTGGTTGCTGTTATCTAACTTATCAAAGGTGGCAGGGGTAAAGGCATCATCAGTAACATCGGACTTACCACTGACTAAGACATAGCCACTAGCCAAGTAGTCTTTAAGCCAGCCGTTAGCTTCGTCAAAGTCAATTACCTCGCCTTGCTCACCGGTCAAGTCTTTGCTATTCAAAACAGTGCTAGTTGTATCGTCAATTACTTGAACAACTGCCTGTTGGATCTTTGAATAGTGCAGACTGCCTGCGACATTTTGTCCCGGCGTCAAAGTCATTGCGCCGGCATTAGTTGAACTTGTCAGATACCATCCGTCAACATCAGTTGGAGCTGCTGAAATTTTGTCATCCTTTGAAGTCCATTCACCATAAGTCGGTCCATCAAGA
Organism: Lactobacillus delbrueckii subsp. bulgaricus; assembly: GCF_046938665.1. Classification (GTDB taxonomy): domain Bacteria; phylum Bacillota; class Bacilli; order Lactobacillales; family Lactobacillaceae; genus Lactobacillus; species Lactobacillus delbrueckii_C. The sequence continues at coordinate 29,111 of NZ_JBKZCD010000014.1, forward strand.
ATATCACCAGTTGCCAGATCAACCTTGTAAGATACTGGTCTTTCAAAGTTGGATTTTTGCACCAGATCTGCCTTTTGCGGCTTGTCTGTGCTGTCGCCATCAAAGACGTAGCTGACCGTCCGACTTGCAGTACTCTTGACCGTAAAGGACTTGTTTGCCAAATTGTCAGTCTTTGGATTGTAGTCGACTTGCTTACCGTCTTCGTCAGTGACCTTTCCGCCAATCGTTGGCCGGCTGGTAATCACCGCCATGTCGTGCTTCAAGTAGATTGTGAAGGTTTGGTCGCTGTCATCTTTGTTATCCAAAGTTGCTTTAGTGAAGCCAAATTGATCACCGGTTGAAGTCTTATCAGTTGCAAAGATGTAACCATGACTCAACAGATATTGAAGTTTAGTATTAGCAACCTTAAAGTCAACGTTGCTCCCCTGCTCCTTCTGAGCATTGATTTGATCATCGTAGTAGATTGCCTTGTTTGTATCCTTACTGTCTTCATCAATGATCTGAACGATTGCCTTCTGATATTTCAGATAGGTCAAGTTCACTTCTTGATCCTTGCTGCCTTGTTTCAATTCTGTAGCATTAGCTGTTGCAGATTTTGGATCAAGATACCAGCCTATTGCAGTAAAGTCACCGCTAACAGCTGGTACGATTGCATCCTTACCCAAGCTCTCTGGCTCAGAAACAATCGTCCCATCAGCTTGTGCAGTTTGCTTAGTCGTTGTTGATACATTGCTTGAGAAACTGTAGTCCCCATAGCTGACATTCAAAATTGTCCCCTCTACCAAGTCAATTGTATAAGTGACTGGCCGAGTGTAAGTGACTGTTTGTACAACGTAAGCGACGCTTGGCTTATTCGTGCTATCACTAGCAAAGACATAGTTGACTGTCCGCTTTACTGAGCTTGCATCTGTATAACTTGCTTTATTCTTAAGCTTGTCAACGATCGGCGTTGTTGATGGCACTAGCTTGTCAGCATTGGTATTGCTGCCAGCAATTGGCACACCAGTCAATTTGGCGGTGTCATGCTTTAAATGAGCTTCAAAGTATTGAATTACAGCATCAGACTTTTGCGCGTTGTTAGTTGCATCGAATTTCTGTTCAGCAAAGCTTTGCAAGTCGGTTGCCAGATCGGTGTTACCACTAGCAGACAGAATGTATCCTTGGCTAAGCATTTCCTTCAGCTTAGCATTAGCATCTGTAAACTTGATAGCTTCGCCAGTGTAGCCATCAATCGTGAAGGTAACTGTCTTGGTTTTATCATCATCATCAATCAATTTGACGACTGCTTGCTGGAAGTCAGCCGTGTAAGTCACGGTCGTGTCCTTGCCAGCATCTTCAGGAGTGATGGTTTCTGTCGTCTGTTTCTCTACTGGATCAAAAGTCTTAGTTCCGGACTTCGTTGTGATCGTCGCCGTATAACCTGGATACAAGTTAACTTGGCCAGTCACCGTCTTAGCGTCAGAATTGGTCGTGTATTGAACCTTTGTGTTGCCACCCGGTTCATTTTCACCAATTACAGAGCCATTCGGTTCGTAATGAACCGTGTAGACAATAGTTGGATCGGTTTCCGTTGGCGTGTAGCCACCGGCAGTGTCAACGGTTTGGCTGCTTTGATCAGTCGTCTTCTTTGCATCAACGCCCGTTACGTGGTAGCCAGGAACGAATGGGTAATCGGTCAAAGCATCAAATGGTTTGATTCTCCAATTACCAGTTGACTTCAGCTTGCCAGTTACCTTGTCAAAAGTAGCGGTTCTGGTCAAAGTCTGCGTTTGTACGTCATCTGCTGGAGCTATGTCATTAGGTACGTCAAAGGTGATCGTCTGACTAGCTGCCTTGGTCAAGTAGTCTCTCGTAGCTTCACTTGGATACGTTGCAATAGCTGCCTTGCCAGTATTAATCTTGCCACCGGCAGTCTGCGGGCCATTAGCCCCAGTTTCTTGCCCATCCAAAGTGATGGTGTCATGAACAAGGTAAATCGTGAATTCTTGAGTCGTATCGTCATCACTGTCATATTGAGCTTCCTTGAAGCCGCTGGCCGTCCCGACGTCCGACTTTTCAAACTTAAAGCCGCTGTTTAACAAGTCCGCCAAAAGTGTGTTGGCACTGCTAAAGTCGACATCATCGCCTTGCTTCTTTTCGTCAGCCAGGGTGATATTGTGAACAAAAAGTTCTCCTTTATCGCTGCTATCGCTAGTTAAGACGCCTTTTTGCAACGTCATCTTATCATTTGCGTTGTCATCAATGATCTTGATAACCGCAGTCTGGTACTTCAGATAGTGAATTTCACCGGTTATAGTGTGGTCTTTTAGTTTGTTCTTTTCCACAACAGGTTCAATAAGCGTGCTATCTGCGTTGTCCCGCCAGTCTTCATACCAACCAGCTTTGGTAAAGTAACCAATGGCCCCGGGCACTTCTGGCGAATCTAACTGTTCTGCACCATAGTAGGTAATTTCGTTACCATCACTTACAGCGATCGTTTCTGTAGTCCCGTTGTTCCCATACATGTCAAAGCTTGGGTTACCATAAGTGGTCGTCACAATTGCCCCGGTGACCAAGTCAACTTGATAAGAAACGGATTGCTGGAAGGAAATAGTCTGCATGACTTGGCTGACTTGAGGTGCTGAAGTACTGTTGCCATCAAAGACATAGCTGATTATCCGTTGTACCGTTGCCTTGTTTGTATAACTGTTACTGTTTGTATAGGTCGGATTATTTTTAACCACATTTGGCAGATCTACTTCTTCTCCAGAAATGTCAGTAATCTTAGTCTGATCTGGTGTAATCGGTCCGCTTAAGTTTGTTCTGTTGTGAATTACCTTAATCGTTACAACTTGATCAACACTATCATCATGGTCAAAAGTAGTTGGAATTGCATCAACACTCTTAATTACGTAGCCCAGAGTATGATAGTAATACTCCAAAGTTTCCAGTTCTTTATCTACACCAGTGTAGCTAGCAATCAACTTCCCAGAACTAATTTTCTGGTCACTGACCCCAGTAGCAAGCGTATCGTCACTATCTTTTGTCAGAACGGATTTCGATAACGCTGTCACGTTATTCTTCTTCGGATCCGATTCTTCAATGTCAATAACCTTGTAGCGCAAAGTCTGAGCATCTGGGGAGTAAGTTACAGTTGAGTTTTTATTGGCCAGACTAGTGTCAAACTGGTATACCTCATTTGCTGGCGTCTTTTCAGCACTGCCGTTCCAATCCCAGGTCGTATCACTAGTGCCATCATTGCCAATGTCCAGCTTGGCCGTGTAGCCTTGGTGGGCTGGAATGGTGATCGTTACCACACTTGGATCGGTGTCGCTAGTTACGTAAGACCCAACATCAACTGTTCCCGTGTTGCTGGTCAGGCTGCCATCGCTCCCGTAAACCGGTTCATTGACTTTCCGCCATTTACCGTCAGTTTCGTAGTAAACGGTGTAAACCGGTGTCAGAGTTGCCTGTGAGTCGCCATCGCTATTGCTTGCCGTGTAGCTGTCCTTGCCATCAGCTACCGCATCACTAACCGTATAGCCAGCAACTTTTGCATCCTTACTGATGACATAGTGGTAGTTGTTAACGACAGGAGACTTAACACCATCAAAAGTAACTGACGCAAAGCTACTGATTGACATCTTGCCCGTAACCCGGTCAACCGTAACTGTTCGGGTTAAAGTCTTTTGGCTGACGCTACTGTCGTTCGCTTTTTGCTTACTGTCTTGGAACAAATAATTGATTGTCTGAGTGGCTTGCCGGGTCAGACTCTGGTAAGCTGACGCATCACTCGACAGATCAATCAAGTCTGCATCAGATTTCAAGCTAGACCAAGTCAACGTGTTGGTTGACGAATCTGGGTTGATCTGGCTGCTCATTGATACCGTCTTGCCATCACTGGTTACCGTGTTGTTAGTCGCGCCAGCCTGCAGGGTTGCTGAAGCGTGCTTGAGGTAGACCGTGATAGTCTGATCGCTAGTGTCATCAGAGTCAAAGCTTGCAGGCGTAAACGTACTGCCAGTCAATGACTTCGTATTTTTTGTGTCAACGACATAACCGCTCTTGAGCAGTTCATCCAGCTTGGCCTGCGCGTTCGTAAAGTCGATCGCTACGCCTTGCTTTTGGGCCACATTCTTGCTGTTAACGTCACTGCCACTTTCGTCATACAAGGTGCCCTGGTTATCAGTATCGTTGTTGTCGATAATCTTAATGTAGGCATTCTGCAGCTTCTTGAAAGTCAAGGTAACGCTTGTTTCAACATTATTCTTAGCAGCTACCTTGTCAGTGGTTGGAGTTTGCGCGGCTACGCGACTTGCATCCCCGCTGTCCAAATACCATCCGCTCACGGTCCCAGTGACTGCCGGGAAGACAGCATCAGTAAAGCTGCTTTCCTTGCTTTGGCTGACCTTGCCGTTTTCATCAATCGTAGTCGTCGTGCCGGCTTCGCTGGTCCCAGTCGTTGCAGAGTTCCATGCTTCATAGTCTCTAGTCGCAGTCCCAGTTACCAAGTCAACCGTGTAAACGATTGGCCGGGTGTAAATAACGGTCTGGGTCACGGTCTTTCCATTGACATCTTTTACACCTGTTGGCAATGCAGCATTACTCTTGAAGGCAAAAGTTACCTTCCGGGTAGACGTTGCCTGCTCGCTGTATGAAGTAGCATCTGTCAGCGTCGTATTAGTCAAAGCGCTGCCTAAGTATGCGGTCCGCCCTGACTTGGCAGTGATTTGGCTGTCTGTTGTCAAAGTATTTGCTACAGTCGCCGTGTCGTGAATCAAGTGCGCCACGAAGGTCTGCGTTTCATTGTCCTTGCTGTCAAAAGCAGTAGCCGTAAAGGTGTTACCCGTCAGTTGACTATTGCCATCGGATGCCAAAGCATAGCCAGCGGCTAAGTAGTTGGCAAGATCACTGTTGGCCGCATTAAAGTCAATCTGGTCTCCCTGCTTGCCGTTTTGGCTGTAGCCAGTAACCTTATCATCCTTGAGGACTTTGCCAGTCGTATCGTCAATGATCTGGATCGTAGCATCAGCATATCTGCGGTATTCCAGAACCACATTTTCATTGATGGCCGACCCGTTGTCCAAAGCCTTAAGCAGCTGCTTGCCAGCATTGGCAGCTGAGCTGACCAAGTACCAGCCGGAGAATTCACCGCTGACTTTACCAATGAAGCCCTGCGTTACTTCATCGTCAGTCAAAGCAACCGGCGTCAAAGTTACCTGGTCATCACTTCTGCTGGTAGCATCCTGCCCAGCCTGGGCGTTTGGACCACTTGCAACATAAGTCCAATCAGTGTAAATCGGCGTTTCTTTCCCAGTTACCAAGTCGATATTGAAGCTGACGTTTCTGGTCCAGGTAACTTTTTGCACGAAGTCAGCCACTTTCGGCTTGCTGGATGAGTCACCGCTGAAGACATACTTGACCGTCCGGACGGAAGTTACAGTCTGCGTGTAGCTGGCTGGGTTAGTAACCTTCGGGTTGTCAACGACTGGCGTGACATAGCTGATCGTATTGCCATCCTTGTCAACAATCGTCGTAACCGTCTTCTCAATTGCTTTATCGGTAGTAGCCGTGTCGTGAACCAGGTAGACGACAAAGCTTTGATCCTTGTCATCCTCATTGTCAAAGTTGGCGGAGTTAAAGCTGGTTACCCCATCATCAGTCGTAGCAACATCGCTGTTGTCAATGCCGTCTCCGGTTGCCAGCAAGTAGCCATGCTGTAAGTAATATTTAAGACTGCTGTTGGCGGCAGTAAAGTCAATCTTACCCGCGGTTACCCCACTTGGATTAAATTCACTTAAGACAGTCTTGGTCGTATTGTCAATGATTTGGATATCAGCTGCCTGGTGGTCTGCCTTGTAGCTGATGTCAACTACTGAATTTGGCGTACTGGAATTTACAATTTGCTCGTCAACGCTAGCCCGCGTTGCCGTGTAGCCCTTAACCACGCTGCCGACCGTCGTATCACCACTAATGACTTGGGTATTGTCTTTATCCGGGCTTACCTGCTTGCTCCAGTCTGATGAACGAACCGCTTTTTCCTGGCTAGTAGACAAAAGCTTGCCATCCTTGTCAGTAAGGCTTTGCACGATCCATGAGTAATTGCTTTCACCAGTGGTCCAAGGAGTGTAGATGACGCCGCCAGTTACCCGGTCAATGTCAGTCGTCCGGGTCATCCGCACAGTCTGCAGGCGGGTCAAAGTGCTGCCGTCTGGCAGGTGGTAGTGGATCGTCCGGGTGGTGTCCTTGTAAGTTGAAGCATTGTTGTTGCTCTTGTCTGGATCATAGCTGTAGTGGGTCCGCCCATGCTTCAAGAAGAAGAGGAAGATCTTGTCAGTCGCGGCAAAAGCAACATCAGACAAGCTAAAAACAGTCGTGCTAGTGCCATCAACGGTTGTAGTCGTCGCGGTGATTTCGCCAGACTTATCCCCTTGGACAAAAGCATACTTAACCACTTGCTTGGTCTGCCCGTTTTCCATTCTGCTTGGGGAAGTCGTGATGGTTTCGGTGATTGTTTCAGCGCCTGTTGCGGCTGGCGTGTAAAGCCGGGTCTCTGTCACCGTTCCATCATCTGCCGTAACAGTGTTTGATGAGGTCAACTTAGCCATGTAAGAGCCAGAATTTGGATTGACAAAATCGTCAACCCCAATCTCATAGCCCTGCTTCAATAAATCTTGAAGATACAAGTTGGCATGGCTGAAGTCGATGGCATTCTTGTAGACCCCGGCGGTTTGACCATCATATGAGCTGGCATAAGTAAATTCAGGCGTGATCGTCTGCCCGCTAGCATCTTTAGTCGGCGCGCTTGAGCTGCTGTCAAGGAAGACTATCCGGGCTTTTTCCACAATGACTGGGAAGGAAATATTGATTACCTGGCTGGTCGTGTCCGTTCCGATATTGTTGACTGCTTCGACGCTATCAAGACTTGCCTTGTAGCCAGTCGTGTCAATACCGGCATCCTTGGCGACAGTAGCCGTATCTAAGGCGGCCCAAGTAGCAACCGCCTCGCCTTCAGTCTTGGTAGCAGCAGCCCCGTTGACTGATACCGTAGTGCTACTCTTAGCTAATGTCCAGTTGCCATAACTGGTCTTATCAGTTACCTTGTCCAGGCTGACCGTCCGCGTGTAGTTGACTGCCTGAACAAAAGTCTTGGTCGTCCCGTTTGGGAAGCTGTAGTTAACCGTCCGGGTAATTGACTTGGTCTGTGGGTCTTGTACGTCAATTCCGTGCGTCAAGTAAACGATGAATTTTTGATCGTTAGTCGCGAACTTTTTCTCAGCAAAAGCCGTACCGGCTTCATTGATGGCTTGGTCAGCCAAAGTGCCGGTCGTATCAGCAACATAACCTTGCTTCAAGTAGTCAGCCAAACGGGTATTAGCAGCTGAGAAATCAACACTATTGCCAGACTTGCCGTTGATTTGGACTGAATACAAGTTAGTATTTGTAGTCTCATCGACAATCTGCACCGTGCCGCTGATCCCGTCGCCTGGCTTGTTGTAGAGCACCAGGACTACCTGGTCACCGGTATTTTTAGAGATCCCGGTCTGCTCTGCTACAGTTGCCTTGTCTGGGTAGTAGCCATCTGGGACATCAGTTGGATCAGTTTCATGGGTTGGTGAAACAGCTTCAGCCCAAGTGCCAGTGGTCTCCGAAGTACCAGTGGTCCAGCCAGTATATGTCGTCTCGCCAGTTACCTGGTTGACTTTCTTGGTCCGGGTAACTTCTACTTTTTGCTCAAGTGTCTTAAATGGCTTATCTTTCCCGCTGATGATGTATTGAATAGTTCTAGTGGACGTTGCGGATTCTGTTGTTTCCTTAATGCCTTGCACCAGGTGGGCTTCCAGATTCACGCCTTGCGTGCCGTAGTTAGCAGCATTAAAGACTACTGGAGAGGCTGCAGCGGCTACAGCAGAATTATTTTTATCTGATAAAACATAACCGTTAGCCAGGTAGGACTGCAGCTTGCCGTTAGGGCTGACATTGCCCATGGACTTGGCCGGCTTATCAAAGTCAACGCTGCTGCCGTAGTCCCCGGTTAAGTCAGCTTCTGCTAGAATCTTACCAGTCGTGTCATCGATAATGTTAACTTGCACGTGCTCAACATCTGGCGTGTAGACAACCGTAATCGCCTTGTCTGGCGTTTCAACATTGACGCTTTCTGCTTCAATACTCGTTTCACTTGGCGTGTAGCCAGTTACTTCTGGAATAGTTTCCGCGCTCCATGAGCCAGTCGCCTTCCAGGCACCATCGCTGCGGCTGCCGGTTACTAAGTCAGTTACCGTGCTGCAAGTAAGGACTACTTTTTGCACCAAGGTCTGGGTCCCGGTCGGGAGCTGGTAGCTGATTGTCCGGTTGACAGAAGAGTAGATCGTCCCAGTCTTGGTCTTGTGCTTTAAGTGAATCTCGTAGTTCTGGCTGGCGTCACTACCCGCGTAGATGTCTTCTGCCGTGATGCTGGACAAGTTACCGTCCTTGTTGTAGGCGATGACGATCTTTGAGTTGTTGCTAGAGGCAAAAACGTAATTACCATCCAGGTAGCTGGTCAGCTGCTTGATCGCGTTAGTAAAGTTGATCTGGCCGGCAGTAGTCCCGGATACCAGGTACTCGTTTAATTCAGCGTTGCCGGCATAGTCATCGATGATCTTGATGGTGGCACTGGCTGCCTTTGGCAGGTAGTTGACCACGATATCAGCATCTGACGTCGCATCTGTGACATCAACTTTAGGGATGCTGGTGACACTAGCGTCATAGCCGGTTTCAGTTGGTACATCATAGGCTGCCCAAGTCCCGGTCGTCCACGTGTCGCTGGTCGTTTTGCCAGTAACGTTGTCAGTAATGATCGTTTCCGTCAGGTTAACGGTCTGCTTGGTCGTGTAGCTGTCGCCTTTGACTGGATTAATGGTGATGTTCCGGGTAACCGTCTTATTTTTGGTCTGGGTAGTCGTGCCATGCAAAAGCTTAAGCGTGATGGTTTGGTCAACCGTATCATCGCTATCAAAGCTGTTAGCCCATACATAAGTCTTATTGCCTTGCTCATCGCTAACGACATCAATAATTGCTCCATTTGCCAGCTTGTAGCGGACAGTTTGGGCATCCACTTGACTCGTAGTTGCATCAGTCGTGTCCAAAACGTAACCAGCCTTGATGTAGGCATTCAGTTGGGCATTGGCATCACTGACAGAATTAATCGTAACCTTGCTTTCATTACCGGAAGCATCTTTAGTAGTTAAAGTGGTTTGTTCATCGATCTGCTTAAAGTTGATGGCTGCCCCTTGCTCCCCATTCTGGCTGTAATTGTCCAGGACCTTGTCGCTGTCATCGCCATCGATAACTTGGATAGTGGCTTTTTGCAGGCGCTTGTAGGTCAGAGTAACAGTCTGGCTGTCTCCTGCCTGTAAGGTTTCTGCTGGCAGGTATTCACCATTAGCCGCGTCTGCCAAATACCAGCCGCTAATGGTCTGCGGGGTAACAGCAGAAATATCTGCCTGGCCAGTCTTGACCGTCCAAGCCCCTTCTGACTTGGTCACCGCGCCAGTTACTTGGTCAACGGTATAGGTGATTGGACGTGAAAAAGTGACGCTGTCAGTTTGGTCAGCCACGCTTGGCAGGTCAGTGGAATCGGTTGAAGAGAAGACATACTTTACCGTCCGGCTGGCAGACTTACTTTCTGAATAAGATTTTGAATCTTGCAGAGTCGTCAAGTTTTCGGTCGAAATTTTGGCCTTAGTTGCAGCACTAAGAGTGCTGAGGTCGCTGCTGGTCAAGACAGTTGTGCCGTGCTTCAAGTGAACGGTATATGCTTGAGTAGCTTCGGTATCGTCATCGTAAACCGCGTCAGTCGGCAAAGTACTGCCGGCAGCTAAAACGTAGCCAGCTGCTTCATAGCTCGCAAGCTGGGTTTTGGCATTAGCAAAGTCGATCGCGGCATCAGTTTGCCCCGTTAAGTCAACAGTAGTCAGAGTCTGCTTTGCTTCATCACTTTCATCGTCATCGACAAAAGTTACTGTTGCCTTTTGCGCAAGTGGCGTGTAAGTAACAGTGATATCTGAAACAGAGTCTGTATCTGGCGTAACTGTAGCAGCTTCACCGGATACACTCTTGCTGTAGCCAGTAATGTCCGGGATGGTAAAGCTGAACTTGCCGTTAGCTGGGCCAGAAGTTTGCGTCCAAGCGTCCCCATTTTTGACAAAAATAATGGTCTCACTTTGGTCAGCTGGCGTCTTCGCTCCGGCACCAGAGAAGGTCACCTTCTGGGTGAAGACCTTAGTCTGAGCGCTTGGCACGTAGAGCAGCTGGGTATCCTTAGTTGGATCAGCAACCGTCACGCTAGTCTGCGTTGCCCTGTAGTCTGCGACAATTGGCAGGTTAACGATCACCTGGCTGGCATCTGCTGGCTTGTTGGCGTATGCCAAAGAAGCAAGAAGCTTGCCGTTCTCATCAACTGCATTTAATTTGCCGACTGGCTGGTAGACAACCGTGATATTGCCGGTAGCGCTTGAACTGATCGTTACCGCAGCAGCTGGGCTGACATAGCCGGTGATGACCGGGTTTGCCAGTTCTGCATCCCCGTCTTTTGCCGTCCAAGTAACTGTTACCGCATCTTGGTCTTCGTTGTACTTGCCCAGACCTTCAAAAGTAACCGACTTAGTCTGGTCATCGGCCAATTTTTGCCCGCTCGCGTCTTGGTAGCTGGCAGTCAAGCTGACAATCTTTTCCGGGTGCGTCAAATAAGCGGTGAAGCTTTGTCCGCCGTCAGCCGCGTAACTTGCGGCGGTAAATTCGCTTTCCGTCAAGTTTGGGTTATTGCTGGAGACCTGGTAGCCGGCAGCGATGAACTTGGCCAATACTTTGTTGGCGCTAGTAAAGTCAACGTCCCCGTCAGTTTGCCCGGTTAAGCTGCTAGTGTACAGAGTCTGCCCTTGGTCATCGACAAAAGCAACCGTAGCACTTTGCTCGTTTGCCGTGTAAACCAGAGTCTGATCAACTGCCGCATCTGCCCCAGTCAAGGTGATGGTGCTGCCTTGAGTGACAGCCTTTCCGTTTAAAGTAGCGGTATAGCCTGCTTCTACTGGGACCGTGAAGCTGACAGACGTAGCATCCTGGCTGTAAGTCAGGGCAGTTTGGCTAGTCCCTTTTTGGCTGGTGATCTGGCCAATCTTGTAGTAGTTGACCTTAGCCGTTTCATCTTCGCTGTCTTTAGTCACATCTTTTGCGCCAACGCTGGCTTGGTCAGCCACATAGCCGGCAACTTCTGGAGTCGTCACTTCTGCCCAAGAACCGCCGTCTGGCGTCCAGGTGTCGGACAAGGTCTTGCCAGTAACATCATCAGTAACTTTTTCTTCAGTGAAGGTGACCGGCTGGGTCTGGCTGCTTGGAGCCGTAAAATCACTGTCAGTTGACTGGTAGTTGATCGTTCTGGTGACGTTCTTGCTCGTCGTCGTGGTCGTAGTCTTGTGCTTAAGGTGGATCGTGAAGATCTGACTGACCGTGCTTGCGTCATCGCTAGTATCGTAGCTAGTTGCCTTGAACTTGCCAGTTGCCGGATCGATCACAGTATCGTTGGTTTGGCTTAATTCGTAGCCGGCAGCCAGCAGATTTTTAATCTGGTCTTCGGCCGTAGTGAAGTCAATGCTTTCGTCGGTCTTACCAGTCAAACTAATGCTGTTGGCAGAAAGATCCTGGGGATCGCTGGTATCATCATCCTTAAAGTTGACGGTCGCCTTGGCGTCATTAGCCGTGTAAGTTACCGGAACGTTGATGTCGCTTGAATCGGCCGTTACCGTTTGGCCCTTGACGGTCGTGGCACCGGCAGTATAGCCTTCGATAGTTGGCACGGTCACATCTTCAAAAGTTGCACTGCTCTTGTCCCAGTCACTGGTCGTGGTCTTGCCGTCGTTGGACCGGCTGGTAGTTTTGGAAAAAGTAATGGTCTGGCTGTTCTCAGCCGGAGTCTTAGTACCAGCACCGGTGTAAGTAACAACTTGCTTGACGTCCTTAGTCGTCGTTACCAGGAGGTAGATGACCTTGGTATCTTCCGTCGCGCTGGCCGGAGTGATAGTTTCATTGGCGCTGTCGGCCAAGATGTAGCCATCGATAGTTGGCGCGGCTGTTGCAACGACCTGATCAGCTCTGGTCGGGCTGTTGCTATATGCCACTGGAGCCACATAGTTGTCCTTGATGTCAGCCGTGATTTCATTACCTTTTTCGTCAACCGGCACAATGCGGCCCACGGCCTTGTAAGTTACTTGGCTAGTGTAGGTATCATTGGAGACGGCGCTGCTTTTTCCAGTAATATTGTCGCTACCAGTAAAGCTGCCGTCACTGTTAGCTGAAACAGTTTGCGTCACTTGGTCAGTGTTGGCAACGTAACCCGAAACAACAGGCACAGTGGTGGTCACGGTCGCCGACTTGTTAGTCCAGTCGTAACTCTTGTCTCCAGTCTTTTTGCCAGAAAAAGTCGTCTTGGTTTCCTGGGTTGCCGGATTTTGGTCAGAACCAGTGTAAGAGACCTGAGTCTTGACTTGGGTTGAAACTGTTTCCGGCTGGCTGCTTGTCGCATCAGTGGTCGTTGTACTGCTGTCATTAGTGGCAGTCGTTGCAGTATTTGTACTGGTGTCGTTAGCAGTAGTCGTTGCAGCGGTGTCGCTTGTAGTAGTTGGCGCAGCATCGTTTGTGCTTACAGTTGTCTGACTGCTAGTGGACGTACTTGTACTGTCAGTACTGCTTTGACTGCTAGTAGACGCAGCGGTTGATTCAGCAGTTGAACTTGTGTTGTTCGTTTGTTCAGCGGTTGAATCAGTTGTAGTACTTGTGCTGCTCGTCTGCTGAGTTGTCGCCACTTGAGCAGGAGTATTATCAGCCGCGGCTACCTTGCCAGGCGTAAATGTAATTGCCAGCCCACCTAATGTAAAGCCGAGCAAAACTGACGCCAAACCTGTGTTGACCTTTCTGAAACTGTAGTGTTGCTCCTTTCGCTCCATTTTCTGAAGCTTGTTTCTCGCGGATTTCTTTGCTTCAATCATGTGAAACTTCTCCCCTTTTTTAACACGCAATCAATTAGAACATCATTCACTAAGGCCATTATCCATTAGCTACTAGCAATAGTCTGTTTTGTTTTTATTTATCATTAATTTCTCATTCGATTTATAAACAGCATGTTTAACACTTATAGGATAACTTTCAAATCTGATTTTTTCAATCATTTCACTTTTTTTAGGTGGTAAGTTTTTATTTAAACAATGATAAGTACTTTTATGATTTACAGCAGACAAACATGATCGGTATAATATATACGCTATAAAAAAGCTACATCTATCAAAACAATAGATGCAGCTTGGGTAGCTTATGAAACTGATTGCGTCATTTATATACTATTTGTACAAAATTTCTCTATAAAAAAAGTCCCAACCGTGGTCCGCAGTACGTTTCCGCCTGATGCGTGGTGGGCTCTCTCACGCCAAGTATACTACATAAAAACATGTCTGTACAAATACTATGTGCTACAATATCAAAAGAGAGCCTTACGCCAATAAGACTCTCTCGTATGCGCTCCGCTTCAAGGCGGTGACAGTATCAGAACAATCCGAGTCGTCCTTAACTGTGCAATCAAAATTAGAGGGACGACTTTTTTGGTTTCTCTTCTTAGTTTTCCAGATTTATAGCTATGTCCTTCCTGCATACCATCTTGCTCAAACAGTATTTTTCAAAAAGCTTACGCCCCGCTATCATAAAAGCATCAAGAGAATCCGACAAGCAGAAAGGAAAATAAAACATGAAATTACTGATTTTGGCAGCTAACGGCCAAATTGCCCACATTATTGAAGAAAGAATTTTGACTGAAGACAAGTTCAAGGATGTCGACCTGGTCCTGCTTTTGCGCCGTGCCAACCGCTTGCAAAGCCTAAAAGACCGCTACCCAGACCGGGTAACTTTGGTCGATGGCGACTTGAACAACAAACAAGACGTAGTTGATGCAGCTAAGAGCTGTGACATGATCTTCTCAGCGGTCGTTGACCATGACGACGCTAACCGCCCAACCAAAAACATCATCGCGGCGGCTGAAGCAAATAAGATCAGCCGGGTGATTGAAACCAGCCTTTTAGGCATCTATGATGAAGTTCCAGGTAAATTCGGCAAGTGGAACCGGGACTTCTGCTTTGGCGGCAACCCAGAAGGCAGCTCGCCAGTCAAGGCTGACCAGCTTTTAGAAGATTCCGGCCTTGACTATACTACCTTGCGTCTGCCATGGCTGAACGACCGGCCAGAAGTTAAGTACTCTATCACCCACCGCCATGACAAGTATGTTGGCGTATCTGGCTCAAGACGGAGCATGGCTGACGTCGTCTTGAAGATCGTGGCTGACCCAACTTTCGGCAACCGAGACAGTTTGGGGATCGCTAACCCAGACACTGACGGTTTGACCCGCCCTGTATATTAAGAAGAATAGGCCTGCTAAACCAGCAGACCTATTTTTTCGCCTTCCCTTTTGCTAGAATCGAGAAAAAGGTAGAAAAAAAGCCGCGGCTAAGCAAATCAAGCGCATCATCCTTAACAGCTACAGCTTTCAAGCACCAAATTGTTACAAGAAAATGGGCTACAAGCAGCTGTTCAAAATCGCTCCAGCCTTTAAGGGTTATGACCAATACTACTTTATCAAGGAGCTTTAAATAGAAAAATGGTGATCCGTTCTGGACCACCATTTTCGTTTTGCCTTGCTAGACCCTATACCCAATTACTTTTTCTTCAACTTCCCTAATGACATCTTCTGGAATGTCAGTGACGGCAATGCGATAGACTTGATTTAGGCGGGGATTGTAGATGCCTAGATACTTGATGCTTTGCAACTCCGGATGAGCCGAATGCAGGCCCATCCGCCAGTACATAAGTAGTTGCAGAGTGTGCTCTTTTTTCACCTTTGCCTTTGAAACCTTGAAATCCCAGAGCGTGTCAGCCGTGGTAAAGTCACCGTCCCCCTTGTTTACCGTATCCGTATAGCCGCCTTCAAAAGTGAATCCATCCAGCAGCTTTGGGCCATAGAGCTCAAGAAAATGCAGCGAGCGCTCAACCATGGTTCTCACGTTCTGAATCGTTGCTTGATCCGGCTTAATCTCGCTAACCGGCTTATAGCCAAGGCCAGCCCGGTAGCCAACATCAAATCCGGTGAGCTTAATGGCATTAGTGATCGAGATATCGTCCAGTCCTTTTACTTCCGCCAGCAATTTTGCGGCTAAAGCATCTTCTCCAATATTACTTGCTCCCAGCAGCGAAATTTCAAAAGCTTCTGACGCACTTGCCCCCGACATAAAGCGGGTCAGATAGTCGACAGCTAAACCAACCAGGTTTGGGCTAATGTTCTCGGCTGAATTCAGCGCCTCAATACCAGGGCCCAAGGAGTCTGCCTGGAGCTCTCTCGGGTTGATATACCCGCCCCGTGGCTGCTTCACATTTTTTATTCGCTGAGTTACGGAATACCCTCTGTTCATGGTCCCATCCTCCTTTTCTAATATCTTATCATCAAAAAATGGTGGAGTCCGAATGAGATCGAACTTCACCATTTTCGTTTAGAGTCTGTTTACCAGGCTCTTTCTTTTTGCCTAAAAATTAATCTTTCTTACGCTTCTTGCCAGTGACAAAGCCGGTTGCAGCGGACAGAGCCAGCAGGATTGCACCCATCAGGGTCATTTCGCTGCTTTGCTTGTCGTCACTGCCAGTTTGTGGCAATTCAGCGGTAGTCATCTTGCTTGGACTGGTCTTTTTACTAGTCTGAGAAGCAGTTACGACTGGAGAAGCCGGAGTATTCTTCTTCTCGATAGTCTTAGGTTCTGCCGGAGTTGCTGGCTTAGAAGGAACGCTAGGCTGCTCAGGTTGAGCTGGTCCTTCCGGAGTTGACGGCTTAGACGGTACAGTTGGCTGATCCGGAGTTGACGGTTCAACTGGAGTCTCTGGAGTAGTCGGCTCAGTCGGTTGCTCAGGTTGAGCTGGTTCTTCCGGAGTCACCGGCTTAGACGGTACAGTTGGTCGGTCTGGAGTAGATGGTTCAACTGGAGTCTCTGGAGTAGTCGGCTCAGTCGGTTGCTCAGGTTGAGCTGGTTCTTCCGGAGTCACCGGCTTAGTTGGTTCAGTCGGCTGATCCGGAGTAGTCGGTTCTACTGGAGTTTCCGGCTTAGTCGGTTCAGTCGGTTGTTCTGGAGTAGTCGGTTCTTCTGGAGTTTCCGGCTTGGTCGGTTCAGTCGGTTGTTCCGGAGTAGTCGGTACTTCTGGAGTTTCCGGCTTAGTTGGTTCAGTTGGCTGATCCGTAGTAGTTGGTTCTACTGGAGTTTCCGGCTTGGTCGGTTCAGTCGGTTGTTCTGGAGTAGTCGGTTCTTCTGGAGTTTCCGGCTTGGTCGGTCCAGTCGGTTGTTCCGGAGTAGTTGGTTCTACTGGAGTTTCCGGCTTGGTCGGTTCAGTCGGTTGTTCCGGAGTAGTCGGTTCTTCTGGAGTTTCCGGCTTAGTTGGTTCAGTTGGCTTAGATGGTTCAACTGGCTGAGCAGGAACATCGTAGACAATGTAAGTGTCACCAGATGGGTCACTCGGAGTCAGTTTCTGCCCTACTTGAACAGTTTGCGGCTGGTAGCCCTTCACTTCTGGAACGACAACGTCGAGAACCTTGGTTGGATCTTCTGGATCAGTCGTGTACTGGTCTGTGCTAGTGCCAGGCAGTTGCTGCCCATTTTTATCAACCAGGATGACACGGCCATTTGGAACGTAAGTGACAGTTTCTTCAACTTCTGGCTGGTCTGGAGTCGCGGTCAAACCACCGGCGATCTTCTTATCAGAGTGGTAGCCGTTGATTACTGATACAGTTTCCTTGCCAAAAGTCTTCTGGCTAGTCCATGGACCTTCTTCTACCACCTTGCCAGTTACCAGGTCAACTACAACAACTTGCTTGAAGGCATCCTTTTGAGTCTGAACCTTGTCAGGCAGCTGCAGGCCAGTGCCAACGTAGTGGACCGTCTGCTTGGCGTCCTTAGTGTTGACTCTTTCTTGAGTCTGGTGCTTCAGAACAACCGTATAGATTTGCTCAGTGCTGTCGTCATTGTCGTAAGCTGCGTCAGTTGGGTAGTCACTTGATACAAATACGTAGCCTGCTGCTTCCAACTTCTTGATCGTGTCTTCAGTGCTGTATGCAATTGCATCCTTAGATGAGCCAGTCAAGTCGTCAGAAGTTTCAATCACTGCATTGTTGCCATCTTGGTCAATGTATCTTACCAAAGCCTTCTGCTTGTTAGCAGTGTAGACAACCTTGACAGTG
>NZ_JBKZCD010000015.1:0-42952 GCF_046938665.1 Lactobacillus delbrueckii subsp. bulgaricus
GGGGCAGCCTTTGCTGGGGCAGTTGAATCAGTACCTGCTGAGTCAACTGATCCCTTATTTTCACTCGGCTTTTCTAAAGCTTTGTCAGTACTGGTCTTAGGATTGGGATTGGTTGCAGAAGTATCAGTTGTACCTGCAGCCGCATCAGTACTCTTATTCTCGGGTGCAGTAGGTGTGGTTGGATTATTACTTGCGTCATTAACTACTGAACCAGCACTGTTCGTAGTAGCGGCTGCTACAGTCTTAGTTTCAGCTGTCGAATTGTTAGCTGGAGTTGTAGCCGTTGAGTCGGTCTTAGTTTCAGCAGCTAAAGTATCAGTTGTACCTGCAGCCGCATCAGTACCCTTATTCTCGGTTGCTTCTGAACTAGACGTAGCAGCTGAACCAGCACTGCTCGTAGTAGTGGTTGATGCCGTTTCAGACGGAGTAGGCGTATCTGCTGAAACAGTATTGCCAGTTCCCAGCATGAATGACACACCAATCAAGGCTGAAGCTAAACCAAAACTATATTTTCTAAACCCAAAGTGTTGCTTTTCTTCAAGCTTGCGCTCTTGCAACTTTCGATTGTTCTTAGACAACATTTTGCTAATCCCCACTTTCTATGAAAAGCAAAATTGTTATAATTATAATTACTCGAAGGCTATAACATCATGGTAAGCAAACAACCCGGCTAAACCACAGCTTAGTTATAAATCCATTATTTACACTATATATTGCCTTCACACTATATTTTAAATCCGTTCACATTATTGTCAATACTATTACGTATCGCGATAATCAGCCCTTTCATCATAAACAAGTAACAATATTATTATGCTTTTGCAAACAAAAAGACAAGATCTTCAACAACGATCTCGTCTTTTGAATTTTTACAATAAGAAAGATTTCTATTCTTCCAGCATCTTCTCAAATGCTACTTCGTATTTTGGAATATCCCCGGCCCCCATAAAGACGATGCATTCGCCCTTGTAGGCCAAAAGATCCTTCAAGTTATCGAAGTCGATAACTTCCGCACCTGGAATCTGACTGGTAATATCTTCGCTCTTGATATCGCCAGCCTTCTCTCTAGCTGACCCGTAGATCGGCGTCAAGAAGGCCTTGTCGACTCCCTTCAGAATTTCCACGTATTCTTCTGCAAACTCCTTGGTTCTAGAGTAAGTGTGCGGCTGGAAGATCGTTACCAATTTCCGATCGGGGAACTTCTGCCGGGCAGCTTGAATTGTTGCCCGCAGTTCCGTTGGGTGGTGAGCATAGTCATCAATTACCACCGTGTCGCCAAAGTCCTTTTCACTAAAACGACGCTTTGCCCCGGTGTACTTGACTAAACCCTTTCTGACCAAGTTTAGGTCAATTCCTTCAGTCACGGCAATTGCAATAACCGCCGTAGCGTTCATCACATTGTGGTCACCAAAGAGGTGGATCGTAAATTCGCCCAAATCTTCCCCGTGGGCCCGAACATGGAACTTAGCACCCTTGGTGGTCTTCACCACGTCAAAGGCTTGGAAGTCATCGCTGTCCTTCAAGCCGTAAGTGTACTTCTTGGCGGTCTTTGGCGTGATCTGCTTCAAGCGCTCGTCATCGCCCCAAACGAACAGTGCCTTCTTGGTTTGGTCAGCAGCAGTTTGGAAGGCGCTGGCGTAGTCGTCACGGTCTTTGAAGTAGTCTGGGTGGTCAAAGTCGACGTTGGTCATGATCTGATAGTCCGGGTGGTAGGCTAAGAAGTGCCGGCGGTATTCGTCAGCTTCGTAGACGAAGAAGCGAGAATTTTTAACGCCTTTCCCCATCCCGTCACCAATCAAGAAGGAAGTTGGTGCGGCTTCACTCAAAACCGTTGCCAAGAGGCCAGTGGTTGAAGTCTTGCCGTGTGAGCCAGCAACGCCAATACTAGTGTATTGTTGGACAATTTCTTCAACCGTGTCTGGGTAGCTTTGCCAAGCAACGCCCTTTTCTTCGCAAGCAGCCACTTCAATGTTGTCGCTCTTAAAGGCGTTACCCTTGACGATGACTTGCCCTTCGCCTTTGATGTTGTCCTTTGAAAAAGAAGCAACTTCAATCCCAGCTGCCTTGAGCGGGTCTTGAGTAAAGGTGTACTTGTCGATATCACTGCCGGCAACGTTGTAGCCTAAGTCGTGCAAGATCAGGGCTAGGGATGCCATCCCGGTACCCTTGATACCAATAAACCAAATTTGTTTTGTCTTATCTAACATTGTATTGCTCCATTATCTTCAATCATTCGCTTCTAATTTTAGCATTAATAGGAAAAGAAAAAAGAGCTCTAGCCGAGCTCTTTTGAAAAAATTGAGGAAAAATCAGGTTTGGATTAAGTAAGTGATTAGTAGTCTTCGTCTTGGTTGCTGCCTTGCTCGCTGATGTAGTCATCGATTTCTTGCTTATGCTGAGCAATGGTTTTATTTAGTTCTTCCTTGGTAAAAGTTTTCTGGTCCATTCCATGTGGGTGGGCTCCTGGAACAACGTCGTACTCTACCAAGACATCGTTGGCATTAACTGTAATATGGGTCTGATTGGCATATTTTTGCCCCTGATAAATGTACATATTAGCGACCTTGTCTGAATGGTAGAAGACACTAGATTCGCTAAAACCATATTTTGCATTTTCACCAGTTAGCCAAACTGCAGCAGCGTATTCTTCATCAGCATACTTCTGTGTTTGACTGCTGCTGGATGAGCTAGAAACCGCGCTTGATGATGACTGACTGCTTGTAATGCTACTGCTACTTGATTGTGAAGTCTGGCTACTTGAACTAGAAGAGCTAGCTTCAGATGAGGAGCTCTCACTAGATTGCTTTTTTACAGTCTTCTTGGAAGATGATTTCTTGCTAGAACTCTTCTCAGAAGACTGCTTTTTGCTGCTTTGCTTCGCTGTCTTTTCAGAGGATTGTTGGCTGTTGCTGCATCCCGCAACTAGTAACAGCGCACTAGCTGCCGACAATACTGTCAAAAATTTTCTTGCTTTCATTTATTTCTCTCTTTACAAACAAATACAATTCCAATAAAAGAGGATTAACAATTTTACCAAACTTAAATATTATTCCAGATATAATCAAGAAACTTGGATCATTATGAGAGGGTCAATATACTCATAACTTCTATCTAAATAATAAACTTCTAGTTTTGTAATTTACCGACCGTAGCAGCCATCGCATTATCAAACTCAACGGGCACAAGACCAGTAGCATAATAACAAAGTAAAAGCTTTACCAGGTCATCACTTATATCCCATTCATTTTTATCGCTTAAGTATGTAGCCATCACAGAGCCATACATCGTAATAACTGAATCTCTCCGCTTTAGTTTATGAATATCACAATTCGTATTATTCAGCGCTTCGGAAATAAAGCGCTTATATTCAGGCCGGATGACATAATCACCATCATCGCCAATAGGCTGAACAAAGTCAGTGAATGACAATTTGCCTTGAGCTATCGACACCCTGAATTGTGGATTCTCTTGCATCATATAAATATCAGACCTAATAATAGAATCAGCAAATTCGAGTTGACTTTTGTAATAATCATCTTCGACTTCGTCATCTTCGACTTTGTCTTCATCGGCATCTTCGACTTCATCATCTTCGGCATCGCCATCTTCATCGATACTTTTAAGTTTATCGACAGCTACCCCCAATGCATCATCAAACTCAACTGGCAAAATATCAAAATAAGCAAAATCACCCACCAAAATTTTTACCATATCATCACTTATATCCCATTCATTTTTATCGCTTAAGTATGTAGCCATCACAGAGCCATACATCGTAATAACTGAATCTCTCCGCTTAAGTTTATGAATATCACAATTCATATTATTCAGCGCCTCAGAAATCAAAGGCTTACAATCAGGCCGGATGACATAATCACCATCATCGCCAATAGGCTGAACAAAGTCGAATAAAGACAATTTACCCTAAGCCATTGGAAGACCATGATCTATCGGATCGTCATATATCGGATTGGTCTTTCTTCCTTTCTTAACGGTATCAATAACACATTTAATATTAACATCTGTAGATTCAAGCTCTTCAGTCAACGCACGTTTACCTTTTTTCACTTCCAACATGTGCATTTTCTTATTGTATTCTTCTATACTTTCAAAAGAAGGTACACCTTTTTTCTCTACCTTTCTAGGTAGAGAAAAGGGCTGAATATTTGCAATCATAAAATAGAAAGGCATAGTCTTACAGCAGATCGGAAGACTTGATTGATTCCTTCCTAACATTTTTTGCGTGACAAGGGAACGGAAAAGATATACTGTATTATCACCTTTATAAGATAACTCTTTTTTTGTAATTAAGCCTGCTGACCGGCTTTCTAGGTAGTCAATAGTTTTACCATCACCAGCAATAAACATGGTATTGGAGCAGTTAGCCAAGATACTGCTTGCCTCACTTCCATAGCGGTTTTGCAACTGGTCAATGTCCTGTATTGCCAAATCAAAGAGCAATTGACTACCTAGCCCACTGGCCAATTTGCCGCTGAGATTTGGAATTCTGTTTAAAAGCGGCAACTCATCAATCACAAAGTGTACACGGCGGTGGTCACCCGGCTTTTGGGTCTGGCGGTCTTGATCAAAGACATAATTGTAAAAACGGTTGATAAAGAGGGTCAAAAAGCCGTTCAATTGCGGCGCCCGAACGGAACTTTGTAGGTAGATCGCGCTTGGTTCTTTTAAAAGATCTGGGAAATTGATTTCATTATCGCTAGTGATTTCAAACAAACTAGTTGATTCCATTTGTCCCATAGGCCCCGTCATGCAGCCTAGAATGCTGGACCGCATTTTCTCGGAACTCGGCTGGTTTTTAATCCACATATCTTGTGCACTAACAATTTGCTGATACCAGAAGAATGAATGTGGATCAAGGCCAAATTTTTCCATATTTTGACATAAACATGCAAGCCTTCCGTTCGTGGTCAAGATAGGTTCAATTCGTAGGTAGTCGGAAGTTTTATTATTCAAAAAAGTTTCTCTTTCTTCCTTACTCCCCGAATAAAACTTACTATAGTTTTTCAAAGTGTAAAGTGTCAGCCTGTCAAGAAGATCTTCCTGCCTGTTATTGCTTCGCGACACGCACTCAGTTACAAAAGTAACAAAATCTCGATACACAGGAGGCTTTTTTGCCAAAGTTAGACGAATAGTATCATCAAATTCACCAACTATTTGATAGGTGTTGGTAATTAAAAAATATCGTAATAGTGCTTCACAGACATTTCTAGCAGCATCATTCCAATACTTATCATAACTGGATTCATCAACAGGCACCAGAATATCAACTAATTCATGGATAGCTTCATCAAAAGCATCAGCATTTTCTTTAACGATTGCCTGATATGCCGTTTCAAAAATATTCCAGTGGGAACTGGTGCTTGAATCGCTTGGATTAAAGTTGTAGATCTTATATCCATTGTCTTTGAAAAAGTTGCCACTATCTCTAAGCAGTTCACCTTTAGGATCATGGATAATAACAGTTGGTTTTTCTTCGCCTCTAGCCAAAATATTCAAAAGAGGCATGATAATCTTTTGACCTTTACCAGACCGGGTGACCCCAATAATCATCGAGTTAACAGTTGACTGGTCGATATAGTAATACCCATTGTTATCCACATGATGGACAGCATCCTGAAGAATTTCCCTCGTATCAGTATTTACTTTTTCATCTGGAGTCAAGAGTTCTTTGACAGCCCTATTATCCGGCTGATACCAGATGGGCAGGCCTCCATAACCAGGAAAACTGCCTTTCTGATCATTTATCTTGAGATATTGTGTTAAAATGGCTGGATCAATCTCATTGTCTTGAACCTGCTTGACGCCAAAGCCAATGTCAACATTATCGTTGTCCTTACCGATGACTCTATAGTTATTTAACATTAAGCAATTCCTTTTAATTATCTATTTCTAAAAGCAGCATTTCAAAAATAGGATGTCCCAAACTAATCTTGTAAAGACTATTTTGGTAATAACACAGTTGTTTATCGTTTATTTAAAGCAACTGTGCCAACTATCTTAGCATCATCATCTCCAACACCAAGATATATTTCTCAAAGTTGCAATTTACTTATGCCGGAAAAAACCTCCCAATTTTTTTAATGGGGATGAACTGCCTCTTTTTTCTTGACATATTTTATTTGCTAATTCAAACTCAGTTAGTCCAATTTCTACTGCTCCCACATGATTCAAAGTCCAAATTGGAATATTTTCTTCGAACAAAATATTTTTGGAAAGCTCACAATCCTTTAGGACCATAACGCCTGAAGTAGGCTCAGCCACGTAACCCATTTCTTTTCGCTTCTTTGAAAAATCTTTTGACCATTTAGAAATTTTTTTAGCATACTTATGATAAAAATCTTCCTGATTACGAAGTGCAGCTTGTATTTCCACACAATGTTCTAATGGATTAGATATATTAGGGACACCGGTTTGGGAAATTTCTTGATAAAATTCACGATCTAATTGGTCTAAAGGATCAAATCGTGGGGTCACAAATAAAGGCAAATTATCACTCTCTCCATATATTTGCCGGTGTCTCAGGTGCTCTAAAGCACTATCTAGCAAGTCAGCAGATACTTCATTCTGAGAAATTACCTGGTAGAGTCTATAGTACACTGGATCAGTTATGTCACTTAGATTTTTTGTACCGATATCTATTCCCAAAATATGACCAGAATATGGAATCATAGAATATACTGCGATGTTTGTTTTCATTTTTTATCTTTCTTAATATATATGTAACACATTTATTTTATAGTAATGATAAATTTATCTAGATTGTCAGTAATTCAACATTATTACATCCTTTATTTTTTCTAATAATCTACTATTAAATTGAGCTTCCTATCACCTATTCATTTCCACCATATCCTGATAAATCATGATAGTACCCTGCCTCTGAAAGCATATATTCCTGGTATTCCAAATATATTTTGTGCCATTGTTCCGAGGTAAACTCTTCTCTAAAACTTCTAAAAGGATAATCGCTGTGGATGATAATGATGTTGTCAAGGCGTTCAGCCGTTTTATGCTGATCTGCCCACTTTAAGAAATATTGAACGTCTTGATAGTGGGCGCTTTCCAAACGGATTCGTTCCTGGTCATTACGTTCTTGTGCACGGTGCAGGTTGGCTACTGTTTTGGCCATATACGGGAAGATTTTGACAACGTAGAATGGGGGGACATCTTCATGAACTGATTCGTCAAGAAGGTGACTTGTCATTAACTGGTAGCCCTGCTTATACCAAAAAATACGATCGTATTCATCGTCTAAACGATTGACGAGAGTAATGACTTCTTTAATATGCATGAGATTCTTATCGATAGTAAAACTATCGCCCCAAGCTTTTATCCGGCGATTTAACTCAGCCTCAATCTCGACATCACTTTCATCTGGATAATCATCATATATATTTTCATCTGAAGCAGTATCAAAAGAGTCTTCATCTGAGAAATCATCAAAAGACTCCACATCCTCAAAGTTATCATCTTGAACACCTTGTTGATCTCCATCTGAAGCGTCAGCAATATCTTCCTCAACATTCTCTTGGGCATTAAGATAGTTTTCTAATGTAACAAGCTTTAAACTATTTGGATAAAGCTCTGCCACTTTACTTAAACCGGTTTGTCGCTCAGCATTATCAACGTAGACGTTGGAACCAATAATTGTCCAATTCAGATTCTCTTCGGCACCATCATTTTTAACTGTTGAGTTTTCTAATATTCCTTTGTATTCATACGGTCTGTCTAAACTCCCAACAATCCCACCTGAAAAAGTAAGGTTAACATTTGATGCATTAACAATTGTATCGTCTGCAGGTGCATTGATGACATTAATTCCCTTTGTTATGGTTACATCGGAAATATGATCACTATTGAGAATCGGGAACCGAATAACATCAGATTTTTCTTCAAATCTTGGGGAAACGATATCGATTTCAAAATTGTCAATATTCCATGAACCATCAAATTCGGCGGGTCCTGACAAGACTTTCATCTTTTGCAAGTTGCCACTTTGTATTGAAGCAAAATAGGTAGCAAAGCCATCATTAATAATAGTAGCCTGCGATGCATCAAAATGTCTTGCCAGAACAACGGTTGTATACCCGTCTGTTTCATTCCCACGGGTATTAATTCTAACCTCTCCAAACATCTGGCACCTATCAGATACACTCATGACGCCATCTATGGTCGAATTAATAACCTTTAAAACATCAAAAGTACTATCAAAACTTTCAGTTGAAATCGCAACACCGTCACGTGCACCTTCAATGGCTCTAAATCTAATTATTGAATCCTTGATTGTTAAAGTACCAATAAAATCTTTGGCTATATAGATTGCAGAATTTCCAAGAGTTGTATTCATAACTTCTGCCGTATCAAAAGTTACATTTATATTGCCATGTAAACAAACAGACATGCTAAATTTACCTTTAAAGGTAACATCCCGCATCACGTCAATTGACCGAACACTTGTAGAAGTACTATTAGAAACAACAGTCATCTCTTCGCCTGGTGTTGACATAAGCCTAATAGCGTCACCAAAACTGGTAGATCCATGCATACCCATTAAGTCCAACTCTGGACAAATATTGATAATCAAAATTTAAGATCCTTTCTTGCAATGTTCAAATTAGGTAGATAAATCATCAAATATAGGCAATATGTTTTTATAATGAATTGCAAATAGACATAACTGATCCCATTATTCAATGTGCAAAGACCCCTTAATAGTGGTATTAACCATTGAAAACTTGCAGTTTTGCAAATACACATAATACTTATCCCCTACTTCTGTATTTTCGGGTACAAGAAATGCTGAATTCATAAATTCAACTTTTGACTCTCTTCCAATAAAATCACATTCTTTATTTCCTGAAACAAATTGAACACAGTTATTGAAAGTTGTCTCTGCATTATTCATAAGAAAGATTCTTGAATTAAATACTGTATCAATTACTTCTAGCTTACTGTTAACCACACTTAGCCCTGAAGTACTCCCCATAGAATAATCCTTATTAAAAAAGCAATTGTTGATCCTACCTGTTGACCCTTGTAACTCTACACTCGGACTTCCATCCTCTGAAGTTTTGATAAACGATACATTATCAAACTCAAATGTTGAATTAACAAATAAGCTTCCATAGCCCTGAGATCCAATTGCTATATCTTTAAGAGCTACACTAGTATCATCTGCATAAAAAAAGCCTAAAATCCCTGAGCCCGTGGTTCCTTTAATTGTTATTCTTTTACCCAAATTAAACAGTAAGTCACAGTCATTATTCGCAACAAAATTATTTAGATAGTAAGGCTGATAAGAACTAAGATCCACAATTACATTACTTTGAATTTCTAAAACATCACCATCTTTTGCGTCATTATATGCTTCTGGAAAGTTCCAAATTACCTCTCCATATTGACCAATTCCGCTATGTTCAACATTATCTATTCTATAGATAGCCATTTTTATTTCCTCGATTCTAAGATCATTCGATCGAACTTATTTTTTCGTTATGAATTTTTTATCAGATGACCACTCGTTACTATTGGACAATTGATCTCTTAATGGTCTTCCTTCTACATTCCAGTTCAAAAATAACATCAGAGTTAGTGAAATAATGCTATAATTCCCTTAATTCCCCAAATAATCAAGTTAATGAAGATATAAAGAAAAACAGCTGAAATTACCAAAATATTTGCTACAAACCAAACTTTATTACGAAGAATTCTTTGCTTTCTTTCAGACTCATACTGTCTTTCCCAGGAGCTTTTTGCAAAATATTCGTCCCAGTCTCTTTTACTCATAATTTTCAGCACCTTTCAGTATCTGTTAAATGGTCAGTTAGTTTGCTAGATACATTTGACCACATAGTATTTTTGGCTAACAACACGCATTAATCCAAGTTAAATTGGGTTCGCAATACATTCCAAGTTTTCAATCTTCAAAATAAGCGCACCTAACACGAAAATTAATTCGATATAAGTGCGCCTTTTTTCTTCAAAATAAATCTTGAATCCAAGTATTGTAGCTTTATCAGTGTAGCAACGCTATTTGATATTCAGATTATCTAGTATTTATTCACTATATTTCTTTTTCCAACTTTCGAAATCGTTCTGAGTCTGGCTTGACGTTGTATTAGCATTTTGAGCACTCTTTGCAGCATTTTGAGCATTCTTTGCAGCACTTTCAGCTGTACGTCTAGCATTCATTGCAGTAGTTGCAAGTTTATCTGCCATAAAGTTAGTTCTAGAACGATCTTCATCTTGTTGTTGACGAATATCATAAAGATCGTTTCGAAGCTGTTCATACTTCCCATCTTGTTCATTCAGCTTGTTTTCAACACGTTGATTATGTTGTTCTTGACGCCATACGTTCACAGCTTCTTTAAAGTTATCTGCACGATAATCAGACAGTACTTGATGAATCCCTACAATATCATCCAATGTAAAGTTCTTCGGAATTAGACTAAGATATTGTTGGTATCTTTCATCATTTACTAGGCTGCTATATTCATTCTTATAAGCATTACTTAGGGAATCTGTATCAGCTTCTACATCAATGTCAGTATCTAAATCGCCACTTTCAATCTTCTTTTTAAACCAGTGTTCCTTATAATTTTTTCTTCCCATGAAGTACCCAATACTCCCTAAAAGCAATCCAGCTAGAACCTCAGTCAGATTATCTACAAAGTTATTAGCTAAATTAGCTAAGTTACCAGTAAATAAATCTGAAATAATCTCATAAATAAAAGCGAATGCAAAAAGAACACCTAAGGCACCCCAGAAGTCAAAAAAAATCGCTAACCATCTAAGCTTATTTGCATAAAATGGTGCTAGTAAAAAATTCTTAATCATATTCTTGGGCTTTTTATACTCGGCCAACAAACGACTATCTCTAATCTCGTCATATCGATCAGAATACTTATTCTCAGCTTCATTAATCTGTTGAGTGTGGTTAATATAACCACCCAACAATGTAACCAAGTCTTCACGGCCTAAATTATCAATGGATAATGCCATCTTCTTACCTCACATTTACAACTTAATCTTTAATGGTTGACAGTTTAAGTATTGATCGTAGATCAATACTTTGTTATTCGTAGTATAACAACGACTTTTCGATTTAAGATTTTATAAAGTTTTTCTTTTGACTATATGAAAATCACAAAATCGCTTGTCTATTGCCATTCTTGCCTTTAAGTTTGTCTTTTGTTTTCTCTTTCATCTTTTCAAATTCAGTAGAAGCTGTATATTAGATACTAAGCACGCATTATCGTTTCATTCTTTTTTAAGCTTTAAATTATTACTGTTAAATTATCATTTTACCCTGCCTCAATTTTGAAGAATAAATAAAAGATCATATATCAGCTATATTTTCCTAACCCAATCAAAACAAAAACCAGAGCTCCTAAGAGCTCTGGTTTATTAACCATCCGTCGTAGTATCAGAAATCTTCTTAGCACCGCCTAATGACTGGATCAGGTACTCGCTGCCAGATTTCTCCACCACGCCGCTATATTCAAAAATTTGCTCGTGGACGTCACTTTCATGAACGAAGGTGTAGTCGATCCGGTAGATGACCTGACTCTCTGTGTCGCTCAGCGGATAAACGCCAGACACAGTCGCCGTTTGCGAGTAGCTCAAGATCTTGTCAGACTCATCCCACCGGTTGTTTTCCGACTTAATCTGCTGGTAGCCACTATTAGAGCTGCCGCCCACAAAGCGGTCTGGGTCAGGATCGTTATAGTTCGTATCAAACAAACTCTCCGCAACGCTTTTCCCAACTAGCCCTGACCACTTAGGCTGGATTAGGTAACCATCATCTTGCACCGTCACAGTCTCACTGCTCTCGTCGCTAGCCAGGTCGCTATAATCAGCATCACTGCTATCATAGCCCTCACTAGCTTCTTCAAAAGCACTGCCCAGATCAGTCACGGGACTAGACTGCACCACGTTATCCCCATTTTGGTAGGCCACATAAAGGCTCATATTCTTGGTCACCGGGTAGTCTTTCAGCGTCAAGACGCCGCTGTCATCCAAGCTGCCGGCATTTTGCCCATCGAGATAAACCACCCCATTGGGCACGCTTTTGACGGTAAAAGTCTTGGTGCTGATGTTCAAGTTGATGGTGTCGTTACTGTTGATGTTCACGGTTGAACTGGCAGAAAGCCTGCGGCCTTCAACTTCCGCAGTCACTTTTAGCCAATATTTCCCAGGAAATAGCAGCCCAAGCCGCTTGGTATAGGCATTCTCGCCTTTGGCAGTCAATTTCCCAACCTTTTCCCCATTGACCGTCACCTGCGAACCTTCATGGTTGGTCACGACCGACGGCTGGTAGGTTCTTACCTGTAGCTTGTATTTTGGAAAAATCCCCGCATAATGGCCGCTTTGAATCAAACGGAAGTCGCCATACTTGTTGTCACCCGCCTTAAAATTCTGCCCCATCCGGTTGGCGGCCGTTTGGTGCTCCTTGTAAAACTTCTGCAAGGGTGCCAAATTCTCATGGTTGACCGCTAAAGTAGCGCTGTCGGCCACAATGTAGCGGGTGGCATCCTCGTCTGGATTAACTAGCGTCGCCATGATCCAATCGACCTGCTTGTCCTTGCTGTACTGGCTGCTCCCCCACAAGTAGTAGCCATCAATAGCTAGCAAGGCTAGGGCTGCTAAGGCAATCGTCGTTTTCTGCTTCTTACCCTGCTTGCGGCCTACCCGGCTGGTCTTTTGGCTTTGGTCGATCAAGCTGGTTCCGCAATTTGAGCAAAAGGCACTGCCCTTTGCTAGTTCCTGGCCACAGTTTGGGCAGTATTTGACGTTTCTCATTCTTTTTTCCTCGACTTGTCTTTTATCTTTATAAAATTATAGCAAAGGTACAAGTGTTCGCTCAACTCCAACTTATACTTTTATGTTCTTTCTTCTATTTTTCCTTCCAAACTTTCCTCTTTTTTACAAAAGAAAAAATCCAGCACTAGCTTAGCTAATGCTGGATTTCTGATTTCTAGCGATCTTACAGCGTAATCACGCCGCTAGCGAGCAATTCGTCGCACTTGGTTGGTTCGAATTCGTCCCCAACCTTGAAGCTGTCAGGCACAACCATGATGCCGCGCTTTTGCGGAGCGTGGGCCAAGCCCAGTTCCCGGGCTGAGCAGATCATGCCGTCTGATTCAACCCCGCGCAAGGCGCCTGGCCAAATCTGTGCGCCATTTGGCATCAAGGTGCCAGGCAAAGCGACAACTACCTTTTGCCCTTCAGCGATGTTAGGCGCCCCGCAAACGATTTGGTGGTCTTGCCCGTCACCCACGTCAATTTGGGTGATGTGCAAGTGATCGCTGTCTGGGTGCACTTCACAGCTCTTAACGTAGCCATAAACCAAGCTTGGCTTGGCAACTTCCAGCTTGTCGCTAAAGCCGACTTCTGCCAGCTTCTTGTTCAAGGCAGCTACTTGTGCTTCGTCCAACTTGACTTCACCGTTTGGCAGCTTGTCATAATCCAATACCTGGTCAACGTTAAAGAAGTTAAAGCCAGTCAATTCGCCCTTGCCGTCCGTAACCCGGGTTACGTCAGCCTTTTCTTCGAAATTGCTTTCACCATCGCCCTGCGCCAAAATGACGATCAAAGTGTTGGGATAGCTTACTTTGTTAATGCTAGTGATCATTAGATCTCAAGTCCCCTCTTATCTAGTCAAGCGACCGCAAAAATGCTTCCACTTCCTGCTTGGTCTTGCGGTCTCCATTAACTAGTCTACCAATTTCTTGCCCATCTTGGTAGACAACAAATGAAGGAATTCCCATAATGTTCATTTCCTTGCATAAGTCGATTGAACCATCCCGGTCAATCTTGATAAACTTGCTGCTTGCGAAGTCAGCTTCAATCGCTGGCATGGCCGGTTCCAAAAAGCGGCAATCTGAGCACCAGTTGGCTGAAAATTCGACTACCGTCCGACCACTCTTGACTAAGTCGGCCAGTTTCTTTTGGTCAACTACTTTATATTCTTCCATCTTTACCTCCTGCTTACTTTTAATAAGGAATACTTTACTAGCTATTTTAACCGATTTTCCCAGCAAAGGGAATTATTTTGCTGAAAAGCCCGCGTGCAGGCAGTAGATCGGCTGCCCCTTGCTGGCAAACTTGTGCTCATACTCAGTTTCCACGTTCTTTTCCACGATGTCTTCGCTTTCATGGTGGAGGTCAACTGAGACGAAGTCAAAGTGCATCCCGTAATTGTTCATGCTCTTGACGCTGTAGGCAAAAAGGCCAGAGTTGTCGGTCTTAAATTCAATCACCCCATCACCCGTCAAAACTGCCTGGTACTTGGCCAAAAAGTCCTTGTAGGTCAGACGGCGCTTTTCATGCCGGCTCTTTGGCCAGGGATCGCTGAAGTTGAGGTAGATCTTGCTAGTGGAGTTTTCCCCGAAGTAGGCTACCAGGTTGGCCGCGTCGGCGCAGAGGATCTGCAGGTTGTCCAGCCCTTCATCTAGCTTCTTTTTCAAGATGATGCCGGCTGCCGTCTTCTGGATTTCCATAGCTACAAAGTTGCGGTCCGGGTTTTGCTTGGCCAAAGTGGTAATAAACTGCCCCTTGCCTGAACCAACTTCAATTTCGATCGGCTTATCATTGCCAAAGCGGGCCGCCCAGTCAATCTTTTCTGCTGGATCCGGCCGGTCCAAGGCGCTTTCCGGGTGCTCTTCTACCAGTTCATTTGCCCAAGGCTTGTTCTTTAAACGCATGTCTTTCTCTCTGTTCTTTCTATTTTTTGTCTATATCTGTTTTACTGTTTGCTTTATTTTTTATTCTTTTGCCTATTTTCTCCGCTTCTTGTAGCGGGCCTTTTTCGCCAGCTGCTGGGTCTTATTTGGCAGGTAGACTTTAGCCAAAAGCCCGCACCAGACTAAGAGCAGGAGGCTCCAGGCAAATTGGCCCGGCATAATGGCCAGCCAGAAAATTATAATCAGCCCCGTCTGCAAAAGCAAGGCCCAGGCCAAAACCCGGCTGACTTCCTGCCCCCGGTCTTTCTGGGCAATCGGGTAGACCCGGTACATGATGTTCTGGTCATATTTTTGCCCTAAAGGCAGAAGCTGCCAGACGGTTAAGTACATGACCAAGGCGGACAAAAGCAGGGCCCAGACCGGATCCTGGATCATGGCCGTCAATAAAACGGCAAAGGCCGTCATCCGGGCCAAAAGGTTCAAGTATTCCGGGTCCCGCAAAAGGCTCCGCCGGTACAAGAAGCTGTTTGGGCTTTCCTTGCCAAAAGGCGGCAATAAAAAGTCCAGGTACTTCCGCCGCTTGATGTTGGCCTGTCTTTCCTTGACGTCGGTAAACATGGCAAAGCCGGCGTAAACCGTCTCTTTCCGCCTTGCTTCATAGTCAATGGCGTACTGCCAGTCAAAGGCGGAATTTTTCCAGGCCCGTAAGGCCAAAACCGCGATAACGGCAAGAGCCAAAAGCAGGTACAAGGCATTTGGCAAGAAATACAAACTCGCCAAAAGCAGGGCTAATAGGACTAGCCTGATCAGCCAGGTCACCTGCTTAACCCTGTGGTCAAAGGTTAGGCTGCGGCTGACCGCCCCCTGCTCAAAGACCTTGGCAAAAAAGAGGGCCAAGACCAAGGAAAAGTAGTTGAGATTGGACAGGCCCATTTTTAAACTGGCGAAGGGATACATAATCCCGCCAGCTAAGGCCAAAAGCAGGGCCGGCAGGACTAAGCTGTAGCGGCGCATGGGAGCCAGGTAATCATCCAGCCGGTCGTCAGTGGCCAGCAGGAATTGCCGGTCAGCCGTCTGCAAGAGGGTCACCAGCTTGCCCGGCAAGTAGGCCAGCCAGAGCAAGGCGGATAATAGCAGGGGATAGTACCAGGCCTTTACCGGCAGGACCTTCATCACCTGGGCATACCAGAACATGACTGCCCCAAAGATGAAGATCAGAGCCAGGACAAAGAAATCGTTGAAAACCAGGGCCAAATACTTGGCTGACTGCTGGAAGTTGCTTTGCAGTCTCTTCTTCGCCAGCTCACGCATTTTTCTGCTCCTGGTACAAGAGCTGGTAGAGCTTGTCAAAGGAGTCGCTGGCCTTTAAGCCATAGTGGTCCCTGATTTCATCCAGGCTGCCGGTGAACTCGATCGTGCCCTGGTTTAAGATCGCGTAGGTCTTGATGGCCTGCTGGGCATCGGCTAATACGTGGGTGGTCATCAGAATTTCCTTGCCAGACTCTTGCGCTTCTTTGATGAGGCCGATGAAGTTGGCTACAGCCAGAGGGTCCAGGCCGGTAAATGGCTCATCGATCACTAAAAGCTGGGCGTCAGTCAAGAAGGCGGCCACGATCATCACCTTCTGCTGCATCCCTTTTGAAAAGTGCACCGGCAGCCAGTCCAATTTGTCTGCCAGGCGGAACATGGTCAAAAGCTCTTGAGCCTTTTCCCAGGCCTTATCCGGATCCAGCTGGTAGGCCAGGATGGTCAGTTCCAGGTGCTCTTTCAAGGTCAGTTCCGGGTAGATGACTGGCGTTTCCGGGATGTAGGCCACCAGCTTTTTAAATTCAGCTGGCTTTTCAGCTAAGTTGATCCCGTTTAAAGTAATTTTGCCGGCTTGCGGGCGCAGCAGGCCCAATAAGTGCTTGATGGTCGTGGACTTGCCGGCCCCGTTCAGGCCAATCAAGCCGATCGCCTCACCGGAAGCGATGGTCAGATTGACGTCTTTGATTACCGGGATGCCGCTGTAGCCCCCGGTCAAATGCGATATTTCTAGAGTCATATTTTCCCTATCTTTCTTCATGTTTTTCTCTGCCTCTTATGATAGCATGGAGACATAGAGAAACTGAAAAAATAACTCATTAAAATTGATCAGAGGTAACACAATGACTAAGGCTGAATTAATTGACGACTGTTTATTCTGTAAGATTATCCGTGGCGAAATTCCCAGCTACACCGTTTTTGAAAATGACGACGTGAAGGCCTTTTTGGACATTTCCCAGGTCAACGAAGGCCACGTATTGATGGTACCAAAGAAGCACTTGACCAACTTCTTTGACTACAGCGCTGAAGATGCCAGCCGCTTTATGCAATACGTGCCGGAGATCGCCAAGGCCATCAAGGCTTCTGACCCGCGAATCCAGGCGATGAACATCACCAGCAACAATGGTGAAGTTGCCGGCCAGGTGGTCATGCACTCTCACATCCACTTCATCCCCCGCTGGGAAGGCGACGGCATCAAGTTCTTCACCAGAAACAATGCCGACCAATACGACGAAAAGAAGTACCAGGAAGTCTGCGACCGGATCAAGGCCCAGTTTTAACTGAGGGGGAAGAAAAATGCGGAATTTCAAGCACTTTGGCCTGGGCTTCTTGCTCGGGGCAGCAGCAGGGGCGGTCTTCGCCTTTTTGCCAGATGAAAACGGCAAGAGCACTAGGGAATATCTCAAAGAAGACGCGGAAGACTTCAAAGAAAGCCACAAAGACCTGCAAGACGGCCTCTCCCGGGCCCAGGAAGCCGGCAGCCGCTTAGCCAGTGAATTGCCAGCAGCTGAGCAGATGGTCAGCGACCTCAACACCGACGTCGACCGCTTCAAGCAGGAAGCTGACGAGGAAATCGCCCGCCTGCAGGCCAAGATTGACAGACTGAGCAGCGAGCTCAACCAGGACCTGAACGAGAGCGAAAATTAATCAGAACATAAAAAAGTGTTGAATGATTACTCTTACCATGAAGTAATTACTCAACACTTTTTTCTTGCTCTAAACATATCCGCCATGGATAGTATCGTTTACTTGCAGTATGTCATACCGTTCAACGGCAATCTTTATCTTAGATCCAATTTTGTCATCAGTGATTCCTTGATTGTCAGGTTCTAGATAAAAAATATTATTTTTGGCATCTTGCAAACGTCTGAAGAATACATCTCCAATTTTTTGATTTTTGCCAAGAATAAATTCTTCCCCCGTTTCACTAATTTCACCCAGAATACCAATCTTGACATCATAAGACTGACCTACTTTTACAAAGTCAAAATCATTATTTCCGAGCAAATCAGAATCGTCAAAGACCGTAATTTCACTACCATCTGGTGATCCAAGAACTATATCCCTGGTAAATTCATATTGGACTATTTCTTTAACCTTATACATGTACTCTCTATAGTAATTCTTAGCCATTTAAGCCTTATTTGACTGCCACTGGCCAACCAAGCTGGTAACGTCACTTGCGCCCATGTCCGCCAAAACTGCTGGCAGACCGTCAACTACGTGCTTGATGGCCAATTTGTCATGGAAGGCCATGCTGCCGATCTGGACAGCGCTGGCCCCAGCCAAGATGAATTCAGCCGCGTCTTCCGGGCTGTTGATCCCGCCGACTCCGATGATCGGCAGACTAGTTGCCTGCTTGACCTGGGCCACCATGCGGACAGCCACTGGCTTAACCGCTTGACCGGACAAGCCGCCAAAGTCATTGCCTAAAACCGGCCGCCGGGTCTTTAAATCAAGGTGCAGGCCCAGCAAGGTGTTGATCAAGGTCAAGCCATCAGCCCCGCCTCTTTCCGCCGCCTGGGCAATTTCCACGATGCTGGTAACGTTTGGCGTCAATTTCACGTATACCGGCAGGTCCACTTTTTCCTTAACCAGGCGGGTGATCTTTTCCACCATTTCCGGCACGATGCCAAAAGTCATCCCGCCTTCAGACACGTTCGGGCAGGACAAGTTAAGCTCTAAAGCGTCCGGCTTGGCCGCGGCCAGAATTTCCGCGACTTCCACATAGTCTTCCACGCTTTCCCCGCCCACGCTGGCCAAAATTGGCAGGTCCGGGTGCTTTTCTCTTAAAGCCGGGATCTTTTCACTAGCCACGACCTCAGCGCCTGGGTTGGTTAAGCCTACGGCGTTCATGACCCCGTCAGCAAGCAAGGCAATCTGCGGCTGAGGGTTGCCGGTCCGGGAATGCCGGGTGGCAGTCTTTAAGACGATCGCCCCCATCTCGTCCCAGTTAAAATTCTCTGGCAAGTCGCCAAAGGCAAAGGTCCCACTCGCTGGCATTACCGGATTCTTCAGCTTCAAGCCTGGCAGTTCAACAGCCAAATTAACTTCTGCGGTCATTTTTCCTCCCGTGTGACTTCATGTGACTTCTTTAACTTTTCAATTCGCCAAAATTATCCTACAAAAAAATAAAAAAGGCAAGCTGGCCGGGCCCTTGATTTTTCAGAAAGTTCGTGATAGGCTTTTGTTAACTGAGCTTTAATTGGTACAGAGAGACCACAAGCAGCACAATCTTTTTGATATGCACGCATTCTGCCCGCCTGGGGTCTCTGTAGACTCTGGCGGGCTTTTCTTATGCGGTCATACGCGCTTTGTAAATTTAAGGAGTCGCAATGAACAAACCGTTATTTATCGCTTTGGACTATGATGATCAGGAAAAAATGTGGCTGTTCCTCAACCAGCTGAAGGACAAGCAGGGCCTGCACGTCAAGCTGGGAATGGAAATGTTCTACCAGTACGGGCCGAAAATTGTCCGTGATTTGTCCGCCAAGGGCTACCAGATCTTCCTTGACCTCAAGTTGCACGACATTCCCAACACCGTCAAGCGGACGGCCCACCAGCTGGCTGCTTTGGGCGTTTACTGCACGACTGTCCACGCCCTGGGCGGCAAGCAGATGATCCAGGCCGCTAAAGAAGGCCTGATCGAAGGTACCCCGGCCGGCAAGCCGGTGCCAAAGCTTTTAGCCGTGACTGAACTGACTTCCATCTCTGAAGAAGTCTTGAAGAATGAACAGCACTGCTCACTCAGCCTGGCTGACGAAGTAAAGAGCCTGGCCCACCAGGCCCAAGAAGCCGGGGCTGACGGGATCATCTGCTCACCACTAGAAGTCAAGGCGATGAAGAGTGAATTCAGCGACGACTTCATGTTCGTCACTCCGGGCATCCGGCCAAAGAGCTACCAAAAAGACGACCAGGCCCGGGTGGCAACACCTGCCCAGGCGCGGGAAAACGGGTCAACCGCCATCGTTGTCGGCCGGCCAATCACCCAGGCCGCTGACCCGCAAAAAGCATATGAAGAGATTTTGAAGGATTGGAGCAAGAACGATGCAAAATAACGAAATTATCCGCCAGCTGATCGACAAGAAGATTGTGACTATTTCCCCAGACAAGGACTTTGTCTACGCCAGCGGGATGCACTCCCCGATCTACACTGACCTGCGGCAAACCATCTCCTTCCCGGAACTGCGACAGGCAATCGCTGAAAACCTGGCCGCCTTGATCAGGCAAGAATTCCCGGAAGTTACGGTGATCGGCGGTGTCGCTACGGCCGGCATCCCGCACGCCGCCTGGGTTGCCCAAGTCATGAACCTGCCAATGGTTTACGTCCGCTCTAAGCCAAAGGACCACGGCCAAGGCCGGCAAATCGAAGGCCGCCTGTCCATGGACGACCACATCGTTTTGATCGACGACCTCATTTCAACTGGCGGCAGCGTTTTGTCAGCCGTGCAAGCAGTCAAGGACACCGGCGCCCACGTTGACGGGGTCAGCTCAATCTTTACCTACCTCTTGCCAGACGCTGACGAAAACTTTAAGAAGGCCGGCACCAAGTTTGCCCCGCTTTTGAACTACCGGGAACTGATTGAACAAGAAATTGCTGAAACGGTCAGCGAAGAACAATATAAGGAATTGTTGGCTTGGCACCAGGATCCTTGGAACTGGAAGCGGTAAGAGCTAGTAAAGAAATTCCTAAGAAAGGCGGATTTTTTCATGAACTTTGCCTCCAGTAACTCTCTAGCTGGAAAAATATGTTATATTAGTAACCAGTACGTATGAAGGATGTGGAGATTTAATTTTATGAAAAAGCATTTGAAGAAAATCGCCGTTTTGGCAGGTGCCGCAGCTATCGGTCTGTCCACTGCCGCTTGCTCAAGCAGCTCAGCTACTGTAGTTAACTACAAGGGTGGCAAGATCACTCAGGACGAATACTACGAAGCTATGAAGGACACTTCAGCCGGCCAATCAACTTTGGTCAGCCTGATCATCTACCGCACGCTGAAGGCCCAATACGGTGACAAGGTATCTTCAAAGAAGATCGACGCCGAATACAACAAGTACAAGAAGCAATACGGCTCAAGCTTCAGCACTGTTTTGAGCTACAGTGGCTTGACTACTAAGTCATTCAAGCAAAACCTGGCAACCAACCTCTACTCAGTTGCCGCTTTGAAGGACTTGAAGAAGCCAACTGCAACTCAAGAAAAGAACTGGTGGAAGAGCTACCACACCAAGACCACTGTGCAACACATTGTAGTTGCCAAGAAGTCAACTGCTGAAACTGTCATCAAGAACTTGAAGAGCGGTACTAGCTTCGCTACTCTGGCTAAGAAGTACTCAACTGACACTGCTACCAAGAAGAAGGCCGGCAAGCTTGCAGCCTTCGACTCAACTGACACCAGCTTGAGCAGCACTTTCAAGTCAGCTGTTTGGAAGCTTAAGGAAGGCGAATACACTACCACGCCAGTTAAGACTTCAGCCGGCTACGAAGTCATCAAGGTTTTGAAGACTACTGAAAAGGGCTCATACACTAAGAACAAGAGCTTCATCGACAAGCAGCTCTACGCTAAGTGGGCAGCTGACTCCAACACGATGACCAAGGTTATCAGCAAGGTTCTGAAGAAGGCCAATGTCAACATCAAGGACAAGGACCTGAAGGACAAGAACCTGCTGGCTAACTACTTGAACTCATCATCTTCATCATCAGCATCATCATCCAGCGCAAACTAATGCGGGCTGACGATTAGATGATAAAAAGACGCGATTCAAACGATCGCGTCTTTTTTCTTTGTTTATTTTGATGCTACTTTTTCATTTCATAAGCGGCCAGGATTTCCTTAGCCTGCCGGCGGTCGGCCTCTCTGGCAAAAGTCAGTTGCAGGACCCCGTCGATTTCTTCTCTGATTTCCAGAATCTGCAGGCTGACGATGCTGATGCCAGCTTCGGCCAGCAGGCGGGTCACATCAGCTAAAGCGCCAACTTGGTCGGGAATATTGACAAAGAGGTCGTAGTGGCCTGGCGCTGCCCCGACCTGGTCTGGCCCCAGCTTGTCCCGGCTGATTTTAGCCTTTTGGAAAAAGTCATAGAGGGCTGCCGCATCCCCGGCTCTAATCTCTTCAGCTACTTCCTGGAGCTCAGTCTGAAACTCTGCCAGCTGCTTCAAAATGTCCTCTGAATTGTTCAATAAAATCTGGCTCCACATGGTCGGGTCTGATGAAGCAATTCTGGTGATGGACTTAAAGCCCCCGGCAGCCAGCCTGGTTCCTAGCGGCTGGCCAGCAAAAGTCTCTTCAGTCTGGTTGACCAGGCCGGCAGCGATAATGTGCGGCAGGTGGCTGATCTGGGCCACGATCTTGTCATGTTCTTCTGCCGTCAGCTGCAACCATTTCACTCTAGTGGCTTTAAGCAGGTCTTCTAATTCCGGCAAGCGCTCAGCTGACTGGTCACTAGCTGGGATCAAGAAATAAAAAGCATTCTCGAAGAGCAAGGCCCGGCCGGCCCAAACCCCGGTTTTATGCGACCCGGCCATGGGGTGACCGGCAATAAAGTCGACCCCCTTTTTGGTCAAGGCTCGTGCCTGGTCAACAATCGCTTGCTTGATTGAGCCGACGTCAGTTACCAGGACTCCCTTTTTCAGCTCCATCTGGCTTAATTGCCGAATATCTGCCTTGATGGCTTCAACTGGTCCGGCCAAGATGATGTAGTCCGCCCCTTCTGCCCCTTGTAAACCTGGAAATACTTGGTCAGCCAATTGCTGGCTTAAGGCGTATTCCTGGGTTTTAGGGTCGGGGTCAGAGGCCAGGATTCTGATATCCGGATGCCCCTCTCTGATTGCCCGGGCCAGGGAGCTGCCGATCAGGCCCAAGCCCTTGATAAAAACTGTCGTCATTGCTATTCCTTCTGTTTTTGTTTTTGCTTGCTGTCTATAGATTACCTAACCAGCTTTTCCAAGTCGCTGAAAAAGCCCGGGTATGACACTGAGATGCTGTCTTCATTAGCCAGACGAAGCGGTTGCTCGCTCTTTAATGCCGCAATGGCCGCCATCATCCCCAGCCGGTGGTCGCCGTGGCTGTCCAAGGTGTCATCTTTGACCTGCCAGTTTTTCCGGCCCTTGATGATCATCCCGTCTGGCAGTTCCGTGATTTCTACGCCCAGTTTGCCTAATTCCTGGCTAACCGTCTTGATCCGGTCAGTCTCCTTGACTCTGAGCTCCTCTGCTCCGCGGATCTCGCTGGTTCCCTCCGCGCAAGCCGCTAGCAGCGCCACCAAAGGCAATTCATCAATGACGGCCGGGATGTCTTCCACCGTCAACTTAACTGGAGCCAGCTGGCTGGTTTCAATCGTCAAGTTGCCCAATTCTTCACCCTTGCTTGGCACTTGTTCGATGGAAATTTTTGCTCCCATCTGCGCTAAGACCTTGACGATCCCTGTTCGGGTCGGGTTGAGGTTAACGCGGGACAAAGTAACTTTTGAATTTGGCACGATGGCTCCGGCCGTCAGCCAAAAAGCCGCCGAAGACATGTCACCGGGCACTTCCACTTCCTGGCCCAGCAATTCTTGCCCCGGCTGGACATGGATGGTTAAATTGTCAGCTTCAGTTTCGATATCCGCCCCAAACTGCCGCAGCATGATCTCAGTATGGTTTCTGGTCGGCAGCTTTTCGATGATGGTTGACGGGCTATCTGCTTCCAGGGCGGCAAAAATCGCCGCGCTTTTGACCTGGGCGCTGGCAACTTCCAGCTGGATTTCCGCCCCGTGCAGCTTTTGCCCCTTGACCGTGGCTGGCAGGGTTCCGGCCGGGCTCAAGGCAATCTCTGCCCCGAATTTAGCCAAGGGCTGGCTGACCCGCTTCATCGGCCGCTTGCTTAAAGAAGCATCCCCGATCAATTGACTAACAAAGGAGCTACCGGCCAAAATTCCCAGCAAAAGGCGGGTTGTCGTGCCGGAATTGCCCATATCTAAAGCTTTATCCGCAGCCTTAAGTCCGTTTAATCCTTGCCCGTGAACGAGCAAGTTTTCTCCTTCCCGGTCAATTCTGACCCCTAAATCCTGGAAGGCCTTGACCGTGGTCAAGCAGTCCTGGCCGGGCAAAAAGTGCCTGATCCTTGTCTCGCCTTTGGCTATCGCCCCCAGCATCACGGCCCGGTGGGAAATGCTTTTGTCGCCGGGAACGGTTAAGCGGCCAGAGAGGCCATTTGGGGCCATCGCTAATTCTTTCATGCTTTTTTCTTTCTCTATTTTCTTGTCT
Organism: Lactobacillus delbrueckii subsp. bulgaricus; assembly: GCF_046938665.1. GTDB lineage: Bacteria > Bacillota > Bacilli > Lactobacillales > Lactobacillaceae > Lactobacillus > Lactobacillus delbrueckii_C. The sequence goes on from NZ_JBKZCD010000015.1 coordinate 24,253, forward strand.
GTCTTCGTATTTTGCCTAAGTTTACTACTTGATCTGGTAGACGCACCAGACCATGGGAATTTTGATCCGGGCGAGGACTTTTTCAAAAGGGCGCAGGGTCACGTTCTGCTCATTGGTTAAAACGTACTGCCCCCGCCGGCGGTATTCCTGGTAGGCCAGGTACTTGCTGGGACAGGTCACAATTTCTGCCTCTGGCACGTACTGGAGGAGCAGCTTGGCCACGGCGGCATGGGTAAAGGCTAAGCGGTTGTGGACATAGGAATTTTCCAGCAGCAGCATAGGGTTCAAGTTCATGACAAAGGCTTCTTTTAAACCCAGCTGCTTTTGGTAAAGGTAGTGCATGTCCCCCCAGGCCAGGCCCAGTTTCTGGGACTGAAAAGCTGCCGGGATCACGAGATAGTCACCAGCTAAGTCCGCCAGGTTTTCCAAGATGTCTTCAAAGCTGGCATGGCCGATGATTTCGATATCTGCTTTATCTTTATTATTTTCCCGGTAAAAAACTGCCGCCTTCCAGCTGTCGGTTGCCTCCGGCCCTAACGTGTGCAGCCTCACTAGTATTCCCGGCACTCCTGCCGGTAGCGGGCCAGTTCTTCTTGCAGTCTCTGCAGGCTGCTGGATTCAAACTGGTCACAGATGGCCTTGGCCAACTCCAGGGCAATTACGCTTTGAATAACCAGGGAGGCCGCCACGATTGAAGTCGTGTCTGACCGCTCGACGCTGGCCAGGTGCTTTTCCTTAGTGTTGATGTCCACCGTCTGCAGGGGCTGGTAGAGGGTCGGAATCGGCTTCATGGCTACGTTCATGACTACTGGCATCCCGTTGGTCATTCCTCCTTCAAAGCCGCCCAGGTGGTCGCTGAGGCGGCTGAAGCCTGCCCCCTTTTCCCAGTCGATCTGGTCCATGACCTGGCTGCCGAATTTGGTTCCCAGTTCAAAACCATCCCCGAAGCTGACCCCCTTCATGGCATTGACGCCAACAGCGGCCGCGGCAAGCTTGGCGTCCAGTTTCGTGTCCCAGCTGACGTAGCTGCCCAGCCCTGCCGGCAGGCCAGTTGCTACCAGGCGGATAATCCCGCCTAAGGTGTCACCATTTTCCTTAGTCTCTGAAATCAGCTGATGCAACTCTTCCACCTTGTCCTGGTCGATAACGTGCATGTCATTTTGCAAAATCTTCTGCCGGATCTCACTGACGTCCAGGGGCTTTTCAGAATCGGCTTCTACTGGCCCGACTTGCGCCACATAAGCCACCAGGTCGATATCCAGCTGCCGCAAAAACTGCTGGGCGATATTGCCCAAGGCTACCCGCAGGGTAGTTTCCCGGGCTGAGGACCGCTCCAAAACATTGCGCAGGTCCCGGTGCCGGTACTTCATCCCGCCGACCAAGTCCGCGTGGCCTGGCCGCGGGTGCACGAGTTTCCGCTGGGAGTTTTCCGCCGTTTCCTCAGCAGTTGGCGACATGATCTCGCCCCAGTTGCCATGGTCCCGGTTCTTGACCACCAAGGCTACCGGCCCGCCTAAGGTTACCTGGTGGCGGACCCCGCCGACGAATTCAACCTGGTCTTTTTCGATCTTCTGCCGGTCACCCCGGCCAAAGCCCCCCTGCCGCTGGCTTAAAGCAGCGTTGACTTCAGCAATGTCGATCTTCAGGCCCGCCGGCAGGCCTTCAATAATCGCCGTCAATTGTGGTCCATGGGATTCCCCCGCGGTTAAGTAGTACATGTGAGCTCCTTTGTTTCTATGCTTTGTCTTTTGTGTTTTCTCTTTTTACTTTGTTTCTTTTTTGCCATTTGCTTTTTTCTTCAACAATCATGGCAAAAGTTAGCGGACAGCCGTCATGAGATCGTCTTCTTCATTCCAGGCCTGGCAGAAGTCCAGGATCTGCTGGCAGATTTCCTCCGGGGTCAAGTGGTCAGTCTGGATCTTCAAGTTGGCCACCTGCTCGTATCTTTCCTGCCGGCTGGCCTTGAGCTTGGCCATGCCCTCTACGTCCAGGCTGTTGGCAAGCGGGCGATTCTTGTCATTGCCGATCCGGTCAACGATGGTCTGGATCTCCGCGTCCAAAAGGATTACCGGAGCACCGGAGTTGATCAGGCAGGCCGCGTTATCGTCCCGCATCGGGGTTCCGCCCCCGGTCGTGATCACCGCGTCTTTGCCAATATTGGCCAGCAGGGCCCGGTGCTCGCAGAGGCGGAAGTGGTCTTCGCCGAACTTGGCAAAAATTTCCGGGATGGTCAGCTTTTCTCTTTCCACAATGGCCTGGTCTAAGTCGATCTGCAGCTTATTCAGCTTTTTCGCCAGCAAATCGCCAACCGTCGTTTTCCCGCATGCCATGAAGCCAACTAATACAATTCTCATCTTGTCCACTCTTTCTAATCTAAAAAATAAAAACCACCTGTTTGGAAGACGTCTCCAATCCAGATGGTTGCATATCTATAAAAAAGTGGGCCCTTGCCCCAGCCATGCTAGATTGAATGTGTATCTAGCAGGCTCAACAAACATTGGCTAGCTGAGATACGAACGTCTCGCGTCCGTATCCGCGGACGCTTTAGTCGAAATAAGCATAGCCATAAAAGAAACTAGTCATGTTTGTCTTGAGCAAGTTCATTGTTAGATCCTCTCTTTTTAAATGATTTTTTAATTAAAGTAATTAAACCATCTCTCATTTAGTCTGTCAAGAGTTTAATCTAAAAAATCAAACAAGGAAAGAGAGAAATATATAAGGGAATAGAAAAACAGGAAAATATAGAAAATAGAAAAAGAAGAATTTTTCCTATCTTTCCTGTCTTGGCCGGTAATAGCGGCGGCCGTCCTGGGACATCAGCGGCGGGGTGAATTCGCCCGGCTTGGTCGTGGACAGTTCAGTCGTAATGGCGTTGACCGCCGCGTCCAGGTCGTCGATCCGGTGCAGAAGCTCTGCTTCAAGCAGCGCCGGCAGTTTTGGTGACCCGTACTCATAGCGGCCGTGGTGGGATAAGACCATGTGCCGGAGCAGTAGCAGGTCTTCACTGGCCAGGTCGATTTTCAGTTCCTGGGCAGCCAGCATCAGCTGCTCATCGATCAAAACCAGGTGGCCAACTAAATTGCCTTCTGCCGTGTACTGGGTCGCGACCGGGCCGGACAATTCCAGCACCTTGCCCATGTCATGCAAGATGCAGCCGGCATAAAGCAGAGACCGGTTGACGGCTGGGTAGTTGTCAGCCAAACCTCTGGCGTCTTTCAGCATGGTCAAAGTGTGGAAGGCCAGACCGCCTTTGTAGGCGTGGTGGTTGGACTTGCCAGCCGGGTAAGCGAAGAAGCGGCTGGACCACTTTTTCAAAAGGAAGTCCACCAGGTCATGCCAGTTCTTATTGTCGATCTGGGCCACAAAGGCCTTGATCTCCTTCTCCATGTCATCTGCCTTTTCCGGAGCAGAGGCCACCAATTGGCTCAAGTCCACCTGGTCGTCCGGGCTGACCGGATGAATGCTGAACAGCTTGATCTGGTCATGGTTGTGGTAGTCCTCAATCATCCCTGAGGCCTCAACCACCGTGCCGGCGTTGAAGCGGCTGGCATCCTCAGCCTTAGCCTGCCAGTAATTGGCCCGGATGCTGCCGGAAGAGTCAGCCAATTGCATGAGCAGGTAGTGCTTGCCCCTCTTATCTTGGCGCAGCTGGGAATTCTTGACCATCAAGACCAGGTCAAATTCTTCCCCTTCATTGTAATCCAGCAAACGTTTAAGCATCCTGCTCCTTCTTTCTGTATCTGATTGGCGCGCAGCTGACGGCTTCAGCCAAGTCTTCTCTGGCCGTAAAGACCAGGATCTGCTTGTCTTCGCTCATCTTCTTGAGCATGTCCACAATGTAGCCGGTCCGCGGGCCATCGAAGTTGACGAATGAATCGTCGATCAAGACCGGCAAGTCGATCTTGTCCTTGATCTGCATGACAAAAGCCAGTTTCAAGGCAAAATAGAGCTGTTCCTGGGTCCCCCGGGACAGGTAGGCCAGGGGGATCTTCTTTTTGTCTTTTCTGACCACCTTGAGCGGGGTCTTCTTGGACAATTTGGCCGGCAAAAGGATTTCCCGGTAGCGGCCGCCGGTCAAAATTTCCAGGTATTCCTGGGCTAATTTCAGCATCTTCGGGAAGCGGTCATTTGAGGCCAGATCCAGGGTCCGGCCAATGACTTCCCCGGCCAAAAGGCTGGCCAGGTAGTCCTGGCTGTCTCTTCTGAAGCTGTCGGCGATTTCAGCTAATAGCTGCTTGTCTTCCGCCACCTGGCTGGAAGAAGCATAGCGTTTTTCCTCAGCCAAAAGGTTGGCCATTTCCTGCTGGCGGGCTGAGACAGCTCTTTGCTTGTCAGCCAGCTCTTTTTCCAGCTCCGGCTTTTGCCCCAGCAATTTACTTGCATCCAGGCCATTTTCTTCAAAAGCCGCTAACTGGTCACCCAAGTTGTTCTTCAAAGCAGTGATCTGGGCAGATAAAGCCTTTTGTTCTTGCAGCTTTTGCGCTAATGCCTGGTAGGCTGCCAGGTTTTCTACCCCGGCAGTCTGGTAGATGGCCAAAAGCTGTTCAGTTAAAGCACTGATTTGCTTTTGGTAGTTCAAGTTGGCCGCCTTGACCTCCTGGCTGGCCCTTAGAGCCGCACTCTCAGCTTCCACCTGCTCTTCCAAGCGGCCCAGCTGCTGGCTGACAGCTGTAAGGTCACTGCCATCCAAGCCCAATTGCCGGGCCAGGTCAGCGGCCTGTTTTTCTTTTTGAGCGAGTTCTGCCTGGGCATTTTCCAAGTCCCGCCGGTTGATGGCCAGGTCCCGGTAAGGGGCAAGCAAGGAGTCGACCTTAACGCTGGCATCGATACCGTACTTTTCCTTAAAGGCTCCCGCCTTGTCCGGCCCCTTGGCGGGCTTTTTGAAGTAGGCATAAGCCGCTAAAGCCGCGCCGGCAAGGATTAACAATATTGCCAAAATCCGGTTTTGCCCGATCAAAGCCAGGCCAATTACCGCTACGATCAAGCCGACATATGGCGGCAGGGTCTTTGGTTTTTCTTCAGTTTTCTGACTGTCTTCCCAGTCAGCCTGCATCTGCTGGAACTGGTCCATGGATAAATCTGCCACTTGCGCTAAATGCGGGGTCAATTCTAAGAGGCTGGCCTGCTTTTCTTCCAGCTGCCCCACCTGCTGCTTGAGCATTTCCAGGCTCTGGCTGATTTGCCCCAGTTCCTGCCGCCAGGCCCGGACCTGGTCCTTTCTTTTGGCCAAAAGGGCTGGGTCAACCGCTGCTTTTTCTTCCTTGATGGAAGCCTTGAGGGCCTTGATCTGGGCACTAAGGTCCAGGGCCTTCTGGTAGAGCTCCTGGTCAAAAGCTACCGGGCTGACCTGCTTTTTCAGGTCCAGATAAGTCTGGTAGTTCTGCACCTGCTCCAGCTGCTTGTCCAGCTTCTGCAAACGGCTGGAGATTTCCTGGACCTCTTTTTCCAGCTTTTTAGCTGCTTTTTCTTCAGCCAGCCGCTGGCCTTCCAGCTGCTGGTAGGCATCGAATTCCTGGCCGTCAGCGGCCACCTTGTCTCTTTGCTCAGCTAATTTAAGCAAGTCCTGGTTGACCGGGGCCTTCTTCCCGCTTGGCTTGAAGAGGTCCTTGGCTTCCTTGTCAAAGTCAGCCCGGATGGCCAGAAGCTGGCTGCTCTGGGCCGCCCCCAGATAGTAGATGTTCTCCAGGATCTCGCCTTCAGACAGGGAGCTGACCTGGCGGAGGAGGTCTTCGTTAAAGATAAAGCTTTCAGCGTAAAAGCCCCCGTCGATATTTTGGATCTGGTCGTAAAAGAGGCTGGCCGGGACTTCCTGGCCGTTTAACAGGACCTTGACTGCCCCGGTCTTGCTCTTGTCCCCCTTGCTCCAAGTCCGCTCTAAGACATATTCCCCTGCATCGCTAGTAAAGACCAGCTGCCCGCCCATCGGGTAGCTCTTGGTCAAGGGTTCGTAGTCTTCAAAAAAGACTGAGCTGGTATTTTTCAAATTGAAGCCAAAAAGAATCTGCTTGATGAAGGCTACGGTCGTGCTCTTGCCGGCCTCATTGCCCCCGAAGAAGGCTGCTAAATTGCCCTCTGGCAGGTCAAAAGTCTCCTGGCTGAACTGGCCGAAATTGTAAATTTGAATCTGCTTGAGTCTCATTCTTCTCCCCCAGTCATTGCCTGCAGGCGGCTGGCCAGCTTGACGGCGACCAAGTCCCGGACCTGGCCGCGGAATTCCCCATCCTCTAAAAGCCGGCGGGCATATGGGTCCTTCTTGGCCCAGGAAGCGGCCAGCTGCTGGATCTTCTCGTCAGTCAAAACTTCTGCTTCAGCAGCAGCCAGGGCTTCCCGGTCGCTGTTGTTGAGGCTGACCAGGCCCCGGACGGATAAGCGGACGTCAACCAATTGTGCTGGGGCTAAAGCCGCGGACAGACCAGCCCAGGCCTCCTGGTCCTGCCAAAGGTCTATTTCTTCACTGGTCAAATATTCTGAGCCCGAAATCTTCAAGCTGAAGTAAGTCTTGCCTTGGATGTTTTCTTGCAAAAGTTCCAGGGCTTTGGCATGCAGGCTGCTCTTATCAATTGCCTGGTCCAGCTCTAAACTCAGCTGCTTCCAGGTAATCGGCGCTGTTTGGACAAAAGTCAGGCTGGTTTGCCCGCTGGTCTCATCGACTTCAGCCAGGTAGCAGCCCTTCTCCCCCAGTTCGCCGACATCCCGGCCTTGGATGTTGCCGGGGTAAACAATTAGCGGCTTCTCGCTTAAAATTTGCCGGGCGTGGATGTGACCGAGAGCAAAGTAGTCATAGCCCAGTTCCTTCATCTGGCTTAAGTCAAAGGGAGCGTAAACATTGCCGCTGGCCGCTCTTTGGGCCGCGTGCATTAGGCCGATGGTATAGCCCTCTTTTTCCGGGAACTGGTCCAGGAGGTCAGCTTCAATATGGTTCTGGCTGTAAGAGAAGCCGGTCACATTGTAGGCAAAGCCAGTCTTAGTCTTAAAAAATTCCCGGGCAACTTTTTCCTGGTCGCCCAAGAGGCAGAAGTAAGGACTGTTTTCGACCAAGAGATCCTGCCGGGTCATGTAATCGTGGTTACCGAAGATCATGACCACTTGTATCTGGGCGTCAGTCAGCCGCTTCACCTGCCGGGCTAAAAAGAGCTGGCTGGCCGGAGACGGCTTGTTTGAGTCAAAGGTATCGCCGGCGATTAAAACCAGGTCGACCTGCTCTTTTAAGGCCAGGTCCACGATCTTGGTCAAAGACTGGGCAGCTGACTGGCGGATTTCAGCATATTCCCTGTTTGGCAAAAAAGATAGTCCACGAAAGGGGCTATCTAAGTGCGCGTCAGCTAAATGAATGAATTTCATGATTAGGCTTTTCTCAAATCCTCGTATGCTTCAGACAAAGGCTGGCCGATATTCTTTTGTACGTCGTTGAGCAGGGTGTAAACAGCTTGTTCGGCCAAGAGCATGCTTTGCAGGGTGGTGTTTTGGCTGACCCGTTCGTTCAAGCTCTTGAAGTGGTCTTGCTGCTCCTCAGTCAATTCCTTGCCGGTTTGCTGGGCTTCCATGATTTCCATTTGGGCCGCGTCCAGTTCCTTGAACAAGGCCAGGCTACCCTCATCCGCCTTAACAGCGTTCATGGCTTCCTTCAAAGCCAAAAATTGCTGGGTTTCCCGCAAGTCGTTAGCTAATTGGTTGGCAGTGTCGTAAATGTTGACCATTTTTTCTTTTCTCCTTTTTTATTCCATAAAAAATTCTGTTTGCTTATTTTCCAGTAATCTTATTGTACCATGACTTAATCGTTGATTCGGCATTCTTTACCCCATCGCTGATCGATTCTTTCAGCTTCTTGCTCCAGTCCGAAGAACTTGAAGAAGAGCTGCTTGTCCCATTGCTTTGGGCCATGGAGTCAGCTGACTGGACGGTAAAGCTGGTCTGCTTGCTGTAAGGAAGGATCCGGGTCATTTCGTCTTTATAAAGGGTGGTAATCCCGGTTTCTGAAATCCCCTGCATGTAGTGGCTCTTGTCGGTCTTGTCAAAGCCGACCCAGGTAGCCACGACCACGTCCGGGGTGTAGCCGACGATCCACTGGTCCTTGGTCCCGTATGCAAAAGATACTTCAGTTGACCCGGTCTTGCCGGCTACTGAGTAGCCAGACGGCTTGGCGTTAACGGCCGTCCCGGAAGTGAAGACGCTGAGCAGCATCTGGGTCATTTCCTTGGCCGTGTCAGCTGAAATAATCTGGCTGGTCCCAGTATTGTTGTTTTCCGCGATCACGTTGCCGCTGGCGTCGGTGATCTTGGTGATCATGTATGAGCTGTCCGGCAGCTTCCCGCTGTTGGCAAAAGCTGAGTAGGCCCGGGCCATCTGCAAAGGACTGACCCCGGTGGACACCCCGCCCAGAGCTAGGGCCAGGTTCTGGTCACTCTTGGAGACGGTAATGCCGAACTTCTTCAAGTATCTGACCCCGGTGGACACCCCGATCTTGTTTAAAAGCCAGACAGCCGGGACGTTCTTGGACTGGGCCAGGGCCTGGTACATCGGAATCGTGGTCGAGTACTGGTTGTCGACGTTGACCGGCTCATAGCCGTTCTTGCCGAACTTCTGCCGCTTGTTGGAGAGGTCAGAGTCATAGTGGTAGCCGTTCTCCAGAGCCGGCGCGTAGACAGCCAGGGGCTTGATGGCACTGCCGGGCTGGCGCTGCATCTGCGTGGCCCGGTTGTAGCCTCTGAAAACGTGCTTGCCGCGTCCTCCGACCAGGGCCTTGACCGCCCCGGTCTTGGGATCCATGGCCACGCTGGCCCCTTGGGCCCGGGCCGTGCCGGCCGGGTTGACCGGGAAGTTGTACTTGTTCTTGAAGCTGGCCTGCATGGACTTCTGGTAGTTCTGGTCCAGGGTCGTGTAGATCTTCAGCCCCTTGCTCATGATCTCGTTTTCGCTTAAACCGTACTTGCTGATGGCTTCAGAGATGACGGCGTCAAAGTAGTAAGGATACTTGTAGCCGCTGGTCGCCTTATAGGTATCGACCAGGTTCATCCCCTCTTTTTTGGCCTTGTTGGCAGTCGTCTGGCTGATGGACTTGTTGTCGACCATCAGCTGCAGGATCAGGTTTCTTCTGGAAACCGAGTGCGAGAGGGAATCGATCGGGTTGTAGTAGGAAGGGTTCCGCAAAATACCGGCCAAGGTTGCCCCTTCAGCCACCGTCAATTGGCTGGCGTTCTTGCCGAAATACTTGCGGCTGGCATCCTGGACCCCGTAGACCCCGTTGCCAAAGTAGGCGTTGTTGAGGTACATGGCCATGATCTGCTTTTTAGAATAGACCTTGGTCACCTGGATGGCATAGAACATTTCCTCCACCTTCCGGGACAGGGTCTGCTGCTGGGTCAAAATGGAGTTCTTGACCAGCTGCTGGGTGATGGTCGACCCACCCCCGGCGATATTGCCCCCGTGGATGACATAGCTGACCGCCGCCCGGAGGATGCCCTTAGGACTGATCCCGATATTGGTCCAGAAGGTCCGGTCTTCTGTAGCGACTACGGCCTTTTGGACATTGGGGGAAATCTTGCTCAAGCTGACATAGGTCCCCTTGCCGGAAGACACGGATCCGGCCTTTTTGCCATTCTGGTCATAGATAACCGTGGTCTTGGCCAGGGAAGCCTGGAGGTTGGACAGGTTGGCTGTTTTGACTTTAAAGGTATAATAAGAAGATACAGCTAAAAAAAGGCTCAAAACGATCAAAATCACCCATCTTAGCAGTTGGAAGCGGTAGTTGATCCTTTTCAGCCATCCCCACAAGCCCTTTTTGGGCTGGGAGTCGTTCATTTGTTTACGCGCTTTGCGCCTGTTTTCCATTAATATCTGCTCCTTCGTTAGAACGTGGTCTAAACAGTTTGATTTTATCATAAAAGCTGGCCGCGGCTATCCTGCAAGGAGCAAGTTATCCATTTCTTAATTGCGCTAACAAGGTTTTTAGAAAGAAAATAAATCCAGCCATGATCTATCATTTCAGCTTAATCTATCCCGCAGACCGTCCACCAGTTTCCGTCAGCGACCTCTTAAGGCAGCTCTTGATTCCCCGCAAATGGCGGCACTATCTTCGCATTGAGCAGCAGGTTTTAGTCAATGGCCAATACCGCAGCTTCAACCAACTGGTCAAGGGCAATGAAAAAGTCGACCTTTACTTAGACCAGGTGGAATCCCTGCAAGGAGACTACCCGGCCAGCGGTAAAATGCCAAAAGTTGTCTACGAAGACGAAAATGTTTTAGTCATCGACAAGCCCAAGGGGCAAAAGACCCACCCCAACCAGGGGGAAAACGGAACGGCACTTAATGATTGCGCCAGCTACTTAGGCTACAGCCCCTACATCGTCCACCGCCTGGACATGCTGACAGGCGGGCTCTTGCTGGTCGCCAAAAATCCGGCGGTCGTCCCGATCTTAAACCGGCAGCTGACCAGCAAGACCCTAAGACGAGACTACCTGGCTACGGTCGACTTAAACAAAGAAATAGCATCTCAAGGCACAATTGACCTGCCGATCGGGCAAGACCCGTTTGATCAAAGAAAGAGGCAGGTCAGAGCTGACGGCTTAAGAGCAGTCAGCCACTTCCAGGTCTTAGCAAAAGACGAGGAGAAAAAGCAGGCTAAACTGCTGGTAACTTTGGAAACCGGCCGGACCCACCAGATCCGGGTCCACTTGTCGGCATCAGGCTGGCCGATCGTGGGCGATCCCCTCTACAACCCAAATTTTGCCGGTGAAGACTTAGCTTTAACTGGCTGGCGGCTCTCCTTCGTCAAGCCCTACAGCTTTGACCAGGTTACAGTCAGCTTGGACAAAAAATAAGCACACAATTGAATAAGAGCAAAAGAAAAAGGCCCTGTAGCAGCAAATGCTGTTACAGAGCCTTTTCTCATGAAGAAAATTCTGAAGCTTCAGATTATTCTTCGTTAAGTGAGCTTCTGTCGAATGAAGCGTCAGCTTCCTTGTCGTCGATTGATGGAGTACCCATCCAGCTGATCATTTCCTTCATTGAGTCAGTGATAGCTTCAGTACCTGGCAAGAGCAGCTTACGTGGGTCGTAACCCTTCTTGCTCTTGTCTTGGTCCTTGCCTTCTTCGATGTACTTGCGAGTAGCTTCTTGGAATGCAAGTTGGAATTCAGTGTTGATGTTGATCTTTGAGATACCCAAAGAAATTGCCTTTTCGATTTGGTCTTGAGGAATACCTGAACCACCGTGCAAAACAAGTGGAGTTTCAGGAACAGCTTCAGCGATTTCCTTAAGACGGTCGAAGTTCAAGCCGCTCCAGCCTTCTGGGTAAACACCGTGGATGTTACCGATACCGCAGGCAAGCTTGTCAACGCCAGCAGCTACGAAGGCCTTAGCGTCTTCTACTGAAGCAAGTTCGCCGGCACCTTGGTTTTCACCGATCTTGCCGATTTCAGCTTCAACAGAAATGCCGCGTTCGTGAGCCAGCTTGATGATTTCCTTGGTCTTGGCCAAGTTTTCTTCAGTTGGCAATGCGTGGCCGTCGAACATAACGCTTGAGTAACCAAGCTTGATACATTCAATAGCTGAGTCGTAGTCACCGTGGTCCAAGTTCAAGATAACTGGAACTGAGATGTTCATAGCGTCCATTGAGTCTTCTACCAAGTCCTTAACGAGCTTGTAGCCACCCATGTACTTAGCAGCACCAGTTGAAACTTGAATCAACAATGGAGTTCTGGTTTCTTCAGCACCACGAAGAAGAGCGCGGGTCCATTCCAAGTTGTTAGTGTTGTAGGCACCAACAGCGTAGTGTTCCTTACGAGCCTTCTTAAAAATGTCATTACCGTTAACGAAATAAGCCATAAAAATACCTCCTAAGCTTCTTACGACTCTATTGTACCCAATAATGAATATTTGAGCAAACAAATTCTTGCTTGTAAGCGCTTTATACCAAAAATATTTGTGTTCGCTTTCTCTATGCAGATTTCCTAACGCATTTTGAGGACAACCTTGCTGCCAACTGGCAGGCCCCCGTTCGATCTTTGCTCATAGATCCACTTGGCATCGCTGACTGACAAACGAACGCAGCCATGGCTGTCCGGCTTCTTGCCCAGGGTGGTCAAGTGGGCTCCGCCCTTGTAGCCATAGTGGTAGTTGCCGGCCTTGACCCCGGAATTGAAGTTGTTGATCGGGACTGAGTGGAAAAGGTAGACCCCGTGCTGGTGGTAGGAGACGTAATAGCGGGCCCCTACCCCGTTATTATTGTAGAAGACCTCGCCGGCTTCTTCCTGGATCCGGTAGTTGCCGACTGGGGTCCGGCTTTCTCCGTTCTTCTTGATCGCACCCGGAGAAGCGTACATGGTGTAGATGACTTTCTTGCCGGACATGACATAGGCCCTGGCTCCGAGAATTGACACCCGGATCCAGACATTCTTGTACTTGCGCAGGTCAGGGTACTTGCGCTTGGTTTCACTGGAGTAGAGATAGTAGTGGCCAGTCATGGGACGCATGTCACTCGGGTCAGCATAAGGTCTGTTATTTTCTTTTTTTGCGACCCGCTCCTTCTTCGGGGGGTGCTCTTGAACCTTGCTTTTGCCGCCGACTTCCGGCAGGGTCTCAAAGATTGGAATGATCATCAAGCAGGCGATTATGGCAATCAGCAGTATTCCGACACGTTTATGGGCCTTGTTCATCAATTACACTCTTTTCTTGATCTTCTTTTTATAACTCTGCAATCGCCAGCAAAGCGATTTCACAAAGAATTAAGCTTATTATCTTACAAAATACATCAAAAACCTAGTCAAACCACTTCAGTTTGCCCGAATTTTAACGAAAAAGCAATCCAAAATGGATTGCTCGTGAAAATCTTATTTGGTTTGTAACAAATGACATCTAACTGTAAAACGAGTCGTGCCATCATAAGTACAAGTGAACAGGCTCAGATCGTACTTGCTTTGCACCATCTTGCTGATGGCCGTCGGCTGCAGGACTTCCATTTTCTGGACCTGGTAGACATAGCGCTGGCCGGCCACGGCTTCAAAATAGACCTTGTCGCCGACTTTCAGCTGGTTCAAGCGGCCAAAATGGTTCACGAAATTGTGCCCAGCCACGGTCCAGTCCCGGTCCTTTGCCGTCCCCGTATAAGTCGCCGGGGAAACTTCCAGCTGGCTGAAGCGCCACTTGCTGGCTACCGGCAAAGTCAGATTTAAAGTCGGGAAATTAAGATAGCCGCTGTAGGCTGTTCCGTTGACTTTAATCGCGTCCTTGCCAGATTTCTTTGCTTTCGCAGTTTTTGGCGCCTGCTCGATCGTCCGTACGATTGCCTTGGCAGAACTGCCGGCGCGGTAGTCTTCAATTAAGTTGTGGGCCAACAGTAAACCGGCCAGCAAGATAAAGATGGCTCCTAGCGCCATTTTGCTTCTGCCTTTTTTTCTCATTTTTCACCTTTCTTCTGCTCAGCCCAGCCCCAGACAAACAGGGTCAAACCTGCCAAAGCCAAGAGTGGGATCGGCCAGTTTAACTGCCCCGTCTGCGGCAAGCGCGGAGTTTGCGGCAAAGTTGGAACCGTGCTGCCAGTTGCCGTCTTGCTGGTCTTCTTCTTGGCCGTAATGGTTGGCGTACCAGGATATTGCGGCTTGCTGGAGACCTTTCTGTTACTTGAGCTTGAAGACGACGGGGTGCTTGGCGTGTTAGGCGTAGCCGGTTTAGACGGCGTCTTCTGGGCGTCTTTCGGCTGGGCTACGATATTGTTGACCGTCTCCCCGTCAATCTTATATGGCAAGACCAGGCAGAAGGGATTGATCTTCTCATAGCCCGCCGCGCTGGTCGTTTGCACTACCAGGTAAACCGCGTTTGACTCCAGGCTGATTGAGGCATCCCCGCTGGAGGAAATTTCCGCCATTTGCGCGCTAAGCGACTTGCTACTGACATAATCAGCCAGGCGGCTGGCAAAATCCGCCGTCATTATCTCATTTTGCGACATGCCAGCAATATCTTGACTCATTTTAGCAAAATCACTGGTATATTGAAACTTTTTCGCTGAATCAAGCTTGGCTACTTGATAAACGACCAAATTCCCGCCGGAAATCGCCTTGCCTGTTTCCTGGTCCCGCATCTGCACCGTCAAAGAGCCGGTATCCGCTGCCTGGACAGGATTAACCGCGGTAAAAGCTAGAAGCAAGCTGGACAAGGCCACTAACAGGCTAAAAGTTTTCGCTTTGAAAAACAAGCCATCCACCATCTTTCTATTTATGTAATTGTATGCTCTTGCCTGCCGATGTTCCTTAACCAGCTGGATCAGCCAAATAAAAAGCAACAGGAACAGCAAGGCCACTACACTATAATATAGTATACGATAACCCTGCCCATTATTGTAATACTATAACAATCACTGATTTGCTTCTATGAAAGCAAAAAACAGGGCTCTTCCACATCGTGTGAAAAAGTCCTGTTTACTTTTACATTAACAAGCATATTGCTTGTTTGACCAAAAATACTGCTAAAAAGGCTACTTGTACTTGATAACAACCTTGGTACCCACCTTCAGCTTGCCTGAAGTCCGTTGACCGTACAGCCAGCGGGCGTCACTCAGGGTCAAGCGGATGCAGCCATGAGAGTCAGGCTTGGTCCCCTGCACAGTCAAATGGGCATTGCTGCCGACGCCGCCGTAGCCATAGTGGTAGCCCTTGTAGTAGACGCCAGAGCCGTAGTTGTTGATCGGCACGCTGTGGAACAAGTAGTCATTGCCGTAGTAAGCCAGGTAGTAACGAGCTCCTACGCCGTCTGAGGAGACAAAGGATGGGCCGTAGGCTGCCTTGATAGAGAAGGTGCCACGCGGCGTGTCGCTTTGGTACTTGCCGTTAACCATTTCAAAACGGCCGGCTGAAGAGTACATGGTGTAGATGACCTTCTTGCCGCTCATGACGTAAACCCGGTTGCCCAGGATGGAAACCCGGATCCAGACATTCTTGTAGTTGGCCAGGTTCGGGTAAGCCCGCTTCTCACTTGACTTGAAGTAGTAGTCCCCAGTCTTGGCCCGCATATCAGCCGGGTCATAGTAAGGAGCGTTGGCTGGCTTGTGCAGAACCCGCTTGTAGCTGACCTTGACCGTAACATTCTTGGTCTTGCTGGTCACTTTCTTGGCCTTAACCTTAGTGGTGCTGCGCTTGTAGCCACTTATAGCAGGAACCTTATAACCCTTCCAGGTCCCTTTTGACCACTTACCGTAGCTCTTTTTTGAGCTCTTGGAAGTCTTGGTCAATTTGCCATCAGTATAGGTTTTAGTCGTCGTGGTGGTGGTCGTTACCGTTCTGGACAGCTTAACCTTTTGAGTGATGGTCTTGTTCTTGCCCGGCCGGTCCAGGATGATCTTCCGGGTCTTGGTTACGTACTGCTTCTTCTTGCTCTTCTTGACCGACTTCTTGGTCGTCACGACTGAAGACACTTTAACCGTGATATCTACCGTGTCGGTTGACTTGTCAGTGTAAGTTACTAAAACAGTCCCCTTGACCGTGCCAGCCTTGGCCGTGTTTGGTGCCTGCTTCCAGGTCACGCTGGCCACGTTCTTAAGGCTGGAAAGGTTGCTGATGGCATCACTAGCTGACAAAGTCTTGCCCACCTTGACCGTCAAGCCGGTCTTAGCTACTGGGCTGTTCTGGCTGGCATAATTGGTTACTACCAAGTCGACTGCAACTTCGCTGGTCGTCCCGTCAGTATAAGTGATGACTACCGTTGCCTTCTGGCTGCCGACAGCTGACACGTCTGGCGTGGTCTTCCAGCTGTAACCCTGAACGCTCTTTAAATCAGCCTTGTTGCTGATGGCGTCAGAAGCATTCGGCAGAGTTCCCACAGGCGTGGTCAGCTTCTGTCCCTTGGCTTCCCGCTGGTTTAAAGCAGTTGACGTTTCCGGCGTGTCCGTCGTATTGGTTGACGTATTGGTCGTCGTCTCTGCCGTCTGCGCCGTGTCCGTGTCAGCCAAGGCTGCTTGGCTGCCCAGGCCACTGGTCAGCAGGGTCAAAGCTGCTACTGAAAGCAGGGTAAGATACTTTGACTTTTTCATAATTCCCTCCGATATCTAACAGGTGCTCAGGCGCTTCATCAAGCGCGGCATATAAGCAGAAATTTGCGTTGGCCGCACCAGGTAGGAGGACTGGTAAAGGTCGTCCCCTGCCCTTGAGTGGCAGTAAACTGCTGCTAAAACGCTGGTCAGCTTGGGGCCAAACTGGCCAAGAAAAGCGGCAATAATTCCAGCTAAAGTATCGCCCATTCCGCCCGTAGCCATTCCCGGGTTGCCGGCTGAATTGCGGTAGATTTCACCTGTAAAAGCATATACTCGCGTTCGATGTGCCTTCAAGACTAGTATAACATTTTTTATTTTGCCCGAGAACAAACGCGAAAGTGCCGCTTGGTTGGCCTGGTCTTCCTGGTCAGCAATCTTGATCCCGCTCAGCCTCTGCCACTCCATCTGGTGGGGCGTCAGAATGACCAGGCCGGCCTGAAGTTTTTTCAGCAGGTCAGGCTTTTGGCTGAGCAAGTCCAAGGCACTGGCGTCAAAAACAATAGTCTGGTCAGAACCTGCATGCTGGCAGACCGCTGCTAAAATTTCCCAGGCTTTTTCCTCCAAGCCCAGGCCCGGCCCGCACAAAACTACATTAGACCGGGAAATCTGCTCAGTCAGATCCGAATTGTAGTCAAGCACGGCTGCTTCTGGCAGGCGGGCGTGGAGGGCGGCAAAATTGACCGGGTCGGTTGCTACCGTCGTCAGACCCGCCCCGGAGTAAACCGCGGCTTCGGCGGCCATGCTGATGGCTCCGCCATACTGGTGATTTCCGCCAATCAGCAGGACCCGGCCGTAATTGCCCTTGTGGCTTTCTGCCGGCCGGGGGCGGACCACCTGCCGGGCTAAATCTTCATCAATGCTTTTCATCTTACTTGCTGCCAAAGATGCTCCGCCACAAACGGACGAAGAAGTTGGCCTCCTGGTTGTCCTGAGTTGCTACAGCTGGGGCAGTCACCGTCTTGCCACTAAGAGATGGCAATTTGCCGCTAGTTGCTGAGAACTTGTAGCTGGCCACCTTGTTCCCCTTCTTTACAGGGGCTGAAACAGCAGTCTTGGATAAGGAAGTCTGCAGCTTGCTGCCCTGCTTGGCCCAGATAGTCACTGTCTTGCCCAAAACAACCTTGCTGCTGGTTTCCTTGCCTTCTGGCACCTTGACCGTGTTGGCCCCGCTGATGCTGGACCCCTTCTTCAAGGTTACGGCCGTGTAGTTCTGGTAGACATAGTGCATCAATTTGGCCGTCTGCACGAAACGGGACGGGTCCTGGCTGTTTGCGTGCTTGGCACCCAAAACCACGGTGATGATCCGGTGGCCGTTTTTCTTCACAGTCCCGGCAAAGCAGGCACCGGCCTTGTCAGTCGTCCCAGTCTTCAAACCGTCAACTGGCAGATCCGAGTAGTAGCTGCTCAGCCCCTTCAGCATCCAGTTCCAGTTGGTCATCTGGCTTTGCGTTGAACCGGATGAGAAGGTAGTGCTAGTGATTGAAGTCGTCTGCAAGACTTCCGGGAAGTCCTTTAAGAGCTTCTGGCAGACGATGGCCATATCAGTGGCTGACATTTCGTTTTCAACGTCCTTGCCCACGCCCGAGTAAGCAGCTGAGCCAAGGTTGCCATTAGCCAAGCCGCAGGCGTTGTAGATCTTGGCGTCCTTAATCCCCCAGCTGGTCAAAAGCTTCCGCATCTTTTTAACAAAAGTTACCTGGTCGCCGCTGACAGCCTCGGCCAGGGTCATGGCTGCCCCGTTAGCGGATTCGATCAAAGTGGCCCGGTAAAGCTCCTTGATCGTGTAAGCATGGCCACTAGTTAATGGCACATTGGAATACTCAGTGTTCTGGCTGATCTTGGCAATCGCGGCCGTCGGCTTAGCCGTACTGGTCCAGGACAGCTTGCCCTCTTTAATGGCCTGCAGGGTCAGGTAAACCGTCACCAGTTTGGTCATGGAAGCAATCTGCCGCGGGGTCGTGGCATTCTTGGCATAAAGGATCTGCCCGCTGTCGGCATCAACGGCAATCGCGGCCTTGACGTCCAGGTTCAGGTCCTGCTGCTGGTAGTTGGCGGTTGCCGCCGCAACCGGCGCGGCCTGCCAAATACTTATTCCGGTCAGTAATAATCCGCTGGCTGCCAGACTCAGCAGCGCCTTTTTGATCTTTTTTAACAAAATCGCTCCTCTTTTCAAAAAAAATTACGAAAATTTCGAATTAGCACTTCCATTTTACCAAATTTTTGCTATTATTAAATATGTGCTGAGGCACGAGATGCCCACTTGGCGGAATTGGCAGACGCGCAGCGTTCAGGTCGCTGTTCTGGCAACAGAGTGAAGGTTCGACTCCTTTAGTGGGCATGAATGAATAGCTGGGACGTCCAGCATGGGAGTTTTAAGAGCTGACCTAAGGGTCGGCTCTTTTTTTGCTTCCTGGATTTTTCCAGCTCTTTGAGCATAGCAAATCTAGCAGAACTTACTCCTAAGAAAGAGTAAATTTTTTCTAAAAAGACAGAAAATAGACAAAAAAGAAGATCTCCCTCAAAAAAGGAGATCTTCTTTTGATGTTACTAGTTATGCAAAACTATTAGTGAGAAGCACCTGAAGTAGTGTCTGGTGCAGTTTCTGGAGATGAAGCACTAGTAGTTGCTTGAACTTGCAAAGCGTCAGCCTTGTCTTCTGAGTGGCCGGATGCACCTGAAGCC
>NZ_JBKZCD010000016.1:0-39478 GCF_046938665.1 Lactobacillus delbrueckii subsp. bulgaricus
AATTCTTGCTTTTGACAAGGGTAATATCAATGATCAAGCCAAGGATATTCGTCCCGAACTTGATGAATTCGTAAAGGCTTTTTATCAAGAACATGGTGATATCATGGAGGCCTTGGAGAATTTGTAGAATGATTCATGGCAACTGTAGAAGAAAAAGTGTTGGATGCTTGCTCTCTAAGTCATCCAACACTTTTTAATTTGCTAGCTTATTTTTTCGGACGCCGCCGCGGCCGGGCGGGCTTGCTCTTGACGTCAGCCACGCCCTCCAAAAGGTTGGCGTAGCGGGCCATCACGAACAGGTAGTCTGACAGGCGGTTCAGGTACTTAAGGCTGTCACTCTTAACCTCCCCGCTTTCGTCCGCATACAGCACGCAGACCCGTTCGCTGGTCCGGGCCAGTGCCCGGGCATACTGGAGGTTGGCGCTGGTCTTTGACCCGCCAGGCAGGATGAATTCCTTCATTTCCGGTAATTCTTCCGTCCAGGCATCAATCTGCTCTTCCATGTAAGTTACTTCAGCCAAGGTAATCGTATGATGCCGCTTGACCACCAGGTCAGCCTGTAATTCATACATTTCCCGCTCCAGCTTGATCAGCTTTTCTTCCAGGCCCTGGCAGGCCGGAGAAAGGTTGGCTACCGTAACCCCCAGCCAGGACTGCAGCTCATCGAGAGCTCCCAGTGTCTGGATCTGCGGGTCGTATTTGGCGACCATCTTGCCGGTCACCTGCTTGGTTTGCCCCTGGTCACCGACTTTAGTGTAGACTTTAAGCATTTTGCTTCCACCCTGCTTTCTTTTTAAACCGGTCCAGGCCCAGAATCAATGGCAGATAAAGGATAGGATAAAAGGCCAGGTTGCCGGCGGCGTGATACAAGTCAAAGGTCAAGCCGCTGACCCAGTAGGCAATGAAGGCTGCCCAGCCGCCCCAGCCAGCCATGCCCAGGCTGACGAAGAAGCCGTATTCCAGGCCCAGAAAGCCGGCCAGGAGCTCTTGCAGCCAGAAGAATTTCCGGCTTTTCAGCGGCAAAAGCCTGGCAAATAACGCCACGGTCAAGGCGCAGGCCGCGTAGGCAAAGATCTGCGGCAAGGTCCAAATGCCAAAACCCAGGAAAATGTTGGAGATCACCATGACCAAAATGGCTAGGAGAATCCCTGTCCCTGCTCCCAGTTCCAGCGTGGCCAGCATGATAATGTCGGTCACTGGCTGGACATTGGGGATATCGATAATTTTAAAGATCCGTAAAACCACGCACATCGCCGTCAGCAGGGCCAGCAGGGTCAGTCTTTGCAGCTGGTAGCGTTCCTTGGTCTGCATCTTAGTATTGCTTCAGAGTGAAGACAACCTTGGACTTGTTCTTAGTCAGCTTGTCCTTGTCAGCTGCTACCTTGGCCATCTTGCCGTTAACCGTGTAAGTCCAGTAGAGCTTCTTCTTTTCGTCGCCCAGACCCTTGATCTTGGTAATGAAAACGCCGTATGAAGATTTAGTGTATTTAACCTTCCAGGCCTTTTTCAAAACAGTGAAGACGCTCGTCCCCTTCTTGACCTTGAAGGTCTTCTTAGCCAGGGTTTGCTTGTTCTTGGCCTTAGTCGTGTCCTTCAAAGTGTAGGTCACGCTGATTTGCTTAGCCTTGGCCTTCTTAGTGGTCTTAGTCTTCTTTGTGGTCTTCTTAGCCGTTTTAGTGGTCTTAGCTGCTTGAACGTCTTGGTTTTGGACTGGCTGGTTGGCAAAAAGGCCCACGAAGGCTGCCAGAGCAACTACGACTGCTAAAATCTTCTTTTTCATCTTTTGTTTCTCCCGTTTTTTATTTCAGTTTTTTGTCTCTTCTACTTTTTACCTGCCTTACTTAACCGGGCAGGCGCCGCCTTCACAGTCGGTCTGGTCGACCAGTTCAAGGTCCTTGACGTCGCTGTTCAGCTGGCTGAAGACCTCTTCCACGTTGCCGGTGATTTCCTGGCTGCGCTTTTCGTAAGTCTCCTTGTCGATCGGTTCCTTTGGTGCTTGCTGCAGGGAACCGCCAAAGTATGGCAGAAGCGAGGTCGACTTGGTGATAAAGCGGTACTGGCGGAGCAAGGATTCAACCTGGTCACCTTCGGAATCCTGGAAAGTAATCGTGCATGAAACCGCGTTGTCCGACCAGTAAGTCTGCAAGAAGGCCTGGGTGGCAAACTGTTCCGCGATTGAAACCGTGCCGGCTGAGGCAAAGTTAGGGTTGTCCGCCCCTACCGCCTTGATCGGGAATTCCACGCAGGTCGTGTTTTCCGTGTAGATGTCGGCTTCCGTCCGGTAGCCGCAGGCCTTCAAGGCTGGCAAAAGCGGGTCAGAATCCTGGAAACGGATCCGCTGGATCAAGTAAGCCCCGTAGTGGAAGTGCATGCCTTCACTGGCCCCGGCCAGCTTAGCCACCGTGCCTGACGGCTTGACCGTGGTGTGCTTGATTGATTCATTGCAGCCCAAAGTCTTGCTGTAGGCCTGGTCAGCCTTGACCACGGCCTTGTAAAGCTGGTCAACCATCTTAATGGCCCGTTTGTCGTAGACTGGCACCTTGATGGCTTCATGGGTTTCCGGGTCAAAGTCATTCTTGAAGCCGGTAACCACCCGGTTGCCCAGTCTGGTCAAAAGCCAGTCCTGGATCCCGGACATGGAGATCCCGATCCGGCGGTTCTTTTGAATTATTTCCCGGGAAATTTCCCAGTCATAAGGACTAAAGGTTACCCGCTTGGTGTAGCGGGTCGCTAAGGCAAAAACTTCCTGTAAATCCCAGCCCTGTTCTTCCGCGATCAGCGGGAAGACTTCAAAGAGGTTGCAAGGTTCCCCGTTGGCCAGGGAGATCTCCCCGCAAGGGTTGGTCCCTTCCACGTCCCCGTCAATTCCGGCCTGGTAGCCATCAACAATCCGGCCATAGTTCTTGGACAGGTCCAGGTTTACGATCCCCGGTTCACCGTTTTCACGGATCCCGGCAGCGATTGGCTGGTAGCCGCTGAAGGCTGAGTCAACCGCCACGCTGTTGTTGGATGCCCAGCGGTGGTGCATCAGCTTCTCTTGGTCCTGCTTCATGGAAATGAAATCCTGGTCATCATTTGAGCCCAGGGCCAGTTCCGCTGACCGGCGGACATTGCCGGCCACGACTGCCTTGCCGATCAAGTTGCAGATGTCGGCGGCATCGACCGCTGAAAGGCGGCCGCCAGCCTTATTATTCAAGACTTCGTTAATGTCCAGCAGCATGGAGATCAAGGGCATTGGGCCGGAAGCCGTGCCGCCGAAGCCATGGATTTCTGCCCCGTAAGGACGGATGTCGGACAAGTCCAGGATCAGCTTTTGCTTACGGTCCGGGTTGGTCTGGGCGAAGTGGAGGTCAATCAAGAGGGCATTGGCCAAAACCCAGCCCTCCCGGGTGTCCGGCAGGCGGTAGTAGATGCTGTCAGCATCTTGAACTAATTCATTCTTGCCGACGGCCCCGACCTTGACGGAAGCGTCGTAGGATTCACTGGTCTCATCGATCACCAGCTGCAGGTCGATATCAAAGTCGACCCGGGGAATCTGGCTGATGTTGGATCTGGCAACTGAGAAGCCGACCCCGCCCCCCTTCATCAGTTCGTCAAAGAGGAAGGAGAAAGGCATGGAAACGGCCTTTTCCTGCTTGCCAAGGTAGCTGGGCACGATCTTGCTGTCCCCGTACTTTTGCGGGCGGATGGCCACAAACCAGCAATTGTTTAGGGAATCCCCGGTCCGTCTCTGGTAGTCAGTCCCGGAAATCCACAAGTTCCGGCCAGATGGCGTCGCGCCCAGGCCGTAGACCAGCTTGTAGAGCCGCTCTGCTTCTTCAGTCAGGCTTTGCTTCAGTTCCGGACTTGGGGAGTCTTGAAGGCGGGGATCCAGGTTGATGTTGCCTTCAACCACCCGCTTAACGGTTTCATCCCAGTTTTCACTCCGTCCCTTTTCCGGCAGCCAGCGGGCGTAGGTCCGCTTGTAGGTGACCCAGCCCAGCTTGCCCCAATGAGGTTTTACACTCGCTTTCACCCGGTCGATAAATTCCGCCGAGAGCGATATTTCTTCACTCATCTTCTCAGGTCCTTTCTGCTTGTCTCATTATTTTTTAAGCACTCCATATATTAGCAGTCTTCCCGTGAAACACAAGATGTTGTGTTGTGTAACCAGGCGAACACGAGAAAATGTATGTTGGCTCAATTCAAGCCCCGTAAGCCTTCACCCGCCGCCAAATTTTTTTGAAAAATTTTTTAGCAATTTTTGTTCGGCTTTTCCGGATATATACAAAAAGACTATATAACTACCAATTCTTTTTTCGGCATATTATATAGTCTTTCTTATAAAGTTTTTTAGCTTCTTTAGCTGTTTTCAGTTTTTTAGTTTAAAATTCAGCTTGGTCCGGATCCAGGACTGGCTGGCCGATCCCTTGCAGGCCATCCAGCTTGGCCATGTCCTCTGCAGTAAGCGCAAAGTCAAAGACCTCAGCATTGGCCTTGATATAGTCCGGGTGAACTGACTTCGGCAGTGGTAAAAAGTTATGCTGCAGGGACCAGCGGATCAAAACCTGGGCGCTGGACTTGCCGTACTTGGCCCCAACTGCCTTGATGGTCTCATTGCCCAAAAGACCGCCCGTGCCCAAAGGACTGTAAGCCTCGCTCAAAAGGCCGTATTCCTTGTTAGCGGCCGTTACTTCTGCTTGCAAGTCATTTGGGTTGAGACAGATCTGGTTGACCACAGGCTTGATTTCTGCCGTTTTTAAGAGGGCTTCCAGGTGGTGGCGGCGGAAGTTGGAAACCCCGATTGCCCGGATCTTGCCAGCTTGAACGGCTTCTTCCATGGCCCGCCAGGCTTCCGCGTTGCCTTCTGCCCAGTGATCCCGGATGGCAACTGGATTTGGCCAGTGAATCAAGTACAGGTCCAGGTAGTCCGTGTCCAGCTTGAGCAAGCTGTCGTCGATAGCCGCCTTGGCCCCTTCATAGCTGTGGGACCCGTTCCAAAGCTTGCTGGTCACGAACAAGTCGCTCCGCTTGACACCGCTTTTCTTGATGGCCCGGCCCACGCTGGCTTCATTGCCATAAGCCGCGGCCGTGTCGATGTGCCGGTAGCCGGCATTCAAGGCTGTCTCAACTGCTTCTTGAGCCACGTCGCCGTCTGGCGTCTGCCAGGTTCCGAAACCGATTACCGGGATCTTGACCCCATTGGCTAATTCGTAAGTATCTTCCAAACCGTGCAAAGTCATTTTTTGCCTCCTGTCATTTTCCTTACTTTTTGTAATTAGGCTCATTATAACAAAAATCCTCCCGCCCGGGAGGATTTTCTTGCGCTAAAATTCTTTTGAATTATCAGAATCGTTTTAATTATTCCAAGCTGGCCAGGCTGTCCTTCAGCTTCTTGGCGGAAGCTTCCAGCTTGGCTTGTTCGTCAGCGGCCAAGTCCAATACCGGCACTTTTTCTACCCCATGCTTGCCAACGATTGACGGGTAGCCGATGTAGGTCCCCAGAGATTCAACGTAGCAGCTGGTCGGGCCGTAGAACTTGGCGTCAGAGAAGACGGCTCTGGCCAAATGAACCGCGCAGGTAGCGACAGCGTAGCAGGTGTAGCCCTTGCCCTTGCCGACCATGAAGGCATTGTCCTTGCTCAAGCGGTCCATTTCTTCTTTCTCTGCTTCAGTGAAGAGGTCCTTGGCTGGCCGGTTGTTGACCCAAACGGTTGACCAGGCCGTGAACTGGCTGGACCCGTGCTCGCCCAGGTTGAAGCCGGACACGTTTCTCGGGTCCTGGCCCAGCTTTTCCCCGACAACCCGCTGCATTCTGGAAGTGTCCAGGAAGGTCCCGGTCCCGAAGACCTGGCTCTTTGGCAGGCCAGTCACCTTTTGCAAGATGGAGGTTACCACGTCACAAGGGTTGGAGATGTTGATGATGACACCCTTGAAGCCGCTGTCCTTGATCTTCTGGCCAACTTCAACCGCGTTCTTGGTGTTGATTGGGAATTCCGCGAACCGGTCGCCAGTCTTGATTGTGGCTGCTACATCGCCAAAAGCGGTGATAATCAAATCAGTATCCGCCAGCTCTTTCCAGTCGCCCCACTTGACGTTGACGTAGAAGTCGTTTCTGCCCAGGGTGTCGCGCAAGTCGCCCCATTCAGCCCGGCACTTGGTTTCATTCTTGTCCAGCAAGACCAATTCGTCCGCTACCCCGTGGGTAAACAGAATAAAGGCCGCCGTGGCCCCAACGTGTCCCATACCGATCACTGCTACTTTTCTCATCAAAGATTCCTCCTTGTTTTTAATATGTCATCAATTATTTTCTCATAATCAACAATAGAACAAGTTTGTCCAAAGTGCAAGGCTAAATTAATTAAAAAAGTTTCAAGCCGGTAAATAATTTACAAGATAAAGCAAAAGCAAGACAAGAGAAAAAGGACTTCCGCTTAAAGCGAAAGTCCTTCTGCTTAATCTTTAAAACTGAATTCCAGCGGATCCTGGTCGGCACTCAAACTGGCCGGGCTCGGTTCGTTCCGCTTCAAATGACCCAAGGAATAGAAACCCCGGCTGTAGTTCTTGTCACTGGCAAAAATCAAGACCTTGTCGCTGGCCGGGTCATAGCCGATTTCACCAGCCATGGCATGAGTCAATTCCTGCCCCTTAGGGGTCGGCAGCTTGACCGTCTGCTTGCTGATCAGTATGCTGTCTTTCTTGCTATCCGTAAAATCCAGGTCAACCTTCTTGCTCTTCCACTGCTTGAGCAGGCTGACAGTAGTCGGCGTCTTGGGCAGGATGCCAGTAATCTTGCTCTTCTCGCCGGACAATTCCACCTTCATGTTCTTGAAGTGGTGGTTGTCGGTTGACTTGACTGCCTTCCGGTACTCTGAAGTATCGAAGGCGTCTGAACTGTTTTCTGCTTTCTGACCACCGCTCGAGACGGCCATAATCACCGTACCGGCGAAAATGGCCAGGATCAAACCGATGACCCCTTTTTCTAATCTCTTCATATACACATACGCCTCATATACTAAAAATTAACTAAAACTTCTTTGTTTCTTCATCATCTAATTCCTAATTGTAACCGAATCACAGCTTAATTTCCAATAAAATTGGACAATGATCCGCTCTTTCCCCCGTCGCGATCATTTCCGACTTCTCCACCTGGTCAGCCAGGCGGTTGGAAACCAGCCAGTAGTCGATTCTCCAGCCGGAATTATTGGCCTTGGCTGTCCGCACCCGCTGGGCCCACCAGGAGTAGACGCCCTCCACCTGGCCGTGGATCTGGCGGAAGGTATCCGTGAAGCCCGCCGCCAAAAGCTGGCCAAAGCCGGCTCTTTCTTCATCCGTAAAGCCGGCGGAATGGTGGTTGTTTTCCGGGTGCTTCAAGTCGATTTCCTGGTAGGCGGCGTTGAAGTCCCCGCTGGCCAGGACCGGCTTCTTTTTGTCCAATTCTTCCAGGTAGGCCCGGTAGCACTTGTCCCATTCCTGCCGGTCACCCAAGCGGACCAGGCCGTTGCCGGCATTTGGCGTGTAGACCTGGGTCACGTAAAAGTCCGGGAATTCCAGAGTCAAAATCCGCCCTTCAAAGTCCATCGGCTCCGGGGCCCCGATTTCCGGCCGGGTCACTACCGGTTCCAGGCCCTTTTTGTACAAAAACATCGTGCCCGCGTAACCCTTCCGGGCTGGTTCCATGCTGGACCGCCAAACGAAATCGTATTCCGGAAAAAGGTCTGCCAGAGCCGCCTGGTGCTTCTTGCTTGGCCCGCTGGCCGGCAGCTTGGTCTCCTGCAGGGCCAGGACATCTGGGTCCAGGTCATGCAAGTTTTTCAAGACCCCCCGGGTCATTTCCGCCCGCGGGGAAGTCCCCGTCAAGGCCGCGTTCAATGAATCAATGTTCCAAGAAATTAGTCGCATTTTATCTTCACTTTCTGTTCTTCTTTACTCTCTGTCGTTTTTACTCTTTGCTTTTTTCTAGATCGCCAAAATTTCCAGGGGATAGTCGACCGTGTAGTCAGCCTTTTCCTTCTTCAGGCTGGCCGGGTCAAAGGCGCCCCAGGTGCAGGCGCAGGTCGCGCAGCCGGCATTCTTCCCCATCCGGATATCATACTTGGCATCCCCCAGCATAATTGACTCCTTCAAGTCCAGATCATGCCGCTTGACCAAAAGGTCGATTTCATCGCTGGCCGGCTTGTGGTTGACCACCTCATCGGCCCCCACAAAATCAACGAACAGATCCAGCAGGCCCAGATTTTCCAGATTGTGGGCAATTTCTGGGTGGGTCTTGCTGGAGCAGACGAAGAGCTGCTTGCCAGCCAGTTTCAGCTGGGTCAAGGTCTTCACGATCCCTGGAAAAAGGCGGACCTGGTCGTCCTCCAGCAGGGCATATTCCGCCATGCTTTCCGCAAATAGGGTCTGGGCCAGGTCGCTTCGGTGTCCCTCCTGGGCCCAGCGGGCGATTGAGACATCGATCGGAATCCCCATGGCCTGGTAAATATCTTCAGTGCTTGGCACCTTGACTCCCCGGGCCTCAAAGGCCTTCTGCACGCTGGCCGCGTAGATGTGGCGCGATTCGCAGATCGTGCCGTCGAAATCAAAAAAGTAATTTTCCATTTTTCCCCAAATCCTTCTTAAAGTCTACTTACTTTAAGTATAACGGAAACTAACGCAGAGCGGTCGGGGCGAAGTCTTTTTTCAAAATCCGCTGGAACTGGGCATAGTTGTCCACCTCAAAGAGGGGGTGGACTGGCAGGGTCTTCTGCCGGTGGCGGTGGTTGAACCAGATGCTGGCAAAGCCGTAGTTTTCCGCCCCCATGATGTCAGAGGACAGGCCGTCGCCAAAGAAGACCGTCTGGTTGGGGCTGTAGCCGCTTCTAGCAAAGAAGTAGTCAAAAATTTCCGCGTTTGGCTTCTGCACCCCGGCTTCCTGGCTGGTCACGACCAGGTCAAAGTAGTGTCTTATCCCGGCTAATTCCAGCCGGTGCTCCTGGCCAAATTGCTCCCCGTTGCTCAGAACCGCCAGGCTGTAACCCAGTCTTTTGGCATAGCGGAGGGTATCCTTGACCCCAGGCAGGAGCTTGTGGCCCGTATGGAAGTAGCTGTGGAATTCGTCAGCCGTTTCCATCCCGTCGACTTCAACCTCGCAGTACTTTTTGATAATATCCGGGAACATGACCGCGTAAAGCTGGTCTAAAGTCAGCTCCCCCTTTTCCAGCCGGCGCCAGAGCCCCTGGTTATAAGCATGGAATTCTTTTTCAAATTCGTCACTGATCTCCCAGCCGTGGGATTTGAAGAGCTGGACCAGGGAATCGTGGACCGTTGCTTCAGTGTCGAGCAAAGTGTCGTCGACGTCCAGA
Source organism: Lactobacillus delbrueckii subsp. bulgaricus (assembly GCF_046938665.1). Classification (GTDB taxonomy): domain Bacteria; phylum Bacillota; class Bacilli; order Lactobacillales; family Lactobacillaceae; genus Lactobacillus; species Lactobacillus delbrueckii_C. The sequence continues at coordinate 9,321 of NZ_JBKZCD010000016.1, forward strand.
ATAATTTGCTGATAGCGCATGTGGCCTCCTTATTTTCCGTTACATTACTTGTTTCTATTAGGCGTATTAAGTTTCCATTATAGACAAAAAGCTAAAGCAGTGCAAAAAATTGCTTTCAATTTATCTTACCCCCATTTTCTCCTTTTCCACATCTTGGGCCTTACTCTAGCAAGCAACTACGATATATTGTGGATAACTCTTGTGGAAGTTGTGTATATCTAGTAGCATCCCTGACACTTAGCCACTAGACCTGCTTTTTCCTCTAGCAATTACTATACATACACTTGGCAAAATATCTTATTGACAAAAAGTCCTGGTAAAACTATATTAATCAAGTAAGCAATAGTTTTACTGGATTGGAGGAGAAAAATGTCCAGAAAAAATACTTTTCAGCTCTGCCTTTTGGCTCTCTCCACGGCCTTGATCATTGTCGGCAGCCAGTTGGCGGTCCCCTTGCCGGGCGGGGTCCCTTTTACCCTGCAGACCCTGGTAATTCCCCTAATTGCGGCTGCCTTTGGCTGGCAGCTGGGAACTGGCGCCGTCGCCCTCTACCTGCTCTTAGGGGCCACCGGTCTTCCCGTCTTCAGCGGCGCCAGTGGCGGCATCGCTGTCCTTTTCGGGCCTAACGGAGGCTTTCTCTGGGCCTTCTTGCCCCTGGCCCTGATCACGGGCCTGGCTAAAGGCAACAGATTTTATTTGACCCTGGCGGCCGGGATTGCCCTCTTCTTGCAACTGCTGCTGGGCGCGGCTTGGCTAGCCTGGATCAGCCACTTGCCATTCGCGGCCGCGGCTAACGCTGCCATCTGGCCTTTTTTGCCCACGACCTTAGCCAAGCTGGCCCTGGTCGTTGCCTTGGCCCCGCGCCTGCGGGCGATTTTTGCCATTTACGCCGGTAAGGTCAGCCGCGGCTACCAAAAATAAGCTGGAAGAAAGCAGCTACAGATAAAAGAAAAGGCGAAGCTCTTCAACCGAGTTTCGCCTTTTACTTTGTTCAATTTTACGTTACTTGTTTTGGCCTTACTGCTGGTAAATCGTGAGCAATTGCTGGGCCAGGTCGGGCTGCTTGAGCTCGATCTGGGGCACCAGTTCCATGGCATCGATCTTCCCGCTGTGGATCCGGGAGATGTTTTCCGGCGTCAAGCCTTCCGTCTCGATGATTTCCAAAGTGGTCGGCAGCTTGTGGTACTTGTACATCTTCCCCCGCAAAGCCTCCTGCCGGGTTCCGTCCAACATTCGTCTGAGCAACTCCCGCAGTTCATCTTCCTGCTCGTCAGTGACAGTGAAGCCAATCAGGCGCAGGGACCGGGGCACGGCGTTGATGGTCTCTTCCACCGTCTTGCCGTAGCTGACTGAGTGCAGCTGGGTCAGCGCCTCAAAGAAGGCTTCTTCCAGCCGGTCGTCGCTGAGGCCCGGGTTGCTGTCTTTCAGATACTGCCGGTACTCTTCCGTCGCCGTGGTCCGTTCATAGTACCATTCGTTTTCCCGGCGCAAAAATTCATCCTTCTCCGGCACGTAATAGAGGCGGTTGTGCTGGAGCTTTTTGATCCGCTTGAAATCTTGCGGCAGGTCCATCAAGACCCAGTCGCCGTAAAGGTAGAATTCCTCATCCTCGTCTTCGCCCCGCTCTTCCACCAGCAGTTCCCCTTCACCGGCCACATTGTAGTCCTGGTCGCTCTGGTCCAGCATGGTAAATTCCCAGAAGTCGTCCTCGTCAATGTTGAGCAAGGGGTTCTGGTGGCTGAAAATATGGTACGCGTGTCTCAGCGGAATAATGCCGTACATGTTGATCATGGCGTAAAGATAGCGCCGGATCAGCAACTTGTTTTCTTTACTAATCATCTGTCTCACCTACCATTTTCGATAGATCTTTCCCTACTTTTCCTACATCCTATTATAGGCCTGCAGGCAAAAAATCAGTACATCGGCAGGCCAAATTCTTCCAGGCTGACCTGGCCGTTATCATCGACATTCAAGACCGTCATCTCGTTATGCTTAGGCAGGTCCGTTTTCAGATGCTTGCCCCCGTAGATGCAGGCCAGGCAGTGGATGACGCAGGCATGGCCAACCAAAAGGATCCGCTCTGACTCATCATAGTTGACCAGGTAGTCGATCCCCCGCTTCAAGCGGCTTTCAAACTCGCTCCCGCTTTCAGCATCCCCCTCCGGGTCAGCCGCGTGGAACAAGTCCCCGATTTCCTGCCAAGTGTAGCCGTCCTTGACCGCGTCGACCAGGCGGGGGTACTTGGTGGACTTGAAGGCCGCCGCTACCCCTTCCGTATCATGGAAGGCCTCGTAGTAGCCGAAAAAGAGCTCCCGCAAGTCAGCGGTCTGGGTCATCTTGGTTGACTCCCAGTTGTCGTTTTCCGAAACGATGATCTTCCGGGTGTCAGCCGCCCGCTTTAAGTCGCTGGAGGCCACCAGGTCAAAATGCTGGTCCTTCAAGGCCTTCCCCATCCGGTGGGCACCCTCGATCCCTTCTTCAGTCAAAGGGGCGTCAGACCAGCCCTGCAGGCGCTGGTACTTGTTCAAATAGGTCCGGCCATGGCGAACCACATAGATCTTCTTCATTGTTCAACCTCTTCCTTGGGCAGCTGCTTCATCATTTCCGCTGCCAGCAATTGATAACCGCGCGGGCCAAAATGCAGGCCGTCGTCAAGTTCTCCCCGGCACAGGGCTTTTAGGTCTCCCTCCTTCAGCATAGCCGTGAAAAAGTCGGCATAGGCGACCTGGTATTCAGCCGCGACTTCCTCCATTACTTTAGCATACTTTGCCAGTTTTGCGTTGGTCCGCCCCCGCTGCTTAGCTTCATCCACCGCCGGCCCGGAGACCAGGACGGTTTTGCCCCCCGGATAAAAGCAGACCAGGGCGGAGACAATAGCCTGGAGGTTCTTCCGGTACTGGTCTAGTGGTACTTGCTTATGGCTGGCCGCGTCATTGACTCCCACCATTAAGAAAAGCTGGTCAGCCCGGGGCCGCTTTAAGGCCAGGTCTCCTAACAGGGCTAAAAGGGCGCCGGAATTGATGCCGGACACCGCCGTATTGTCGATTTCCAGGTCAGGCTTTTTCTCTTTCAGGGTCCAGTTGATTCTAGGCTGATCCAGCCCTTCCTTGCGGGCAAAGATACTGTCGCCGAGTAATATAATTCGCATTTTTACCTTTCTATGCCAGGAAAGCATTTGTTATTTTTTAGCACTAATATTATTTTGAAAGCTCTTAATGAAAAGGCTTAACAAGCAAGTGGGGAGAGTGCTAATATGATACTAGTCTTATTTATAATTTTTAGCTTATAATTAGCAAAAATCATCTTACAGTTTCTTACTTATATTAGCTAATTAGTTAAGCTCATTTTACAAGTCATCTTTATTCCGCCAGTTGCTGCATGAGGCTTTAAACATGACCAAACTTTACCAATTTTCCAAAGCAAACCGCGAAAGCTATGAACGGATCAATTTCGCCCTGGCTGTCTTCCAGGAAGTCGAAGGCAAGCTCGTCCCTATCTTGGTTTCTGACGGTCTCTGCCGCCTTTACCAGTTAAGCCGGGAAGACCTGCTGATCCACCTGCGTGACATCAGCTATATCACCACAAATATGCTTACGGCCCAGCAAAAGCTCTTGACCTGCCGGATCAAGCTGGCCGAAAGCTACCAAACTGTTCTGCTGCATTTGAACTGGCAGGATTTTTCCGGCCAGGACCTGCTCTTTGTCGACTACTTGAATATCGGCAACGATGAAGTCGACACCCAGCCGGTCAAAATCGACTATATCCCCTCTAACGAGCAGTACGAAGACAATTTGACCGGCCTGCTCAACGGGGATTATTTGACCCGCTTCGGCAAGGACTACCTGGTCAGCAAGCTGCGGATCGGCGACCAGCCCCGGGTCATCCTCTTTAACGTGATTGGGATGCACGGCTACAATGAGCACTTCGGCTATCTGGCAGGGGACCGCTTCTTAACCAAGATCAGCAAGCAGCTGCTCAACCTCTTCCCAGCTGGCCTGGTGATTCGTTACAATGACGACCGCTTCGTGGTTTTGTCGACCGATACCGATTATATCGCCAAAATCAAGCAGCTGCAGAAGTTTGTACTCCGCAACTATTCCGTCGGCGGGATCAAGGCCGGGATCTACTATTACACTAATGCCCAGGAAAGCATCAAGTCTGCCATCGACAAGGCGAGGAAGGCCCTCCAGTACACCGGTGATGACTTAACTCAACTGTATCACGTTTTTGACGAAAGCGTCCGGGAAAAGTACGTCAATCGCGACTATGTCCTGACTCACTTCCAGGAGGCCCTGGACAAGCGCTGGATCAAGCCTTACTACCAGATGGAGATCCGCAGCTTGACCGGCCAGGTTTGCGGCTATGAAGCCCTGGCCCGGTGGATCGACCCGAAAGAAGGCATCCTCAGCCCGGCCGTCTTTATCGGAGTTCTGGAAGACACTCACTTGATCAACCGCCTGGACTTATCGATTATCGACCAAGTCTGCGAGATGCTGTCCTCTTGCTACAAACGGGGGATTTCCATCCAGCCGGTTTCGGTCAACCTCTCCCGGGTCGATTTCCAGGTCTGCGATATTTTTGCCGAGGTCGACGCGATTAGGAGAAAGCACAAGATCCCAACCTCCTACCTGAAGATCGAGATCCTGGAATCAACCTTGACCACGGTGCCGGACCAGCTGCGAGCAGCCATGGACAAGTTCCACGCGGCCGGCTACCAGATCTGGATGGACGACTTCGGCAGCGGCTACTCCAGTCTGAACAACTTGAAGGACTTCGACTTTGACCTCTTGAAGATCGACATGATTTTTTTGAAAAACTTCAAGACTAATTCCCGCAGCCATATTATTTTGCGGGAAATCGTCGACATGGCCAAGCACCTGGGCATCCACACCCTCTGCGAAGGAGTCGAGACCAAGGAGCAGGCCGACTTCCTCAGAGCCATCGGCTGCGACCGCCTGCAGGGTTTCTACTTCTCCAAGCCCCTGCCACAAGAAGAGATGCTGGCCTTGATCGAAAAGAACGGCCTGGACCACTACGAGCCGCAAGAGATGAACGACTACTACGACACGATCGGTGAAACCAACATTTTAGTCAACCCCATGGTCAGTCATATTTCCCAGGGAATAAAACACCTGGAAATGCCTCTGGCCTTGATCGAGCGGCGGCCTGGCGACCAGCTGGTCTACTACTTCACCAATTTTGCCTACAAGGACGAATTGACCCGCCGCCAGCTGGACCAGGAGGAATGGCAGGAAATCGTCAATAATTCGACTTTTTATAAGAAGCTCCTGCTCAGTCTGATGCACAGAAGCAAGAAGGCCAAGGCTGTCGTCAACGGCATGCTGGACGAACGCAGCTCAATTGAGGTCCGCCACCTGGCCAGCTACCAGGACCAGGACATGTATGTCTGCTCGATCAACAATTTCGGTCATTACTTAGACAAGACGAGAAGACGAGAAGACGAGAAGACGAGAAGACGAGAAGACGAGAAGACGAGAAGACGAGAAGACGAGAAGACGAGAAGTAAAAAATCAGCACCGGGACCGGTGCTGATTTTTTACTTACTAAATTTCTACTCCAATCATCAGCCCGCCCGCTTCAGCGTAGAAGCTGCATAGGGCGTGGCAAGTGCCCAGGTCAACCCTGGCCTCTGGATGCTTTTTTCTGATCTGGTCGTGGAGCTCAGCCGCGCTGCCGAAGTTGTCAGCGTGGTCGATCTTGACCCGGCCGCCCTTGTAGCCCTTCTCTTCCAAAGTTCTCAGCAGGGCTGCCAGGGTCTTCTTCTCCCCTCTGGCCTTGCCCAGGGGCTTGATTTCACCTTCCTCTGCCCAGCCGTAGACCCAGATTTTCAACAGTCCGGCGATCTTGGCCACCGCCGGACTGACCCGGCCGTTGTTAGCTAAGTTGGTCATCGATTTTAAGGCAAAAAAGAGGCGGACATGGTTTTCCAGGTAGTCAGTCACTTTCTCCACCAGGTCCGGGAACTGCATCCCTTTTTCTTTTAGTTCCGCGATTTTTTCCGCTGCTAAAAGCTGGGCCGGACCCGCGCTTTTACTGTCAAAAACGTGAATCAAGGCATCCGGATGTTCTTCCTGGTAAATCTTCGCCGCCTGCACGGCTGAATTGTAGCTGCCTGACAAGACCGATGAGATGGTCACGACATAGATCTCGCTGCCCCCGGCGTAAGCGTCCAGCCAGGCTGAAATACTGGGGCAGGCTGAAGACGCCGCGATCCCGTCCTTGGCTCTTTTGTTGAATTCCGCCTGGTCAAAGCTGGCGTCATCCAGCCAGGTCTTATCCCCTTGAATCAGGCTCAAGGCCGCTACTTCCAACTGGCAGTCGTCCAAGTTGCCCGCTGTCATGTTAGCTCCGGAATCAGTTACTATCTTAATTGTCATATTTCATAATCCTCGTCATCGGTTTCTTAAAAACTTTTGCTTAAGTCTATAGCAGGAAAGTCCTTGTGTCAAGTTTTTTGAAAACCGCTAAGCTGCTTTGCTATAATGTGGATGATCGAATTTTGTTTTGTCTTTATTTTTTGTATCAGCTGACAGGAGGTTTTTATGGAAAAAATTGCCCGTTCCCTGGCCGGCCTGCACCTGCCCCGCTACCAGGAACTGCCCCAGATGGGCCTGTACCTGGAGCAGACCGCGACTTACATCAATGAGGCCCTGGCCCCCTTGGAAAACGTCCACCTGACCAGTTCCATGGTCAGCAACTACGTCAAGCACGACCTGATCGCCTCACCTAAAAAGAAACTCTACAGCCGCCAGCAGATCGCTGAGCTGGTCTTTATCGCCGTATCCAAAAATGTCCTCTCCCTGGCTGACTTGCGCGAGGCCTTAAAGCTGCAACGGTCCAGCTACGACACCGAGACGGCCTACAACTACATGGTTGATGAACTGGAAAACATCCTGGCCTATGTCTTCGGCTTTAAAGGCGAGCTGGCCGACGTCGGCCACGAGCACGGCGAATACAAGACCATGCTCCGCAACGTCATCATGACCGTCAGCTACAAGGTCTACCTGGACAAGTACTTTGCCCAGTTTACCGGCCAAGAAGAAAAATAAAAGAGCACGCAAAAAAGGACATCCGCCGGGATGTCCTTTTTATGTTTAAGCCGTCGTCATGGTCTGGTAGACCAGCTTCCCATAGTGGGGATTGTCAACCATGCTGAAGTTGGCCTTGACGGCGATTTCCTGCCCGCTCTGGCTGATGACGTGGTAGGTCAATTTGTGGACGTCGCCGGTTTCTGCCTCAGCCGTAAACTTCTTCAACCAGACTTCAACCCGGTCCATGTCCCGCGGGGCCACGATATGGACGGCTTTAGTATTGACCCGGCCAAAAAAGTCCCACAAGTTGTCATAGCCCAAAAGGCGCAAAGTCCCCTGGTTGACAAAGAGGATCCGGCCGTTTTCCGGCTTGTAGATCAGCAAAGCCGCCGGTATGTTAGCCGCGATATCGTGCAGGGTAAAGCCCAGCTGGGAGCGGAGAGGCTTGCTAGTTTCCCCGGAATAGTACTGGGCCCCGCTCTTACCGCTTAACTTAACCTCGTACAAGGCCTCATCCGCCCGGCTGATCAAGCTGGCCAGTTTCTTCCCCTGCCGGGGGCTGTCCGCGTAGCCGATCGACAGGCTGTACTTGATCTTCTGGCCAAAGTAGTCGATTTCATGGTCTGCGGTCAAAATCCGCTGGATCACCGTCTGGCAGTCATCCGCGTCCATCCCCAGCAGGGCGATGGTAAACTCGTCCCCGCCAGTCCGGCCAACTAAGCCGCAGCCTGTCACGGCCTCCTTAAGCCCCCGGGCCACCTGCTTCAAGACCTTGTCGCCTACCTGGTGACCGTATAAGTCGTTAAAAAGCTTGAAGTCATCGACATCGATCATGACCAGGGTGAACTTGCCATCTTCCTGCCCCTTCAAGCGCCGCTTCAGCTCTTCATCGAAGCCCAGGCGGTTGTTAATCTGGGTCAAAGCGTCAACCGTGGCCTCTTTTTTCAAAAAGCGCATATGGCCCAGACGCAGAACCAAGATAGTGATCAGGCAAAAAATCAGCAAGGCCAGCAAAGCGGTATAGGCAGTCATTCTCCGGGCTTTAGCCTCATAAGTCCAGCCGGTTTTCGGTGAAACATAGATCTTCCAGCCCCCGCTAGAAGTCGCTGGCTTAAAACTGAAGGCCACTGGATTGACAACGCCCGCCTTTGACCTGGTCAGCAGGCTGTACTTCTTGCTTTCAACCGGACTCTTCAAGATCCGGTAATTGTACTCCCCTTGGTCCAGGTTAGCCAGACTTTCTTTTAAGAGCTGCCTGGCCTTAGCAACTACAACGGCAAAGCCCCAGAGCTGGCCCTTGACAAAGACCGGCCGGTAAAAAATCAGCCCGGCTTCCCCGCCTTTAAGGGTAACTGGTCCTTGCATGACGGTCCTCTTCTTAGTCACGGCATACTTGCCGCACTGGCCCTGCCTAAACTGCTGGTAGGCCTGCTTGAGCTCGGGGCTGACACCGGAATTGGACTGCCAATTGCCCGCCTTTGAAACCAGATAGCTTCCCTGGACATAATCGATCTCCAATAGCTCCTGGCTTCTTTTGGCAAAATTGGTCACCCGCCCCTGGTCATTGACCGTTGTCTGGGCCAGCTCCCGGCTGACGCTGTCCGCCTGGGCCAGGCTGGGTCTAAAAGACCTGGCCACCAGTTTGGCCGCCTGCAGGGCCCGGCCTTTCTCGGCTCTTTTGTAATCCAGCTCGCTGCTATCCGCCACATAGGCAATGATCGTAGCTAATAAAATAAAAAACGCAATCAAGATGCCACGGTCCTGCCAGCGTAATTTGTACTTCCTGCTCATTAATTGCTCCTTCATTTCAGTGCTCCTAATTATGACACAAAAGTTATAACAATGATACTGAAACGTTTTTTATGCCGGAGAATAATTGCTATGAGATTATAGTTGCAACAAAGAGTAGACAAAAATAAAAAGACCGGCCTTAGTCGATCTTTTTAACGTCTTTAATATTTGATTCGCTGGAAATATAGTGGGGCCGGCGCTTGCTTTCCATGTAGATCTTGGCCAGGTATTGCCCCATCACGCCCAAGCTGAGCATGACCAGGCCCCCGATGAAGATCACCACGCAGATCAAGGAAGCCCAGCCGGCTACCGGGTCCCCCTTGATCAACTTGCGCAGAACGATCACGATCAGCATGATAAAGGACACCCCGGTCATGAGGAAACCCATCCAGGAAGACAGGTTTAAGGGCACCAGGGAGAAGTTGATGATCCCGTCAATGGCGTACTTGAACAGCTTCCAGAAGTTCCACTTGCTTTCCCCGGCTACTCTTTCCACGTTCTCATAAGGGAGCCAGTAGGTCTTGAAGCCAACCCAGCCAAAAATCCCCTTGGAGAAGCGGTTGTATTCGCTCATCTCCACGATCGCGTCGACCATGTCCCGCTTCATCAAGCGGAAGTCCCGGGCCCCGTCGACCACGTCAGCATCAGAGATCTTGTTGATGATCTGGTAGAACTTGCGGGCAAACCAGCTTCTGACCGGCGGCTCACCCTTCCGGTCCTCCCGCCGGGTGGCCACGCTGTCATATTCACCGGAGTCCAGGATCTTGATCATTTCCGGCAAAAGTGCCGGCGGGTCCTGCAAGTCAGCGTCCATCACGGCCACATAGTCCCCGCTAGCGTTGACAAAGCCCGCGTACATGGCGGCTTCCTTGCCGAAGTTTCTTGAAAATGAAATATAAAAGACGTGGGGATCCTTAGCGGCAAAGTCGCGCAGGATTTCCAAAGTCTTGTCCTTGGACCCGTCGTTGACAAAAATCAGCTCGTAGTCGTCGGGCAGTTTTTCCAGCACCTCATGTGCTACTGGATAAAAAAGGGGCAAGGCCGCTTCTTCATTGTAGCAAGGCACGATAATTGAAATCTTTTTCATGTTTTTACTTCTTTTCTTCCCTTTCTGCTTGCTTACCCTTAAGTTTAAACCCTAATCCAGCGCAGATAAAGCCCGGCCAGGACAGCAGGGAAATTGCCAAAAGCAGCTTCATCCAGAAAGGAGTCACGAATTCCAGGTAGACCACGTTCTTGCCCTTTTGGCTGGCCACCAGGGGAGCGCCAATCCGGCTCTTTTCATACTTCGGCAAGACCTTGCCGTTGACCGTCAATTTGGACTGAGCATAAGTCACGACTGGCAGCCGCTTCTCTTTGCCCTTGCTCTTCCAGGTCAGCTTGATTCTTCCACCCTTAACCGCCTTGATCGTGAGCGGCTTTCTGACCTTCTTGTTCAAAACAGTTTTATTGTAGGAACTAGCCGCTTTGTCAGTTTGCACCTGCCAGTATTCCATGTTCTTGTAGGCATCTGACCAGCCGGTAATGACCGGCTTAGGGTCAAACTTATAAACCGGCAGGTAGTCGGCGATTGGCTTTTTGGTCAAGGTCAAAAATTTATGCAGGTCTTTAGAGTGCGTGGCCGCGTTAGCCTGCCGAATAGCATTTTTCCGGGCCGGAGTTAAGGCAATCAGGCCCGACTTGGTCCATTTGATCTTGGGCTTGTCCGGATCAGTAACTTCATGGCCAAAATTGGTGATGGCATTGCGCGCGACATTGTCTAAATAGCCATTCCAGGCGTCAACGTTCATGTAGTAGACCAGGCTGTTGCTAGTGATGATTAGGGAGAGAGCTGTCAGGCCATAAACCAGCCAGGACCAATGCTTGGACTTCTTCAGCATGATTTCCGCCGACATCCCCATCCCCAGCAAGATCAAGGGGTAAGCCAGGCAGACAAAGCGGGACGGGAACTGGAGGAAGCGGGCCAGGACCGAAAGCCGGTTGGAAATACTGTCCCATGGCAGCAGCCGGGAGGAGACCAGGAGCCAGAAGCCCCCATAAAGGCTGATCCAGCCGTTGAGTTCGTTTTCTTTGTGCTGCCAAAGGGCATAGACCAGCTGGCCGATAAAGATATAGCCCAGCCAGTAAGGCAGGCTGCCCCGCATGCTGTAATTAACGATATTAAAAGGATCCTGTCTGATATCAAAGTGCCTAAGGTGCAGAGTTTGCGCCATCATGTCCATTGTTGACGGCGCGGCCAGCTTGTTGGTCTTGGATATCCAGAGAAGCGGGGCCAGAGTGTTTAAAGACAGCAAAACGGCCAGGCCGACCGCCTTAAAGGTCTCCAGCCAAAGCTGGCGGGACCACTTGTTTTGGACCATGGCGTAAAGCCAAGCTGGAAGCAAGAGGGCCACGTACATCACAGCCGTCAGCAGGTGTACTTCCAGGGCGATAGCCATCAAAAGGCCCAGCTTAACCCAGTGAATTGGCTTTTCCCTGTCCAGAATCAGGTCCGCGGCCACCAAAATGCCATAAGGCATCATGGCCGCCCCAATGCCGGAGAAGTTGGTCCCTTCCTGCCAGCGGGGCAGCCAGCCGATCGTCATGTAAAACGCAGCCAAAAGCGTAGCGACTGACCGCCGGCTGGCAAAGCGGCGCAGGGCCCGGTACATGCCAATCCCCCCAACCGCGTAAACGATGAAGGAGCTGACCAGCTGGTACCGGTACCAGGTCTTGACGATTAAGATAAGCAGGCCATTAGCATAGGCAAAAAGCGGCCCGTACAGGGCATTGATCACCCGGCCTGAATGACTGAAGCCGTACATGGTCATAAACCAGTTGAAGTTGCCGTGCTTGATCTGCTGGGCTGTTTCATAGAAGCGGTTGTAGTGGAAAATCGTGTCTGACCCGATGATGATATTTCCCGTCCGCATCTGCCGGTAACAGAAATACGCCGCTAGCATAAGCAGGGCGGCGTAGGGCAAATAAGCTTGGTATTCAAGCTTGCACTTTTTATTTTCTTCTTGCATTTCTCTTTCTTTCCCTTTCGTCTCCAAAAAAGGCTCTTTGTTTACAAGTTCAGCCTAAGATCCAACTAATACAATCACCACTAACTCTAAGGATAAACATTTCTATTTTCATGTGCAAGCCTTTTTAATATCTTTTAATGTCGTTTTTCAAAAGCTTTACGCATATATACTATAAAAAAGCTATAACGACCATTTTGTACGATAAAAAATATCTCTGGATACCAAAAAAGCAGCTGTTACTGGCTAGCTGCTTCTTAGGTAGTGTATATGTATGTTGTGTATATCAGGGAAAGAAAAATATAAGAAATATGAGTTATAGACAAGTTCTTTCAGCTCGTCTATGCTTCTTATACTACACAGTAAATTTGAACAAACTATGATACTAACGTTGCTCTTCAGTGAATTTTCCAGTTGCCATTACAGGGAAATTTCCTTACCGTTGACGCTGATCTGGTAAGTCAAGGCAGCCAGGTCCACCCGGAGAACCGCTTCCCGGTCCCCCGCCTGGTTGACCCGCTTTAAGACAAGCTCATGCTCGCTTGGAGCAGCAACTTCCAGCCGGCCATCCAGGTCAAAGGCCGCTTCAGAATTTCTAAATTCCAGCAATTTCAAAAGCTTGGCAACGACTGGTCGCTTAACTTCCTGGTCAATTTCTTCCAGGCTGTAGTAGTGGCGGTTGATGTTCCGGCCTTCCTTGGTCCGTTCCAGCAGGTCCAGGTCGTTTTCCCCGGCCAGCAGGCCAACATAGTAGATCTGCGGAATCCCCGGGGCAAAAACTTGCAGCAACCGGGCCAGGAAGTACTTTTGGTCATCATTGCCCAGGGCTGAGTAATAGGTCGTATTGATTTGGTAAATGTCCAAATTGTTGTACTCAGCTGAAGAGTATTTCCGCTTGACATTGGCCCCAACCTTGTACAATTCCTGGGTCGTGTAGTCGATTTCCTCATCAGTCAAAATGTCTTTGGCATCGACCACGCCCAAGCCGTCATGGGTGTCCAGGGTCGTAAACTGCTTCATCGGGCACTGCTTCAGCCAGGCGGCCAGTCTTTGACTCTTGCCAGTATACAGGGAATAGAGCAGAACCATCGGCAAGGCAAAGTCATAGATAAAGTAGCCATGCTCGCTGACCTTGCGCGGCAAGCTATAGTGTTCATGGATTTCCGGTAAAATCTGCGCGTCCGTTCCTGCCAGGTCCTGGCGGACTTCATCCAGCAGGTCCCAGATTTCAGGTTCAACGAAGAAGTCGCTCGTATCCAGTTTCTTGACCGCGTAGGCAAAAGCATCCAGCCGGATCAAGCTGGCCTGGTGCTTGACCAGCTGCTGGAGGGTTTCCTTGACAAAACGCTTGGTAACTTCGGTCCGCACGTCCAGGTCAATCTGGTCGGGGCCAAAAGTATTCCACATTTTCTCGCGGCTGCCGTCCGCGAATTCCAGCTCTTCCCAAGGCGCCTTGTCCTTGCGTTTGTAGATCAAGTCAACATCTGCCTGAGTCGGCCGGCCGGCTGGCCAGAACTTATCCCAGCTTAAGAAAAGGTCCCGCCAAGGACTCTTTTCCTTGTTCTTTTGCAAGTCCAAGTAATAGTCAGAGTGAGCTGAGATGTGGTTGATCATGAAATCAAACATCAAATAGTATTGCTCACCCAGCTTTTCTACATCAGACCAAGTGCCGAATTCCGGAGCGACCTTTTCATAAGTCATCGGTGAGAAGCCCCGGTCTCCATGAGACGGGAAGAAAGGCAGGAGGTGAATCCCGCCGATCGCCTTGGAGAAGTAGCGGTCCATCACCTGGGACAGGTCCTTCAAGTTATGGCCAAGACTGTCCGGGTAAGTAATCAACATAGCTTTGTTTTGCAATTTCATTTTTAAACCTCGCTTGTTTTTTGTTAAAGCGCTTTATTTTCTTGCTGTCTCCAGTTTACAAAGTCCTGGCCGGACTTGGAATTTCCCCCTGTTTTTTTGCAGAAAAAGTCTGGCGAAAGCCTTATAATATCTGGTGTCAAAGCAATTATTTCTTGCAGTTTTATTAGAAAAGAGGACGCATGAAAGTCACCTTTACCGAAATTGCCAAGCTGGCGGGAGTTTCCGTGCCCACCGTTTCCCGCTACTTCAACCAGCAAACCGTCAGTCCCCAAAACCAGCTTAAAATTGCCCAGGCGGCCAAGGCCCTGCACTACAAGCCAAATAAAGCCGGCTCCAAGACCGTCCTGGTCCTCCTGCCCACAGTTACCAACCCGCTCTACGCTGAATTTTACGAAGCCGTCCAGGGGAATCTGGCGCAACTGGGCTATGACTGCCAGCTGCATGTTGGTCAAGATGACAACTTCCTGGCCAGTTTAAAAAGCAATAACTTTAGCGGCCTGATCACCAGCCTGCCGGAAACGCCCCTGTCCTTGACCAGGCAGCTGCCTACTGTCTCCTTTGACCGGCCTATTTCCCGGGAAATACCCCTGGTCAGCTGTGACAATTATGGCGGCGGACACTTGATTGCCCAAACCGTCCTTAAGCGGGGAGCCAAGGAAATTCTGATCCTCTGCGGCAGCCAGCAAGACCTCTCCCCCATTAATGAGCGCCTGCGGGGCATGATGGATTGCTTCCAAAAGCGGCAGACCAAGTTTTCCACGGCCTACCTGGACTTTACCGCGGGCAACCTCTTTAAGCAGGTCCAGCTGGCCAAGTTGCTGACCGGACAAAAATACGACGCAATCTGCTGCAGCGATGATATCACCGCCTTGCTGGTCAAGCAGCGGGTCCGCCAGCTGAGCTACCAGCCTTTGGTGACAGGTTTTGACGGCTCCAATTTTGTCCGCAATTTTTTCCCGGATCTGCTGACCGTGAAGCAGCCGATTAAGGACCTGGCGGCCCTGACCTGCCAGTTGCTCGACCAGCGCCTGCGCCGGGGCCGTTTCCCCAGCGGCCATAAACAGGAATTGCCGGTCACCTTGCTAGATTTGTGAACGATTCACTTACTTTTCCCTAGAAAGTTTGTTAAATCTGGCGATAAAAGCGCATTCATGCTCAAAAAATCACGATTCCCTATATCTTTTTGCCGGCTATAGGTATATAATTATTAGCTGTTATGTACCTTAAAAATTATCTACTGCAAGGAGAATAGGATTTTGATGCACAACTTGTTAAATGAGTTCCTGTCTACCGGGCTCATGATTCTTTTCGGTGTTGGCGTGCACTGCGATGACGTTTTGAACAAGACCAAGTACCACGGCTCAGGCCACATTTTCGCCATTACGACCTGGTCATTCGGGATTACCGCCTGCCTCTTCATCTTCGGCGGCGTCTGCATGAACCCAGCCATGGCTCTCTGCCAGGCTATCCTGGGGATCATCCCATGGTCCAGCTTCATCCCTTACACTCTGGCTGAATTCGCCGGTGCCTTTGCCGGTGCTCTTCTGGCCTACTTCATGTATGCTGACCACTTCAAGGCTTCCGAAGACACCATCGATGGCGTGGCTACCCGGAACATCTTCTCCACCAACCCTAACCTGCGTAACCTGCCACGGAACTGGATGGTCGAAATGATCGCCACTACCATCTTCTTGACTGGTATCTTGGCTATCGTTGCCAACTACGAAAAGTTCGGCTTCACTCCACTCCTTGTGGGTCTCTTGGTATGGGCAATCGGTATGGGCCTTGGCGGTACTACTGGTTTCGCCATGAACCAAGCCCGGGACCTTGGTCCTCGTTTGGCCTACCAAATCTTGCCAATCAAGAACAAGGCTAACAACGACTGGCAATACGGTCTGCTTGTTCCTGGTACTGCCCCATTTGTTGGTGCAGTTTTGGCCGCAGCCATTGTTAAGTACTACTTAAAGCTGCACATCTAATAGTAAAAGCGCTGGATTCAATCCAGCGCTTTTCTTTTTGCCTTCGATGGCGTGCCCCCTAACGACGTAGTCACACCCTTTTTTACGAAATTTTGGGGAATCGAACCCCAAACACAGCTTCAATAGTTTCTGGCGTAAGTTCTCCTGTCCGAACCTGGCCGCCTCTCACCAGCAGGACCTGGTCGGCCAGCCTTTGGGCCAAACGCAGATCATGGATCACCAGGCAGATGGTCAGGCCCTGCTCCTGGTTAAGTTTTTTTACTAAAGTAAAAAATTCTTCCTGAAAACGTAAGTCCATGTTGTTGGTTGGTTCATCTAATAGCAGTACTTGCGGCTCTTGAGCTAGGGCACAGGCCAGCCAGACCCGCTGCTTCTGCCCGCCGGACAGGGCCGACATCGGCCGCTCCCGCAGGTCGGTTAAGCCAAGCTTATCCAGCACTTGTTCTACCGTCTGGTCCAACTGGTTGTTAAAAATCGAATAATAAGGCAAACGGCCTGCCGCCACAGCCTCTTCCACGGTTAGGTCCCCATAGAGCTGACTTTCCTGCTCCATCAAGGCCACTTTTTGGGCAAAATCTTTAGGTGAAAAAGCCTGATAGTTCTTGCCATCTAGAAGAAGCTGACCACTCTGCGGTTTTAGCTGCCGGGCTAGCAGTTTCAACAAGGTCGACTTGCCCGAACCATTTTCGCCGACAATGGCCGTAATCTGCCCTTCCGGAATTTCAAAGGACGCCTCGTTTAAGACGGGGCGTTTTTTGTATGAAAAAGTAACCTTATCAGCTGCAATCATGCTTTTCCCTCCCTGATCAGCAGGTAGATTAAGACTGGGCCACCCACAATGGCCAGTAGTAAAGTCGCAGACAGGTCGCCCAAGGCCAGGCGACCGATTGTATCGGCTGCGGCTAAAATGGCACTGCCGGCCAGCAGAGTCAGGGGCAGTTGATTTTTCCCCTTGGAATCCAGCAAGCGGGCTAGTTGCGGAGCTAAGATGCCTAAAAAGGACACCGGGCCCAGACTAGCTGTCGCCGCTGCCGCCAAAAAGGCCGCAATGGCTAAAAGGCCTAAGCGGAGCTTCCCCGCCTCCAGCCCCCAGGATTGCAATTTACTGTCGCTGAATTTCAAGTAGGTCAAACTTGGCGCCAAAATGGTTGCCGCTGCCAAAAGCGGTACTGCCAAGAAGACTAATGTTAGACTGCTGGTCCAGTTGCTGGTGGCCAGGCTCATCCCATTTTGCCCCGTCACTTCTTCCAAGGCGCTAAAGGCCGCGTTCAAGCCCAGGCCCACCAAAATCAGCCGGTCAGGAGAGATCTTTTGCGAAAAATAAAATAACAAAACAATGGTTAAACCGCCACCGACAAAGGCAGCAATGATCTTGCCCAAATAGAAGCTGGGAAATAATATCCCAAAGGCCAGGGCAAAAAAGTTGGCCGAAGCTGACACCCCAATGATGCCCGGGTCAGCCACCACATTGCGGAGAGCCGCCTGTAAAAGCAGGCCGCTAACCCCAACAGCCGCACCGCCAATGAGGGCCGCCAAGAGCCGAGGCAGACGGAGGTTGACGACAACCAAAGAGGCGCTAGTCCCTAAGTTCAAAAAGAGGGCTGCCAGACTGGTTAGGAAAATCGTGACTAATAAGGCTAAATAAGGCCAAAAATCTTTATTTTTCATCATTATTTCCCGGGAAATAACCACTGGCTGACCTGGCGTAAAGCCTTGGCCGCGTTGACATTCGCCGAGGCATTAAAGACTGGCTGCTGCAGATCATAAACCCGCTTATTCTTAACAGCGTCCATCTTGGACCAGAAGGCATTCTGCTTAAATTCCATCTTGAATTGCGGCAGGGTCACGCTTGGCAAGGCGTGCTCTAGTCGCAAAATCACATCCGGATTCTGCTGGGCCAGGGAGTCGCTGCTTGGGGTCAGGTAGGCCTTAGAGGACTTATAGATGTTCTCTCCGCCCGCCAAGGTCACCAAGCTGCCGATATAGGACTTGTCGGTCATGATCATGTAGCCAGAGCCCGGCACCCCCATCAAGATCAGGACTTTTGGCTTCTTTTTAGTCTGCCGCTTTTTGGCATGAGACTTGGCCGACTCAATTTCCTGAACGAAGCGATTGGCCTCTTTTTGCTTCTGGTACTTATTTCCCAGTCTCTTAACACTGGCTTCTAACTGGCCAACTGAGTCCAATTTCAAAAAAGTCACCGGAATGGCCTGCTTTTTAAAGGCGGCACTATACTTACTCTTCAAAGTAGATACGGCATAAACCTGACTAGGGTTCAGCTCAGCGATTTTTTCTAGACTCGGCGCCATGGGACTGCCCACCTTGGCTACGTTTTGGTAGCGCTTAGGCAAGGCCGCCTTGGTTTTCGGCACGCCGACCAAGTTGATGTCCAGCTTGGCAAAAATTTCAGCCAGGGCATTGCTGGTCACGACGACTCGCTCCTGCTTGGCCGCCTTTTGGTCGACATATTTTTTGGCAACCAGGCCGCTGGCGGCTACAACCAGGATTAAGCCTAAAAAGGCGAGAATGATTTTTTGACTTTTTTTCATGATTACTTTTCTTTCTGCTGCTTACTTTTCCGCATTAAATAAATCAAGCCCAAGATGTCCAAAACAAACAGGCTTAAGACCAGGATGCCGCCAAAAAGGAGGAAAAAGAAGTTGCGCTGACTAGCCGCATTTACGGCTTGACTGCGCTGGTTCAGGGACTGGGCCCGGGCGGCTAAGGTATCTTCTTTTTTGTCCAGCTTCTTTTCCTTGGCCTTGACCTCTTTTTCCAGATCTAGCACCTGCTTGGCTACGGCAGCGTCAGAACTAGAATTGTTAGTTTGACTAGCCTGACTGGTCTTTTCTTTGCTGGTCGAGTTTTGACTAGCATTTTTTTGAGACGCAGAAGCCTTTTTCAAACTCGGCAAGGAAGCTTGATCAAACTTGAAACTAATTTGGTGGGTGGCCTGGTAAGTGCCGGGCACGTCAATCTTGATCTTGGAGGACACAGCCTTGGACAAATCCTGGCTGTAGAAACTATAGGCGTAGTAGTAAAAATTGCTGTCCTTGGTCTTTTTCACGTTGGACGGCGACTGCCCTGCCACCGACAAGACGGTGACTGGCCAAGCGGTCAGGGCCTTCTTGGTCTTGATCGTCATGGTGACCAGGTACTGGCCGTTTTGCACGGTCACCTCCGCCGGCCGGGCATAGTAGCCCGAGGCCATCGAGTTTTCGCTAGTGCCGTATTTATAAGTCTGGTAGCTGACTGCTTGGGCGCCCACTTTTTCTCCTGAAAAAAGGCTCAACCAGATCAAGGGAAGCAGCCAGACGATTTGCCATTTTTTGTTAGTCATGTTTTTTAATCTTTCTCTTGTAGAGGTAAAAAACGAGAATTCCTGACCCTCCAAGGTTGGCCAAAAGCAACAGGCTAATCAGGGGCAAGTAAGGATATTCCGCTAATTCTTGCTGAACCAAAGTGCCGGCCGGAGTCGCCTTAACCTGGCGAACGCCAGCCTTAGCCTCTTTTAGCGCCTGGGCCGTCTTGGACATTTGTCTGACTTCAGCGGGGCTGGATGATGCGAACGATGATGAACTTGTTAGCTCTGCGTCGCTAGTTACTGGATCACTAGTTTTCGCTTGGCTAGCATCCGCGGTTTCAGCAGAACTTTCGCTAGTGGCTGCAGCTGGTACTGAAGCAGCAGGGGCAGAACTACTGCTTGCCACTTGGCCAGCAGAAAAACTGAAGATCACGTTAAAGAGCTGGTTGCTGATGTTGGCGATCGGCACGCTCATCTTGATCTGCCCTGACAGCTGCTTTTTAGCCAAATTATCCATGTAAAAGCCGTACTGCCAGTAATCGTAGCCGCCTTGCTGGTAGTGACGCTGATTCACCACGGCCTGCCCGTTCATGTTGACGGGGGTAAAAGTTGCGAGCTCGGACTTAACCTTGACGGTCATGGTCACTAGATAGCGGCTGCCCTTTTTCGCAACGGCCGCTTGGTGGGTGTAGTAGCCATCAGCGATGGAGAGGCCGGAACGGTCGCTCTTATACACCCGATAGGACAAGGAGTTAGGCGTGGGCGCCTTTTGCTTTTTAGCTGGTTTAGCCACTTGCTTTTTAGCAGCAGTTTTTTGACTAGATTGACTAGCTGACTGCGGCTTTTTAGCCGCTGAAGAACTTGAAGCTGACTGATTGTTTTCGGTCCGGCTGGTCCCCGTTTTCTTCACGCCCTCCTGCCAAGGTGCGAAGTAGTAGTCGGCTTTTTCACTGAAAACCGACCCATTCATCGCCAAATCGACCGTCAAGACGCCCAAATTGGCTTTTAACAGATAGGTCTTTTTGTCAAAAAGGAGGTCAAAACTATTGCCATCCTCAGACGCGTTGGCCTTCTGCCCCTTGACCCCCTGCAAGCTGACGCTCTTGACGACCTGGCTAGTCGTAGCCTGCGCCATGGCCAAAAAAGCCTTGGCTGCCTGGCTGTCAGAATTAACGTGCACCGCCACCTGGGTCACCTGGTCATCATTGACCGTGATTGTAGCCTGCTTGATAAAGCTGCTGGCTGCCGACTTGTCCGCCGTGCCCGTCTTGAGCAGGGTCATGTCGACGGTATAGTCGTCAGCCTTAACTGTTTGTGTTTGCAAAAGGAGCATCCCTGCTAAAAAGCTCAGGATGACCACGCACCATTTTTTCTTCATTGCTCTCCGTCCATCATGTAACCGCTTATCAACACTACAATTATAAGGACTTAGCCATCGTAATTCAATAGTCTTCATTGATTAAAGCATATCAACTAGATGTTTTTTAAATTCTTTATTGACATATTTCACAGCTTATCAGATAATGATAGCGAATACAGGAATATTCAAATTTTGATTGAAGAGAGAAAAAAATGAAGAAAACTGCAACTATTCTTGCCTCATTATCACTTGCTTTGGGCCTGGCCGCGCCGCTAGCACCAGCTGCATCAGCCTTTGCGGCAACGACCCAAACTCAAACCGTTAAGTCAGCCACTGTTGGCTTTAAGCTGTACAAGACTGGCACTACTGACGCCTCATCAGCCAGCCGCTTTTTGCCAAGCTCAGCCACTGTTTCCGGCGATACCTTATCCCTCACTGTTTCTAAGGAATCAGCAGCCATGATCAAGTCCATGACCATCAACGGCGTGGCTGGCATAAGCACGACTAACTCTGACGGCTCAGTAACTTTTGCTTTTGCCAAGGCCTACAAGGCTGGTCAAGGCACGGTAAGCTTCGTGGTTGCCACTCCAATGGGCCAGATGACTAACAGCGCCGACATCGTTTTTGATGCTACGGACGGCGCCTACACAGCCAGCGCTCAATACCTGAACGCCAGCGACACCACTAAGACTTCAATGGCTGGCTTATACCTAGGCAAAAACGTTAGCGTAACTGTTACCGGCGGTAAGGTTAGCGCTGTAAAGCTGACTGTTTCCGCAGATGGCGCGGCTGTTTTGGACAAGGTTACTATGAACGGCGTAGCCGGCACTCGCACTAACAACGCCGACAAGACTGCAACCTACACTTTTGCCGGTGGCGCCTACAAGGAAGGCAAGGGCGAAATCAGCTTCGAAGTTAACGCCCACGCGGGTTCTGCCGTTTCAGCCGTTCTGGTTTTGGGCAGCTTGACTCCAGACACTAGTGCGAAGACCGCCACTGACACTAAGAAGACTACCGACACTAAGAAAGCCACTAGCAAGAAGGCTTCAAAGAAGAGTACTAAGAAGGCTTCAAAGAAGTCAACTAAGAAGAGCACCAAGAAGGCTTCAAAGAAGTCAACTAAGAAGAGCACCAAGAAGGCTTTAAAGAAGTCAACTAAAAAGAGCACCAAGAAGGCTTCAAAGAAGTCAACTAAAAAGAGCACCAAGAAGGCTTCAAAGAAGTCAACTAAAAAGAGCACTAAGAAGAACGTAAAGAAGTCAACTAAAAAGAGCACTAAGAAGGCTTCAAAGAAGTCAACTAAAAAGAGCACTAAGAAGGCTTCAAAGAAGTCAACTAAAAAGAGCACTAAGAAGAACGTAAAGAAGACTACGAAGTAAACATAAAAGAAAAAAGCGCTGGACCGCGACGTCCAGCGCTTTTTCGCGTAAAAAAATAGATATAGATGCGGCCCGGAGGCCGCGTAATTTGCTTGTCTTGGAAAGAATAAAAAAGTATGGAATCAATAGATCAAGATCTCTTGATCTATTGATTAAATGATACGGGGGAAGTATGAATGATCTATGACGACTTTCTTGCTTTTCTCCTAGGAAAATTTTTATTTTTTACCTTGATTGACTCCCTAAATCTGCCCTTAAACAGCCGTTCTTACATTTTCTTCAAAGTGTAAAGCGCGAAAAAACGGGCTTGCTGTCTCCTTGCTCCCGGTCAGCACTCCTTTGGCAAAGCCCTTAAGCTAATACTTGCAAGGCGCCGAGCAAGAAAAAATTAAGGAGTGCGAAAAAATGAACATGCAAATCAATCAAGCAATGGACCAAGCCTGGGAAAGGCGGAAATTAGTCGCCGGAGCCTTAAAAACGGCCCATGTCTACCGGAAGTGTGCCGATTACGAGGACCTTTTTCAAGAAGGCCTGATCGTCTATGCCCAATGCCTGCAAGAAATGGCTGACCAGCCGCAAGAAGAAGCTGACAAGCTGGCCTTCCGCAAGGTCTACTGGCGGATCCTTGACCTGCTCCGGCAGAAAAAGCGGCAAAGAGACCACGACGAGCCCCTGCTGGCTGCCGCCTTTGTCGGCCAGGCCGACCAGCACAATCTGCTTCTTAAGGAAGCCTGGAAGAAGCTGTCGACTAGTGAAAAGCTGCTTTTGGGCCAGAACCTCCTGGCTGGCCGCAGCCTCAAGGAAACGGCCAACTTAATGAATATTCCCTACCGGACGGCCAGCCGGATTAAGAAGCAGGCCCTGGAGAAACTCCGCCGGCAGTTGGCCTGAATTATTATAAAGAAACAAAGCAAAGCCCCCGCGACCGCGGGGGCTTTTCGTTATATTCTGAACAAGAGCTTTTTCTCAGCCTGCTTTAAGGCATAGTCTAAATCATCTGGCAAAAGAGGCAGGCCGAGTTCATCCAACAGGATCTGCTTTAAGACTGCCTTCTCCTCTGCCTTGATCTCAGCCAAAAGCTGCCTTAATGAGGGGACCCGGCCAGCCAGGTCGGCCTCAACCGCCTGCTGGTAGCTGGGTCCGTAGAGCAGGTTCCAGTCATCCTGCCGGCAAACCGGGCAGCCCACCTGCCCAGCCAGGCCATGAAAAAGGCTGCAGTAAAGGGCGTTGTGCTCAACCGCTTCTTTCACTTGCCGGCTGGCATTGGCATAGCCGCGCTTCACCTGAAAAAAATAGCAGTTGACCCCGGCCAAATCGGTCATGAGCATCCCTCCCTGGCAGGCTTCCATCCCCCGCATCCGCTGCAGGGCTACCAGGTCCACCAGGCCGGCGTGGAAGGATTCCGGGGAAAAAATTGCCCCATGCCCCGCCGAAATCACGTGCTGCTCCCGGATCCCCAGGAGCTTGTAGAGCTTGTCCTGCAAGGGGTAGCCGCCGGGTAGGTCCTCGTTGACGAAGTGGGCCAGCAGGGTCTTGGTCGTGGCTTTTAAGACGATCTCCCCCTGCTTCCGGTCGACCAGCAAGGTCCGGTAAGAAGCAGCTGGCCCCAGGTCATAAGCCAGAATAAAATCCGGTCCCAGCCGGTACTTGTCCAGCTTTTTGGCCTTGATTTTTCCTTCGGCTAATCCTTCCTGGTAATACTCCCGGCTGTAGACCGTCATCATTTGAAGGCCTCGTGGCAGACCAAATTCCGCCTTAGGATCGTCTTTAAGGGAAGCGCGGCCAGATTTTTCGATCTTGCTTCTGGCTCTTTATCCTTGAGCAGGTAGCGCAGGACATAGTAGATCCGGGGATCTTTTTTCCCACTGTCATGCTGAAACCCCGCAAGTTCCACGCCTGGTCCGTAGTGTTTGCCGAAATATTTCTCTTCATACAAGGGACCGAAGAGGTCAAGCCAGCTCCTGAGTTCTTCCCCATCCACTTCTTCTCCCTGCAACAAGGCAGAAAAAGCTGCCGGCTGTCCTTTAAGCCCGGCAAGGTCGTTGATGTGGACCAGTTCTGCCGGGAAAGTATTGGTCAAAAAGCAGGCGTTGTTGCGGAAATAGACCCGCGGCCCGTGAAAAAGGACGTATTTCTTAGCCTCTTCAGTCTGCAGGAGAGCCTGCTGGTCAGCCGTCAAGTCCCGGACCCGCTTCCTTTTCTTGGCAAAAAGCTGCAGGAGCAGCCAGGCCAGCCGGTCAGCGTCAGAAGTAGCTTCTATTTCAGTTTGAAGAACCTGCTTGACTGCCTCGCGAAAATTCTTTCGCAATTCACCCAGGGCCTGGCGGATTAAAGGGACGTCAGCTGGCTTAATCACGTTCAGTCTTTGCTTGTCCAGCAGCAAATCGCTTAAACAAATATCCTTACTTTCCAGCTGGCGGCGCAAGCTGGCTGACCAAACCCGTCCCGCCAGCTGCCGCTTAAGCGCCTCTTCAACTTCTTCCATTTTCCTTTTCCTATATTCAAAACAACCTACTTAACTGTGGATAGCCCTTATATTATGAAGAATTAAGGCCATCCATTCCAAGTTAAAAATATAACATAATCACGCGTGAATTAAAAGCGCTAACATCTAATTTTTTAATCAATCATTTTTGGGCCCTGCCGCCCCTTTTGTTAAGGCAAATGAGTTATTATATTAATTAAGGAACATATCGTATTTTATAGGGAGCAAGCCATGCAAATTACTAGAGCATTTGCCTACGCGGTCTCGGAGTATTTCTGTGTAATTATGATCTTATTGCTATTAAGATCATCGCTACAGATCAAGCGCCACAACCGCCAACACTACTGGTTCAACGTCAGTTTGATCATCCAGGCCGCCTACTTGTTTGAGGACGGAACCCGGACCCTGTTGATGAACCACATCCTGCCTAGCAATGAAATTCTGGTCAATTTCACCAGTCTTTGTTTGGCGATCACTCTGAACATCCTCAGCTATACTACCTTGATGTTCGTGGCTTACAAGATCGAGCTGCCCCTGGCTGAGGACAAAAGGCAGAACAGGATCGCCTTGGGCCTGCCCATCGCGATCTCTATTTTTGACCTTGTTTGTGCCCTCTTCGCGCCAAACCTGATTTTCTCTGCCAACGAGATCAACGCCTTTACCCCCTTTTTCTCAGGTCTCTTCCTCTTTTTGCCGATCAGCTACTCGGCCTTCGTCTTCGGGGTTACGGCCTACAATGCCCTGATCAACCGGAAGAACGGCTTAGGTCACTACTACCTGGTTTTGACCTTCTACCCGGCCTTGATGACGGTCTTCGGCTTTATTGAAGTCATGCTATCTACGGCCCTGCCGCTTTACTCTTATGCGGTAACTTTTTACTTTACCTTCAACTTCCTTTACCAGCTGAACTCCTCTATTAAGGAAGCAACTATCGACAGCTTGACGGGCTTGAGAAACCGGGAAAACCTCAAGGAATACATCGACGACATCTGGAAAGAGGGCGTCAGCGACCAATACTACCTCTTCATGATCGACATGAACGGGCTTAAGTCGGTCAACGACGTTTACGGGCACGTGGAAGGCGACCATGCCATCCGGGCCATCGGCCAGGCCCTGGACGATGTCCTGCAGACTGGCAATGACGGGATCGTCTGCCGCTACGGAGGTGACGAATTTTTGGCAGTCATCACGGTTACTGACGACAAGCAGGCCGACAAGCTGGTCCAGCTGACCCGCGAGCGGATCGGCCACTACAGCCGGATCGACCAGCTGCAGTCTGCCCCGCAGGTAGCGACCGGCTACATCCACCTCCCTAAGGAGAAAATCCCCCTGGCTGACCTTTTGAAACAAGCCGACAGCAAGATGTATGCTGAAAAGCAGGCCATGAAAACCGGGGACCGGGCGGCTAACTTCTTTACCGACGAAATCACCGGTCTGCCCAACGCCAACTACTTCCACAATTTCGCGGGTAACTTCCTTAAGAAGCTGGCCAAAAATAACCAGCATCCCCTGGTTATCCTGTTCAACATTTCCGGCATGCACAGCTACAATGACCGCTTTGGCTACCAGGGCGGGGACGACCTGCTTCGGACCGTCTCCCGGTTTTTGCGGGACTTTTTCAACCAGGAAGATGACGTTTTAGTCCGCTACACGGAAGACAACTTCGTCCTTTTGACCTGCATCCCGCTGAGTGAGGCCAAGCAAAAGACCAAGGCTATTTCTGAAAAAGTAGCCTCGATCGACTCTATCGGGATCAAGGCCGGAATCTACCAGACCCAAGACGGCAAAGAGGACGTTATCGCCACGGTCGACATGGCCCGGCGGGCCATGCGCCTGATCGGGTCTGACCGCCAGCGGGTCTACTGCGTCTATGGGCCGGAAGTCCAGGCAGTTTACAACCGGCGGGACTTTGTCTTGATCAACTTCAAGCAGGCTCTGGCTGATGGAGATATCAAGCCCTTCTTCCAGCCGGTTATCCGCAGCTTGACCGGGCAGATCCGCAGCTTTGAAGCTTTGGCCCGGTGGAATGACCCTAAACGGGGGGCAATTCCGCCCGACCAGTTCATCGGAATTCTGGAAGAGGCCCGCTTGATCCACCTGCTGGATTTGGAGATTTTCCGCCAGGTCTGCCAACTGCAGCAGAGCTGCCAGCGGATGGGCCTGCCGATCCCGGTAATTTCCGTCAACATCTCACCAGTTGACTTCAACTCCTGTGATATTGTTTCAGAAATTGAGAAGATCAGGACCCAGTACCAGATTCCAAGCAAGTATCTGAAGATCGAAGTTTTGGAGTCCGTCACCACCAGCGCGCCTGACCAACTGAAAGAAATTATCGCCCAGCTGCATGACCTGGGCTACGAGATTTGGATGGACGACTTTGGCAGCGGCTACTCCAGCTTGAACAACCTGAAGGACTTCGACTTCGACCTGCTGAAGATCGACATGGGCTTTTTGGAAAACTTTACCGAAAACTCCCAGAGCAAGATCATCATTTCAGAAATCGTCGACATGTCCAAGCGGCTGGGTATCGAGACTTTATGCGAGGGGATCGAGAACCGGAGCCAGTCAGACTTCCTCAAAGAGATCGGCTGCCAGTACCAGCAGGGCTACCTCTTCGCGGCTTCCATGCAGCCAGATGAATTGCGGCAGTTCCTGGGCAAAGCTGGCGACCAGCTGGAAGATATCAGCTTGAGCGATTACTACAGTCAGATCGACCGGGTCAACGTTTTGTCCAACCCGACCCACAGCCTGGCAGAACAGAATTCCAGCCTGGGTGAAAATATCGACGTGCCGATGGCCATCGTTGAAAAAGATGGAGCTAACATAAGCTATCTTTACTTCAACCACGCTCTCAAGCGAGTATTGGAGGCAACAGGTAGCAATCATCGGTCCCTGGCTGAGAAGATTGCCCAGACACCAGCCGTGGATAAATTCCTGTTAGAGCAGATGGACCGCTGCCAGGGGAAGGACCGGGCAATTTCGGCCAGCTATGAAGCCGGCGGCCTGGAATTCAAGATCAGAATGCGCTGGCTGGCCAGTCAGGCAAAGAGCTCATTCGTGTATATCGTTACATCGGAACATTATCAAGAATAAAATCCATAACAAAACCAGCCCAAGCTGTCGCTTGAGCTGGTTTTTTAGTGCTATTATCTTGTTTTTCCGCTTTTTACTTAAGCAGGTCCTTGGCCATTTCAAAGCAGCCCAAGGTAGCTGAACCGTTGTTGGCAACGATCGGCCGCACGATCAGTTCGTCCAGGTGCGGCAGGGCAACGTAGTCGTTGTTCATTTCCGCGAAGTACTTTCTGACCGTTGCCATGTCGCCTTCGTTCAAGACTGACCCGCCGACAACCATGACGTCTGGCCGGATGGTCAGGTAGATGTTGTAGAGCATCTCAGCCACGTAATAGGAAATCAAATCAAAGACTGGGTGGCTGCGATCCAGGTCTTCACCTGGAATCCCGGTTCTGCCCTTGATCGTCGGACCAGCCGTTAGGCCTTCGCCGCAGGCATCGTGGTGGAATGGACAACCACCTTCATACTTGTCGTCTGCCCGCTTAGGAATGCGCATGTGGCCCATTTCTGAGTGGTTGGTGTAGCCGATGAAGTGGCCTTGCTGGATAGCTCCAGCCCCAACGCCAGTCCCGATGGTGATGTAAAGGTAGGTCTTTTCATCATCCCGGCCACGGGCAATGTATTCCCCATAGCAGGAAGCGTTGACGTCAGTCGTCAAAACGGCTGGCACGCCCAGTTCCTTTTCAAAGTAGCCCTTCAATTCTGTATTTGACCAGCCAGCCTTGGGGGTCTTGGAAATGTAGCCAAAAGTTGCTGACTTCGGGTCGATGTCGATCGGGCCAAATGAGCCGATCCCGATAGCCTTGACCGGGTTCTCCTTGAAGAAGTCCCGGCAGGCGGCCAGGGTTTCCGCCGGAGTCGTGGTTGGCACCCGCTTGGTTGCTACCGTTTCCCCAGTTTCCACGTTTTGCACGCCCAAGATAAACTTGGTGCCACCGGCTTCAATACTGCCTACAAAAATATCTGTCATATTCTCACCTATGCTTCTGTTAACTCTCGATTTTGTCTTTTAAGCTTCATCGCCTGGTTTGGAAGCGATAATTGTTGCTTGACCATCTAAAGTATAACAGGAAATCGTCGTTGGCAGAATCAGATGATCACCTTTTTTCAGCGGATAAGTCTGCCCGTCGACCGTCAAGTCGCAAGCCCCGTCCAAAACTGACAGCAAGCGGTACTTGCCATCCTTGATTTCAAAGTCGCCCTTGCCGTGAACATCCAGCTTGAAGACGCCGAAATATTCCGCCATGACAAACTGGGTCACGTGAACGTCACCAACATCCCATTCTTCATGGTTTAGCTTTGGCATCTCAAACGGCACTTGCACCGTGTCGATTGACTGCTGCAAGTGGAGCTGGCGCAGCTTGCCGGTCTTCTTGTCTACCCGGTCGAAGTCGTACATCCGGTAGGTGGTGTCGCTGGACTGCTGGGTTTCCAAAACCATGATGCCGCTGCCGACAGCGTGCACCATGCCATGTGGCACGTAGAAGAAGTCCCCTTCATGCACTGAGACGGTCCGCAAGAGCTTCTTCCATTCCCCGTTTTTCACCATTTCGGCGAATTCTTCCCTGGTCTGGGCATTGTGGCCGTAGTAGAGCTTGGCGCCTGGCTTGGCCTTGATCACGTACCAGGATTCAGTCTTACCCAGTTCCCCTTCATGGATTCTGGCGTATTCATTGTCAGGGTGCACTTGAACGGACAGGTCCTGGTTGGCATCCAAAATCTTGGTCAAAAGCGGGAAGACGTCCCCCTTGGCATTGCCGAAAAGTTCCCGGTGCTGGTCCCAGAGCTCGTTCAGCTTCATCCCCTGGTAAGGGCCGTTCTTGATCGTTGCCGGGCCATGCGGGTGGGCGGAAATTGCCCAAGCTTCACCGGTGTGGTCGCTGGGAATCTGGTAGCCAAATTCGTCTTTTAAGCCAGTACCGCCCCAGATTTTTTCATGAAAAACTGGTTCCAAAAATAATGGTTCTGCCATCTCTTTTGATTCTCCTTGAAAAACTTTTTCTTTACCGCTTTCATTGTAAACTTTTCGGCAAATCTTGTCGATGCGCTTTCTTAATCAGCATCTAATTCGTTAGTATCGCTCAGCTTCCGGTACCAGTAGGCTGACTTCTTCAAGGTCTTCTTCTGGGTGTGAATGTCGTCGCGGATCAGCCCGTAGCGGTTCCGGTAAGCATTCATCCAAGACCATTTTGAGTGTCCCATCAGATTAATTAGCATTATGTAAAATATCCCGAATTTCAACTTTTTCATCAGGACCTTATATCTGTATTTCAGGCCATTAATCCTTTGTGCTCTCGCTATGGAACCTGCCCAACCTATTTGCTCTCGCTATGGCACCTGCCACACCTAATCTGGGATGCAAATTAAGATATTGTAGCTTTTCAGTTGCTAATTGTTTAATAGTTTCATTTTCTGTACTTTTCAGTATTAATTCTAAATCCACTGTATAAAGGTTGGTTTTTTTAAGTAGCTTTTCAGCTGCTAATTGTTTAATAGTTTTATTTTCTGTATTTTTCAGTATTAATCTTAAATCCTCTTCAGAAATGTCGGGTGTTTTAATTGATTTAATTAACCCGTATTGCTTTAAAGCCATTAATCGTAGTTGATCATCTAGTATACTTGACATCTGTTTCTCCTGTTTAACGTCACTGGGACTTTGTCACAAAAAAACCGTGTTCGATATACGAACACGGTTAAGTGACGTATATCCATTTACAGTGGAGCACCTTACCGGTCGGCAGGTTGCTGCTAGGTCAAAGTGTGTAACCACTCACTAGCTCTTGATATAACACGTGATTTAATTGTTAGTTTAACTTTATAATATTTATTTGCTAATGTCAAGGCATTTCTTAAGTATCCAAGCAAAAG
>NZ_JBKZCD010000017.1:0-36673 GCF_046938665.1 Lactobacillus delbrueckii subsp. bulgaricus
TGTTTCTGTTTTATATTTTTTGCCTTTGTTACAGGTTAATTGCAGTTTGTTTTCTTTTAAGTTACAAGCTACTTACTTTTCTAAAGTATTTCTTAAGGATAGGCAGATGCCTCGCAATTCTTCTCCTTGGCCTTTAGAATGAAAACATAGCTTATAATTTTAAACACAGACATCATAGAAAGCAGGCAGCTACCATGGGATTACTAACACTCATCATCGGTTTGGTAATGCTGGTTAACCCTTCATTGGCAACTGAACCAGCTAAAATCGGTGAATAAATACATTTCTTGTTACTTTTTAAACCGGACCAGAAATTGGTCCGGTTTTTTGCGGCAAAAGTTTGCTCAAGCACTAAGGAAATTTGTATAATTGATATAGTTTTTGTGGGGGGAAGAGTAAATGGACAAATTAGCCAAGTGGTGCATCTGGCTGCGCCGCCGCTCCTTTTTCAGAGTGGCCCAGCGGACCTTTGCCGTTCTGATGCCGATCGCGACGGTCGGAGCCTTTTTCCAGGTCTTGCAGGACAGCGTCTTTGCGCCGGAAAGTTTTATCTATAATTTATTTGATTTTGACAAAATCATGAGTGACCGCTTCTGGGACATCGGGACTAGCTTGTCACAATGCGTGGTTGAAGTTATCTTCGGCCTTTTTTGCCTGTTCACGGTTTATTTCTCAGCTTCCTTTACGGCTAAAATCTACCGTAAAGATGCGACGATGGCTGGGATCAGCGCTCTGACCAGTCTCTTGGTCATGATCTATCTCTTTCAGCTAGGCTTGACCGGAAGGATTTCTTTGCTTACAGGGGGCTATTTGGGCTTCCAGTACACCTTCTTTGCCCTCTTGCTGGGTTATGGGGTAGGACAGGTCTTCCACTGGTTAGGGGCCGATTATGAGTCTGTTAACTATGAGCACACCAAACTGGTCCAGGACCGGGCGATCAAGGCTCTGAAGCCGACCCTGGTTACTGTAATCGGGGGCATCGTTATCGGCGGGATCCTCTATGTGGTCATCAGCAAGGTCAAGGCCAACTTCAGCCTGACCAGCATCGTGTCACCGGTTGAAAATTCCAACAACCTGCTTTTGACGGTGCCGGCCACGGCCCTGGCTTCATTTTTGAGCTGGCTGGGCCTGGAAGCCCCGATTCTTGACTTGAGCAACGTGGCTGGTTCAGCTGCCGCGACTGCCAACTTGACCTATGTCTTGCGGCGGGGGTCAGTCTGGAAGGTGCCTTATCCTTACCTGGGCGGGTCCATGATCTCGATTTACGGGGTGATGGGCGGCTGCGGGGCAATTTTAGCTTTAGCCGTGGCCATCTTGATCTGGGGAAGACGGAAGGAGCCGGAAACAGTGGCTAAGATGAACCTCTGGCCGCTTTTGTTCAGTTCGTCCCGGGGCTTTTTGGTCGGCTTGCCGGTGATTCTCAACCCGATCTATGCCCTTCAGCTGGTCTTCGTGCCAGTCGTGAACATGCTGATCGCTGCTTTGGCGATTTTCCTGCATATCGTGCCGACTCCGGTCTACACGGTCTTGACGGGGACGCCAGGCCCTCTGGTGCCGTTTTTTGCCACTAACGGCAACTGGCCGACCTTGATTTTCACCATCTTCCTCTTCTGCCTGGACGTAGTCATGATGATTCCAGCCGTCAAGCTGGACAACCGGACCAAGGTCCTGCTGAAGGACTATGAAATGGAGGATGACCGTCATGTTTAAGAGCCGCAACTGGAAACTGATCGTCGTTGCCTTGACGATCATTATTTTGCTGGCCGTTCCGGGCTATTCCTGGATGAAAAAGACCAACAAGGAGCACGCTGAACGCCAGCGCTCGCAACTGTCTCCTCTGATCATGGTTCCCGGCTCCAGTGCTACCGTCAACCGCTTCAATGAACTGGTGGACCTGCTCAACGAGAATACCCCTTATAAGCACAGCCTGCTTAAGGTGGAAATCAGTGAAGACGGAACCTTGACTTATTCTGGCTTAATGAAAAAAGGGGACAATGAGCCCTTTATCGTGATTGGCTTCCAAAACAACCATGACGGCTACAGCAATATCAAGAAGCAGGCCGGCTGGCTGGACGATGCCTTTTACGAAATTGCCAAAACTTACAAGTTCAACAACTTCAAGGCTTTTGGCCACTCAAACGGGGGCCTGATCTGGACCTACTGGCTGGAACACTACTACAGCGACTATTCAGACGAAATCACGATCAAGCGCTTGATGACCTTGGGCTCGCCTTACAACTTCAGTGAAAAGAGCACCAAGTACAAGACGCAAATGCTGACGGACTTTATCAAGTACCGCAAGCGCCTGCCGAAAAATATGATCGTCTACTCCCTGTCCGGCGGGGAAAACTACGAATCCGACGGGATCGTGCCGGAAAGCAGCGTGGAAGCCGGCAAGTACATCTTCCAGAACCAGGTCAAGGGCTATACCACGATGACTGTTACCGGGGCAGAAGCCCAGCACTCCAGCCTGCCGCAGAACAAGCAGGTGGTTAGGATCATCCAGCAGTACCTGCTCAAGCAGCAGGTCAAGCCGGGGCCAAACAACAGCCAAAATTCCAAGCACAAGGAAAACTAAGCGTGAAATTAGGCGCTGGCCGCCTTTTGCCGTAAAATAGTAGCAAAGATGAAAGGAAACATCTATGAAGATTAAATTGATCGCGGTGGACCTGGACGGAACCCTGCTGACTTCCAGAAAGAAGGTCAGCCCTAAGACCCTGGCGACTTTAAAAAAGGCCCGGGAAAAAGGAATTCTCGTGGTGCCCCTGTCCGGCCGGCCCCTGCCTGGCGTCTTGAAGGTCTTTGAACCCTTCAAGCTGGACCCGGCAGACAACTTTGCTATTTGCTACAACGGCGGCCTGGTCCAGCGGATGGACGGGGAAGTCCTAAGCGCCAGCCCCTTGACTGATGAAAACGTGGAGCACATGCTGGCCTTGAAGCAGAAGGGGATTTTTGGCCCTTACTTTATGGACACCAAGGACTTCTACGTGGCCCCGAAGGGCAGTGCCTTCGGCGTTGGCTTCCTGGCCAAGGCCCGGAATATGGGGGTCAAGCGGATGGTGCCCGGCCAGCACTACGAATTCATCAAGGGCGAGTTTGTTTCTTTGCCTAGCAAGATGAAGAAGTTCCGGGCTGGCTTCAGTCCGGCAACTGAGCAGGAATTCGAAATCTCTGCTTCCGGCGGCCAGTGCCTGGAATTCAATACTCCTGGCACCTCCAAGGGCCAGGCCCTGACCACTTTGCTGGACCTTTTGAACATCAAGCCGGAAGAGGCCATGGTTTTTGGCGACAACAACAATGACCTCTCTGACTTCCAGCTGCCTGGGGTCTTCAAGGTGGCCATGGGCAACGCAATCGACGAGATCAAGGCCGCGGCTGACTACGTCACGGCCAGCAACAACCAGGACGGCATCGCTTTGGCGGTGGAGAAGTTTGTAGACATGGGAGAATAAGATGTCAAAAGCAGTTATCGGTATTTCAGCTTCAGAAGTTACGATCCAGTCCGGCCCCTTCATGGGCGAGCCCCGGACCTACGTCAACGCCGCTTACGTGGACTCAGTCCTCAAGAACGGCGGGATTCCTTTGGTAATTCCTTTTACCGCTGGCGGAGAAGAAATGGCCTTTCAGCAACTGGACTTAGTTGACGGCTTGATCCTGTCCGGCGGCCATGACGTCGATCCCCACTTGTACGGGGAAGAAGTTGACCAAAAGAGCGGGGAAACCTGGCCAGACCGGGATGCCTTCGACATGGCCCTCTTGAAGCGGGCGGAAGAAACCGGCAAGCCGGTCCTGGGCATCTGCCGGGGCGCCCAGATCATTAACGTGGCCCACGGCGGCAGCATGTGGCAGGACCTGTCTCTGCGGCCAGGCCACACTTTAAAGCACATGCAGGCTACCCGGCCGGACGTGGGCACCCACGTGGTCAAGATCAAGAGCGGGACAACCCTGGAAAAGATCATGGGGGAAAGCAGCCTCATGACCAACTCCTTCCACCACCAGCTGATCAAGGAAGTGGCTCCGGACTTGACCGAATCAGCCAGCGCCAGCGACGGGGTGACGGAAGCTTTGGAAAGCACTGACGGCAAGGTGATCGCCGTGCAGTGGCACCCGGAAGAAATGCACGCTAACCCTGCCCCGGAAGCAGCCATCATGAACCGCCTCTTCAAGTACCTGATCGACAAGGCAGAAGAAGAGAAGCAGTAGAAGAAAAGAACTAAAGCAGCGTTTTCGCTGCTTTTTCTTTTGCCTTTTTCAGAAAAAGACTAACAAAAATCTCATAAAGCTGTCATAATGTAAAAGGATCTGTCTTTCCAGGCAGAAATGGAATGTTACACGTGAAACGATGACGGTGAAGAAATGAAAGACAAGCATTTGGGAATCCTGTTGGCAATTACCGGGGCTGCCTTATGGGGGACTTCGGGGACGGCGGCGGAAATGCTCTACCAAAACCCCAATATCAATACCTTCTGGCTGGTTGACGTCCGGTCATGGCTGGCCGGGGCGAGCCTTTTGCTCATTTCCCTGGTCCACAAGGGTAAGGGGACCTTTGCTATTTTCAAAAATCCCCGCGACCTTCTCTACGCGGCCCTTTTCTCCATGCTGGGCATTACCGGGGCCCAGTTTACCTACTTCTACACGGTAGCGGCCTCAAACGCGCCGACCGCCACTGTCCTGGTCTTCCTGGCCCCGGTCTTGATCATCTGCTTTATGGCGGCTAAAACCCGGCAAATGCCCCGGAGAATCGATTTGATCGCGGTCTTGCTGGCTGTGGTCGGGACGGTAATTTTGGTGACCAACGGAAATTTCAGCCACTTGGCGGTGACGCCTAAAACCCTGGTTTGGGGCTTCTTCAGTGCCTTGACCCAGGCTCTGGCCATTGCCATGCCAGCCAAGCTTTTTAAAAAGTACGGGACCATCACTATTTTGGCTTGGGGGATGCTGCTGGGCGGGATTATCCTTAGTCCGGCTTTGGTTCTCATGCCCGCCACAGGAGTTACGGTTAAGGAATGGAGCCTGGTGATCTACATCGTGATCGCCGGTACGGTTTTCGCTTACTCGCTCTACCTGTCCAGCGTTATGTACATCTCAGCCGGCCTGGCCAGCATGCTGGAGGCCTTTGAGCCGCTGGTCGCGACGATTCTGTCGGTTACCCTTCTGGGCAGCGACTTTGGCATCATGAAGATGGCGGGCGGGGTCTTGATTATCCTGGCCACCTGCCTGCAGGTCGTGCCCAGTCCCCGCCGGGGAAAATTGCAAAGAAAGCTTTAGAACTTTTTATGCATATTGCCGGAAAAGCCCGTCAGAGCAAGGAAAACTGTGTTAAAATCAAAGCGATGATTTGATCATTAACATGGGGGAAAAACAATTGAATAATGTATTAGACGCCAAAACCGGGGTCAAGGATACCCTGCCGACCGTGCTCGGCTACGTGGGGATTGGTACCGCTTTTGGCATTATCGCGCATACCAATGGCTTCAGTCCTTTGGAGACCTTTGTCATGTCCTTGCTGGTGTACACGGCTTCGGGCGAGTTTGCCCTGGTCAGCATGCTTCCAGCCGGGAGCAGTCTCTTTTCAATCTTCGCGGCCACCAATTTGATGAGTGCCCGGATGCTTTTGATGACGATGACCCTGGCTCCGAAATTCAAGGACGAGAAATTGGTCAAAAATCTCTGGCTGGGCAGCCTGGTAACTGATGAGACTTTTGCCTTGGCAATCACCAAGCTCAACTACACCAAGGGCAAGCTGAACTACGAATGGCTGAACGCGGCCAACCTGGTGGCCTATGCTGCCTGGTGCTTCTCCAGCCTCTTCGGGGCTTTAATTGGCAGCGTGATCACCAACACCAAGGCCCTGGGCCTGGACTACGCGGTGGTTGCCATGTTCCTGGGCCTTTTGTACCTGCAGCTGATCACCGACCAGTCGGTCAAAATCGAGCTGCAGCTGGTCATGATCGGGGTAACGATGGTTCTGACCTACTTAGGTCTGATCTTCCTGCCGGCCAGCGTGGCTACGATTGTGGTGACGGTAGTTGGTTGTTTAGCGGGGATGGTGATCAAGCATGTCTTTTTCGAGTAAATTACTGATAACTTTTCTGGTCTGTGGCGGCGGGGTAACCCTTTTGCGGATCCTGCCTTTCCTGATTTTGAAAAAATTCTGCCTGCCCAAGTGGATGGTGGAATTCCTGCAGTTCGTGCCGATCGTCATCATGACCACTCTCTGGTTCGGCAGCCTTTTTACGGCCAGGCAGGGGCACTTGCCCAAGGTTGACTGGCAGTATCTGACGGCAACTTTGCCGACACTTCTAGTGGCCTATTTCACCAAGAGCTTGATGTGGATCGTGGTCACCGGGGTGGCCAGCGTGGCCCTGTTCAGATTTTTTTGAAAAATAAAGCAAAAAAGCTTGCATTTAGCTGAGAAAAGTATTAGATTATAAACAAGTTAAAAAACGAGTTGAAACACTGAAAAGAGCAGAGTAGCCCCGGACGGAAGTCTTCCAGAGAGCCGCGGTCAGCTGGGAAAGCGGCAGACGGGTCCAGGGCGAAAGTAGGCTCTGAGTGGTTGGCGCGACGTCTTTGCGAAGTGTCAAATGGGTTCGCCCTTTACAGCGACAACGTCTTGGCCGACGGGCCAGCACGGGGTAAGGCCGTTTTGGTGACAAAGCGGTGAAGCAAAGGTGGTAACACGCGCAAGCGTCCTTGTAGAAACAATCGTTTCTGCAAGGACTTTTTTTTACTCGTTTTTTAGCAACTTGGGATTAGCGCTGATCTCCGGACATCATTAGTGATTGCAAGGAGATTTATCATGAAAAAGTTAACTAGCAAACAGTATCTGATCATCGCCTCTTTGATTTTTGGCATGTTTTTCGGGGCCGGGAACCTGATCTTCCCGGTTCACCTGGGGCAAATGGCCGGTAAAAACTGGCTTTCCGCCGCCATCGGCTTCATCATTTCCGGGACCTTGATCCCCCTGGCTGCCTTATTGGCCCTGGCCGTTACTCGGGCTGACGGGATCTTTGGTTTAGCCCGGCCGCTGGGGAAAAAGTTCGCCCTGACCTTCTTGATCCTGGTTCACCTGACCTTAGGGCCGCTCTTCGCGACTCCGCGGACGGCAACCGTGCCTTTCTCCATGTTCTCTGACCACTTCTCAAAGGGGATGCAGCCTTGGGCCTTGCTGATCTACTCAGCTGTTTTCTTCGGCATCGTTTACTACTGCTCTTTGAGCGAAGGGAAGATCACCGACCGGGTTGGCAAAATCCTTAACCCGTCTTTCCTGGCCCTGCTTTTCATCATCTTTTTGATCGCCGCTATCAAGCCAATGGGGGCAATCAGCAGCACGCAAGCTAGCGCTGACTACCTCGCCGCTCCTTTGACCAACGGCTTCCTGCAGGGCTACAACACCTTGGATGCCCTGGCTGCTTTGGCCTTCGGGATCACGGTTGTTACGGCCATCAAGGGCTTCAAGATCAAGGAAGGCAAGGAAACTTCCCTGGCCCTGGCCAAGACTGGTGCTATCGGCTTTGCCGGCATCGCCATTATCTACCTTATCCTGGTTGCCCTGGGCGCCGGCAGCCTGCACTACTTCAAATTGTCTGAAAACGGCGGGATTGCTTTTGCTCAGATTGCCCACCACTACCTGGGCACTTTCGGGGAAGCCCTCCTGGCGACCTTGGCGACCATCACCTGCATGTCCACGGCTATCGGCCTGGTAGTTGCCTTTGCCCAGGACTTCCACAAGCGTTTTCCAAAAATTTCCTACCGGACTTTCCTGACCTTTAACTGCCTGCTTTCATTTGCCATTGCCAACTTTGGCTTGACCACCATCATCGCCTGGTCAACTCCGGTTTTAATGTTCCTCTACCCCCTGGCCATCGCCTTGATCTTCTGCGGCTTGACCAGCAAGTTTTTCAACAATGATCCAGCAGTTTACAAGTTCGCGGTTTACTTCACCATTATTCCGGCCCTCTTTGACGGCTTGAACGCGGCCCCAAGCGTTATTAGCAATACTGCTTTTGCCAAGGCTGCCCTGACCTTTGCCGGCCACTACCTGCCATTCTTCTCACTCGGGATGGGCTGGCTGACCTTCGGGATTGCCGGCTAC
The DNA here is from genome assembly GCF_046938665.1 of Lactobacillus delbrueckii subsp. bulgaricus. GTDB lineage: Bacteria > Bacillota > Bacilli > Lactobacillales > Lactobacillaceae > Lactobacillus > Lactobacillus delbrueckii_C. The sequence continues at coordinate 8,099 of NZ_JBKZCD010000017.1, forward strand.
CTGCTGGGCCTGGGTATCCACCTTTACAAAAGCAAGGCCAGCAGCCGGGCAGTCGAATTAGCTGACTAAAAGAAAGTATTTCCTTGCAAAAAATACAGCGTGAAAGCAAATTAAGCTTTCACGCTGTTTCTTTTTACTCATATTCAAAAAAATTCGACTGGAAGGGACTGCCGCAGATGTCCTTGCGGCCGTTCTTTTTAACCTGGTAAAGGTTGTGGTCGGCCAAGCGGATCATGCTCTTGATCTCATCGCTGTTGCCCGCGATCCCGTAGGCGTAGCCGGCAGAGACATTGATGTTCATGTAGAGGTCCAGGACCCGGGCATGTTTCAGTTCTTTCCGGAGCTGCCGGTCTTTTTCTGCAACCGTGTCGGTGTCAGCAAAGTCGCGGAGCACCAGGAATTCGTCCCCCCCGTACCGGTAGCAGTGGCCAATGCCATAGATCTTGAGCAGGGCCTGGCTGATCTTCTTTAAAACCTCATCGCCATAGCGGTGGCCAAAGTTGTCGTTGAACCTCTTGAAGTGGTCAACGTCCAGCATCATGGCCAGGATTGGCTTGCCGGTGAGGTAGTTGAAGTCGCGGGCAAAATTGTGCCGGTTCTTCAGACTGGTCAGGTCGTCTCTTGCGGCCTCGTTTTCCAGGCGGTCGATTTGCTTGCTGGTATTGGTGATGTCCATAAAGAAGCCGATCAAACCAACGATTTGGTCCTGGTCATAGACGGGAGCCTTGAGGATCATAATTTCCCGCTCCCGCCCCCGGGACCGGGTCTGGCCCCGTTCCTTGATTGGTACCCCGTCTTCTAAAAGCTGTATTTCGCTTTCCTGGAAGTTTTCCGGATGGACGTTGAGGCCTAGCTCGTCATCGTTATGGCCGATTACTTCCGGCAGAGTCAAGCCGTAGTAGTCCAAAAAGTGCTGGTTAGCCCCCAGGAAGTTCCGCTGCCTGTCCTTCCAGAAGACGCCTAGCTTGATTTGGTGGGTGATGGCATCCCAGAGGTTTTCCGGCTTGATCTTCCCACCATCCTTGTCCAAAAAGACCGGATTGCGGACTGGCTGCCCATCTAAAGTCGACAGGAAGGCCTTGGTCGATCCAGATTCCGCGACCAGTTGCAGGAGAACCTGGTAGTGGAAGTGGGGTCCCATCAAGACGTAAGAAGAGTTGTCACCGACTTCCGCGCAGCTTTTAATCGCGTCCCAGAAGCGAAGGCTGTTGTTGCTTTGCTTCTCTTCCAGTTCCTTGATGTACCCCGGCACATTGCCGTTGATCTTGCTTACCCATTCCTGGGCTGGCGGGTTGAGATAGGCCAGGCGGACCTGGTCATTGTCGACCAGGTAAATGCCGACAGGGGAGGAAGAGCCGAGGACCGGCTTTTTCCGGTCAAAGAAACGGTAGTCTGGGTCAAGCAGGTCGATTTGGTTGATCCGCTGGTAGAAGTCCTGCTCTTCCTGGCTTTGGGATGAGTAGCCTTTCTGGCAGAGCTGGCGGAGGCTGTCTTTAAATGGGGCAGGAGGCAGAAGGTAGTTGCCCTGGATCAAGACAGCTCCAATTGACTTGAGGAAGTTCAGCTGGAACTGGTTTTCCACGTTCTTAAAAAGGGGCCGGATTCCCAGCTGCTTGCAGGCACTGACCAGGTTGGTCAGGACCGCGGCTTCCTTGGAGTGAATCGGGTTCAAAGAAAGGAGGTCGAATTTCATGAACTCAAAAGAATAGTGGGTCAGGAAGTCTGTCGTTGGATAGCTGCTGCTGGCACAGTCAAAGGTACAGAAATAGTGGTGCTTTTCTAAGTCGGCCAGGAGCTGCTTGATTGTCTCTGGCTTGCAGGAAGCAGGGACCGATAAGTCAAAAATCAGCTTGTTGTGGGGCAGCTGGTATTTCTGCATGATCCGGTTGACTTCCTTGAGGAAGAGGTTGTTTTCCAGGTCAGCCGTTGACAGGTTGATCACTATAGGTGGATTCTGCAGGTCCTGGTCCCGGCGGCGGGCATAGATCTTGCCGGCCTTTTCCAAAATGTGCAGGTCCAGCAGGTGGGCGAGCTGGCTTTCTTCCAGAACTGGCAAAAAGTCTTCCGGATACATGGTCCCGCAGACCGGGTCCCGCCACCGGGCCAGGAGTTCAAAGGCCGCGACCTTGTGGTTCATGAGGTTGATGACCGGCTGCACGTCAGGGGTGATCCAGTCCTTTTGCAGGGCTTCAGTGAAGTGGCCCAGGATATAGTCCCGCTTATTTACTTTTTCCTGGACCTTGGCTGTATAGTAGTTGCAGATCCGGTTTGAATTTCTGGAAGCCAGGAGGGCAAAGCGGGCCTTATCGACAGCCGCTAAAGCCAGCTCCTTGCTTTCATCCGCCAGGTAGACCCCGCAGTGGATGCTGGCCAGGTGACCCTCAGACAGACTTTTCGCTTCCATATTCAGCTTGACTAGCTGGTTGTCGATCTGGCTGGAATCGGTAATGATGATGAACTGGTCCTGGAAGTAGCGGGCCAGGTAGGCAGCGGGGAATTCCTTTTCCAGCAGCTTGGCCAGCTGGCAGAGAAAGGCGTCGCCTTTGAGGTAGCCGAAGCGGTTATTGTAGACGTGCATGCCGTTGACATCCAGGATAACCACGGCAGCCTGGCCGTGCTCCTTGATGATCTGGCGCAGGTAGTGGCCGCCGGTTTCGTTGAAGTTGGTCATATTGGCCAGGCCGGTCAGCCCGTCGATCAATTCGCTTTTTTTCGGAGCCTTGAGGTAGGGATCCAGGCTTTCAACCAGGTCGTCGCCGTTTGTCGTCAAGTCAAAATAATGGACGATCAATAGCTTTTGACTAGTTGGAGTTATTTGTGATTTGCAATATGCTAAAAGCTGGTGGTAGTGGCCGCCAATTGACAGGCGGTAGGTCATCTGACCGTAGGGCCGCTCGTTCATTTCCCTTAAGCAGGCTAAAAGTCGGTTCCGGTCATCCGGGTGGACCCGGTTGAAACTCCGCTGGTTGAGGTAGTCCAGCATTGATTCCCGGTCAGACTGGACCATCTGGCAGTAGCCGTCTGACAAAAGAATGACTTTGTACTGGCCGTCGATCAACTGGTAGATCAAGGTTGGGAAAGGAGAGCGCTCGTAAACTTCCCTGGCTTCCTTACTAAAAGCGTAGAATTTATTTTGCATGTCAGCAACCTTCCGTAATCGTTTTTATATTATATATCGATTATAATACAAAAAATCCGAACAAAGCAAAAAAGGCAGTCATTTGACTGCCTTTTTAATGATTGTGCAAGATCTTTAACAGAATCCTATTACTTATCTTCACTGATAACCAGGGCCCCGTTGGCCATGTCCGCCTTCAGCTTCTTGACGTCTAAGTGGTCCAGGTAGTAGTCAGTTACTTTGTCACGGATTTCTTGTTCGATGACTCTTCTCAAAGGCCGCGCCCCCATAGCTTCGTCGTAGCCTTGTTCAATCAAGTAGTCCTTGGCGCTTTCACTGACAGTCAGGCTGATGCCCTTCTTGGCCAGAGTCTTGTTTACGTCAGCCAGCATTAAGTTGACGATTTCCTTCAAGTCTTCCTTGGTCAAGTGGCTGAATTCGATGACCGCGTTGAAGCGGTTGAGGAATTCCGGTCTGAAGTAAGGAGCTAACCGGTCCATCAGCTTTTCGTCCTTCTTAGCGTCGCCCATCAGCTTTTCATTGCCGAAGCCGGCATTAGAGGTAGCGATAATGATGGTGTTCTTGAAGTTGACCGTGTTGCCTTGCCCGTCGGTTAAGCGGCCGTCATCAAGCACTTGCAAGAGCAGGGTGATGACCTGCGGGTCAGCCTTTTCAATTTCGTCCAAAAGGATGATTGAGTAAGGGTTGCGGCGGACCTTTTCTGTCAAGGTGTTGGAGTTGTCATCGTAGCCCACGTAGCCGGCCGTGGTCCCGATCAGCTTGGAAACGGCCGTCCGGTCAGAGTATTCAGACATGTCCAGGCGGATGATGGCATCCTTAGAGCCAAACATGTCCAAGGCCAGCTGCTTGGCCAGTTCCGTCTTGCCGACCCCGGTCGGGCCGACGAAGAGGAAGGAGCCGATTGGCCGGTTGCCGTCGTCAAAGCCGGCCCGGTTGCGGCGGATAGCCTTGGCTACTGCTTCAACGGCTTCATCCTGGCCGATGACCTTGCCCTTTAAGCGGCTGCTGAGCCCCTTCAGGCGTTCGATGTCGCTGGCGCCCATCTTGGAAACCGGAATCCCGGTCAGGCGTTCAACGGCAGCGGCCACGTCAGCCGGGGTAGCCACGGTCTTTCTTTCCTCGTGGTTTTCACTCAGCTGCTTTTCCAGCTTTTCAGCCTTGGTCTTGTGGTCAAGGGCGGCTTCGTAGTCTTCCTTTTCAGCGGCCTTTTCCTGGGCCTGCTTTTCTTCCTTGATCTGCTTTTCGATGGTCTTGGCGTCAGTCACCGGGTGCTGGGCAGCCAGGTGAGCGGCGGTCATGTCCAAAAGGTCGATGGCCTTGTCAGGCAGGGACCGCTGCGGAATGTACTGGACTGAGTAGTCGATGGCGGCCTTCAAGACGTCGTCTGGCAGTTCCACATTGTGGTGCTTTTCGTATAAGGACCGGATCCCCATCAAGATCTTGAAGGTGTCAGCTTGACTTGGAGCGTTGACTGTTACTTCATTGAAGCGGCGGGCCAAAGCGGCGTCCTTCATGATGGTGTTCCGGTATTCATCCTGGGTGGTGGCCCCGATTACGGTGATTTCACCTCTGGACAAAGCCGGCTTCAAGATGTCGCTCATCCCCTTGGAGCCATTGCCGTCGCCCATGCCGCCGGCACCGAGGATCTGGTGGATTTCATCAAAGAAGAGGATGACATTGCCTCTGTCCTTGACTTCCTTGACCAGGTCTTGGATGTTCTGCTCAAAGGAGCCCCGGTACTGGGTCCCGGCTTCCAGGCTGGAGATGTCGATGGAAATAATTTCCTTGTTCTTGATTGCTTCCGGCACGTCCCCATGGACAATTGCCTGAGCCAGGCCTTCAACGACCGCGGTCTTGCCGACCCCGGCGTCCCCGACCAGGACCGGGTTGTTCTTGGTCCGGCGGGAGAGGATTTCCGCCGTTTCCTGGATTTCCTTGTTCCGGCCGATGACCGGGTCGAGCTTGCCTTCCCGGGCTTCAGCGGTCAAGTTCCGGCCTAACTTTTCCAAAATGCCGTTGGCCTGCTTTTGCTTGCCCTGGACATTCTTGGCCTGGCCTTGCCCTGGCAGCTGACCGGTCTTCTGGTATTCAGCGAATTCTTCCGGGGTTACCTGCCGGCCGTTGATCAAGTAGCGGCGGTTTTCAGAATTGAAGCCGCCCATGCCGTTCATTAAGTCTCTAAAAAGATCATCCATATCGTTAAAGTTGTCGTAAGCCATGATTTTACCTCTTTCTGAGTAAAATAAGTTGCTGGTTTTTGGCTAACTAAAAAGCCCTTCTGCATCAATCGAAATCAACACAATAGGACTTGCTCAGCGGTTAAACCAACCTTCGTATTTAGTTTAGTCATCATCGTCATCGCTGAGATAATCATTCTCCAGCTCACGCAGAACCTGCCACATCGCCACGTGCTGGGCCCGGGCGATCGCGTCGAGATCGCGCAAGTTGATTGACGTCGCATTTGATTGCTGCTTGTTAAATGACTTGTGAAGGGTAGTGTAGCCATAGCCCGACTCTTTCGCCACCCGGTAAATGGTCAGGTGCTTGTCGTCGAGGTATCGAATAATATCGATCTTCATCGTTTTCACTTCCCTACGCCAATTATTATACCACATCTGTGGCATACCACAAGTGTGAAATAGTGATTTTTTTAAAAAAATCGCGAAAAAAAGACCAGCTCGTCAAAAGCTGGTCAAAAAGCTGTCTTATTGGGCCACGCGGGCAGCGTGCCGCTTCAAAATCATGTCCACCAGGGCATTAGCCACGTTCTCGTTCTTAAGCATCGGGCCGTGGGACCAGGAACCGATGAAGTTCTTGTAGCGGACCCCGTCTTCCTTCTCCTCATGGTTGTTGCCGTAGCCTTCGACTACCTTGGCGAAAGGCTTGAGCATTTCCCGGTCGTCCAGGAAGGTCTGGCCGGAGTGGTTTTCAAAGCCGATGGTCGGGCCCCATTCAGTTTCGTACTTGGTGTCGCCGATCATCCGCTTCTCCGGGTCAAATTCTGTGTGCAGGGGCAGGATCCCCAGGCCCTTGATCTTGGTCCCGGAAATGGTGTTGTAGTGGGTTCCCATCAGTTCGTAGCCCCCGCAGATGGCCAGCATGGGGTTGCCGGCCTGGATGTAGTCGTTCAGGGTTTCCTTGAAGCGCTGCAGGTCCTTGGCTACAATGCTTTGTTCATAGTCCTGGCCGCCGCCGAAGAAGACAAAGTCGTAGTCAGCCGCGTTGAACTGGCTGCCCAGGGAGATGTTGTCGATCTGGGTCTGCCAGCCTTTTTTCTGCAAAAAGTAGCGGAGGATCTTGACGTCACCGGAGTCCCCGTAGGTGTTCATCAAGTCTTCGTAGAGGTAGGCAATGCGAATCAAATTATCAGCCATAGTCAAATTCTTCCTTATCGTAATCAATTACAATGATTATAAACTAAAAGGCGGAAAAATAATAATCTAAAGACCGGGTCCTTTTGGCTTGCTTTTTTCACAAACTAGCTTAGACTAAAATGGTAAGCGTTTTCGCAAAAGACGGCGAAAAAGCAAGTAAGTAAAGCAAGAAAAGGATAAGTTTAAAAGGATTACAACATGAGCGAACAATACATTTTGGCAATCGATGAGGGGACGACCTCAACCAGGGCAATTATCTTCAACCATGCCGGCGAGCAGGTGGCCAGCGTGGCCCGGGAATTTACCCAGTACTTCCCCAAGCCTGGCTGGGTGGAGCACCAAGCTGAGGAAATCTGGAACGCGGTCCAGATCACGACGTCAACGGCCTTGATCAACTCCGCCATCCGGCCGGACCAGCTGGCGGCCATCGGGATTACCAACCAAAGAGAAACCACGGTGGTCTGGGACAAGGAGACGGGCCGGCCAATCTACCCGGCCATCGTCTGGCAGTCCCGGCAGACCAGCGATATCGCGGAAAAGCTGGTTAAGGACGGCTATAGCGACATGATCCGGCAAAAGACGGGCCTGGTGATCGACCCTTACTTCTCCGCCACAAAGATCCGCTGGATTTTGGACCATGTGGAAGGGGCCCAGGAAAGGGCGGAAAAAGGGGAGCTGCTTTTTGGCACGATCGACACCTGGCTGGTCTGGAAGCTGACCCGGGGCAAGGTCCACGTAACTGACTGCACCAATGCCAGCCGGACCATACTCTTTAACATTCATGATTTGACCTGGGACCAGGAGATCCTGGACCTGCTGAAGATTCCGCGGGCCATGCTGCCGGAGGTTAAATCAAATTCTGAAGTCTACGGGGAAACCGACCCTTACCAGTTCTTCGGCGGCAGGGTGCCGATCGCCGGGATGGCCGGGGACCAGCAGGCAGCCTTGTTTGGCCAATTGGCCGTCAAGCCGGGCATGGTCAAGAACACCTACGGGACCGGGTCTTTCATCGTGATGAACACGGGGGAGGAACCGATCGAATCCAAGAATAATTTGCTGACGACTATTGGCTACAAGCTGGGCGAGCAAGTAAACTATGCTTTGGAAGGGTCAGTCTTCGTGGCCGGGTCAGCCATCCAGTGGCTGAGAGACTCGGTCAAGCTGCTGAACTCAGCTCCGGAATCAGAGCAGGCCGCCCTGGAATCTAAAGACGCCAATGAAGTCTATGTGGTTCCCGCCTTTACTGGTTTGGGGGCACCATACTGGGACAGTGAAGCCCGGGGGGCGATTTTTGGCCTGACCAGAGGCAGCAGCGACAAGGACTTGATCAAGGCAACCCTGCAGTCCTTGGCCTACCAGACCCGGGACGTGGTCGACACCATGCAGAAGGACTCGGGTATTGAGATTCCGGTTCTCAGAGTCGACGGCGGGGCTTCAAACAACAACTACCTCCTCCAGTTCCAGGCAGACCTGTTAGGCAAGAAGATCGAGCGGGCAGCGGATTTGGAAACGACTGGCCTGGGGGCCGCCTTTTTGGCCGGTTTAGCCGTCGGCTACTGGCAAGACCTGGATAGCTTGAAGGAGATTGCCAAGACCGGGGCCGCCTTTGCCCCGAAGATGGAAGAGGCAGAAAGAGACCGGCTCTACGCGGGCTGGCAGCGGGCGGTTCTGGCCACCCGGGTCTTTGCCCATGGGAAAGATTTTTAGTTTTTAACGTTTGACAGGATGAAGGGATAAAAAATGCCAAAGCGGATCGTAAAGTTAGAGGCCGGCTACAATTGCCGGGATTTGGGCGGCTACGTCAGCCAGGACGGCCGGACTGTCAAGTGGGGCCGGCTCTACCGGTCGGGGTCACTCAGCCACTTGACCAAGGCGGACCAGGCGGAACTGGCCCGGCGGAAGATTGTGGTGGACTGCGATCTGCGCTCTAGACATGAGCAGGACAACTTCCCGGACAAGCTCTGGCCGGGAGCTAAACTGGTCGACGCCCACTTTTACAGCGAGAGCGGGGATGAAGAGGAAGCAGCTGAGGCGGCCTGGGAGAAGTATTCGGGCAAGCTGCCCAAGTTATCCTACCTGGCCATGGTTTACCAGCAGAACCTTGTCGCCCCTAGAACGGGCCTGGTGATGCGGAAGATTTTTAAGGAAATGCTGGCCCTGGAAGATGATGAGGCCTTGATCTACCACTGCTCCATGGGCAAGGACCGGACCGGGATGGTGTCGGTGATCGTTTTGATGGCTTTGGGCCTGGAAGACCGGGAAATCCTGCGGGACTACCTGCTCAGCCGGGAATACAGCCGGGACTGGGATGAGGCAGATGAAAACGACCGTCTGGGCCAGCAGATTGCCAAGATGAACCAGACCCAGGTCAGCCAGACGGCTTTTTACGGGATTACGGAAACGATCCGGCAGACCTGGGGCGGCTTTGACCGCTATTTTGCCAGCCTGGGCTTTGGCCAAGGAGACTTGGACCGGCTTAGGGACAAGTTTTTGGAATAAGATTTTCGCTCCAGCTTAAGCTGGGGCGATTTTTTTGCCAAAAAATTCCGGGAAAACTAAAATGGAAGGGAGAAGAAATTTTCGCGGATTTTTAGAAAAGGGGGATGCAGGATGGAGCTGCAAAGGGTGATAGAACTGGACATGCCGGTCAACTTCCGCGACCTGGGCGGCTATCAAGGTCTAGGCGGCCGCCGGGTCAAGTGGCGGAAGATTTACCGGTCAGCGGCCTTAAATGAGATGTCGGCCAGGGACCGGGTCAAGCTGGCCAACCTGCGCATTACGGTGGACTGCGACCTGCGGTCCAGCCGGGAGCAGCGGTCTTATCCCGACCTGCTCTGGCCGGGGGTCCATTTTGTGAATATTGGTCTTTACGCTGAAGGCGACCGTTTCAACCAGGCCCATCCTTTCTTGCGCCTTTTTCACCATCTGCCGGAATTTGACGACTACCTGCCCAAGATTTACCAGCAGGTTTTGTTAAATGAACATTCAGAAGAGGGGATCAAGCGGGTCTTTGAAGAACTGCTGAAACTGCCGGAGGACCAGGCCCTGGTCTACCACTGCGCCGCTGGCAAGGACCGGACGGGGATCATCAGTATTTTGATCTTGATGGCCCTGGGGGTGGATGACCAGACGATCGCGGAGGACTACTTATTGACGGATGAATTGTACGATTTTTCCATTGAGAAGCAGCATCCGACTAATGAGAAGCTGTCGCAGGTGATCGCGAAGATGAATGTGACCCGGGGCGAAGGACCCGCGGTTAAAGGAATCACGGAGACCATCCGGCAGGGCTGGGGCAGTTTTGACAAATTTTTTACCAGAAAACTGGGCTTCAAGCAGGCTGACTTGGACAAGTTCCGGGAAATGTACTTAGAGGAGGACGAGAAAGACTAATGAATTTAGAAATCTGGCAAGGGGATATCACGACTTTGAAGGTGGACGCGATTGTCAACGCGGCTAACCGGGAATTGCGGGGCGGAGGTGGCGTCGACGGTGCCATCCACCGGGCAGCGGGACCGAAATTGCATGAGGCCTGCCGGGCCCTGGGCAGCTGCGAGACGGGTGAGGCCAAGATCACGCCGGGCTTTAACCTGCCGGCTAAGTACATCATCCATACTGTAGGGCCGATTTACTCGGGTTCACACAGCGATCCCTTGCTTTTGGCGGCCTGCTACAGAAACAGTTTGCGGGTGGCCCAAGAGCAGGGTCTGCATTCGGTCGCTTTTTCCGCGATCTCAACCGGGGTCTACGGCTATCCGCTGGACGCGGCCAGCAAGGTGGCTTTCGGTGAGGTCCGCAAGTGGCTGAGAGAACACAAGGATTACGAAATGCGGGTAATCATGGTGGCCTACGACGCCCGGACTTACGCCTTGTATCAGAAATTGCTGGGCTAGGAAATGGAGATTGACATCTCTCTCATAATGATTTAAGCTAATACCAATTTGAAAATAGTGTAAATTATATTTTTGCTTACAAGAGAGAGATAGAAGATGTTGAGAAAATATTACGTGACAATCGTCTTTACTCTGCTGGCTCTGCAAAATTTGCTGAGCAGTTGGGGAACGCTGCAGTACCGCCTGGTCATGCTGGCTTTAAACCTGGTCTGCGGTTTTGGCATGGAGTACCTGGTGAACAAGAAGGCGCCGGCAGAGAAATACAATTTGTGGAAGGGATGCACGGCAGCTGTTTTGCTGGCAGTCAACCTGCTTTGGATTTTTCTGACAAAATAGATTTAGAATCAAACGAAAAAGCTTCAGTAAAGCAATACTGAAGCTTTTTTCATTGTTATTCAAATTCATCTTTCTTGATTTCCCGGTAGATAGCCAGGATAAAGACGAAGACGGCGGAGATGATGGCCGGGTAGACCATACCGCCGACTTGGACGGCGTTTTCCGCTGCTGCCTGGCTCATCTGGTTTTGCACGGCATATGAGATGACCCAGCGGTTCATCAAAGTTGGCGTCAAGGCAAAGGAGATGGTGGCGATCAAGGAGGCCACCGTCATCACGTGCCGGGAGTAAGGTTCTCTGAAGAACTGGGACAAAACGCAGAAGGCCGGGGCGATCATCAAAAGGAAGATCCAGAGGATGATCATGGTGCCGGCCGTGGAGTTCATCATCTGTGAGCTGTTGGTGGCGTAGCGGTAGGTCCCCCAAAGCGATCCCCCGGTCAGCTGGTTGAAGAGGTTCAAGAAATAGGACCCTTGCTGGCCAAAAGTCCCCTGATTGGAGAGCATGTTCTGGATGACCGTCAGGCTGTCAGTTGCCCCGGCGCTGGAGAAGTCAACGCTGACGATTTGCCGCATGTAGGCGGCCAGGAACATGATAGTTGACCCCAAAAGCTGCAGGGCCTTAATCATGCTCAGCTTGCGGGAGGCCTTGAGCTTGAACTCCAGACTGAGGACCCGGTTAGGGTGGTGAGAGCGGCCGATCACGAAGATACCGGCGATGGTCAAAACGATGATGATGGCCAGGCCGATCCACCACTTGGCCAGGATGCAGAAGAGGGCCAGGCCGATCATGATGACCGTGACGTATGGGCGGTCGGCGAAGATCTGCCAGAAGTTGAGCCGGACCTTCTGCTCGCTTCTTGACGCCCCGTCAGTGTTCAGGCGGGGAACGGAATTAGGGTTTGTCTGCCGCGTCTGCTTTTGCGCGGTTTGTTCTTGTCTTTCTTGGTACTGTCTGCGCGACATTCTTGCCATATAAATCTTCCTTTCGCATTCACAAGCCTAGCACAAGTTGGCTTGCAAAGGCTCTTTTTTCAGACGGTTTAACTAAAATTATAGGCTAATTACCGATCCTTTGGGAAAAAATAGTTGAGCAGCTTTATTGCTTTTTTGATGATAATTTTGTCCTTTTAATAGATAAAAGAATCTTTGCTTTTCCGGTACTTCCTGCTTTCCCGGGAATCTTTCCATCATTTATAATTAGGTATATATGTGATTTTACTATTTAAGAGTGAAAAGGGGAAAAACATGAAAGCGAGAAGCGAGACCCGGATCAAGCAGATGGCAGCAGTTGCGGCTGCTGGTATTGGGGCAGTCAGCCTGGGCGCGGCAACAAATTTGCCTCAGCCAGTCAGCGCGGCCACTAATGACGTCCAGGCTAGTTCCAGTCAAGACGACTTGAAGACGGCCCAAGAGAACGTTAAGACGGCTGAAGCGGAAAACACGCAGGCTCAGCAGGCGGCCAGCCAGGCGCAAAGCGCGGTCGCTGACCAGGAAAGTGCGGTTAACGAGGCCAAAAAGGCCAATGAAGCTGCCCAAACTGATTTGACCGCGGCCCAAGACGCGCAAGCAGCAGCTGCTAAGACCGCGGAGGCAAACAAGGCTGCCCAAGCTGCTGATCAAGCTGATTTAGACCAGGCAAAAGAAGCACAAACTAAGGCAGGACAAGCCCTCCAGGACGCGCAGAAAAATTCGGCAGCTGCCAGTCAAGCAGCCAGTGACCAGGCAAAAGAGGTCAGCCAAAAAGAAGAGGCAGCAAAGCAAGCCAAAGAGCAGGCGGCTTCCGCCGCTCAAGCCCAAGAAACGGCCCAAAGCCAGGCGGGGCAAAAGTCCGCGGCTAAAGACCAGGCAGCTTCTGACCTTAAAAATGCCCAAGAAAACTTAGCCCAAGCTTCTGCCCAAGCAAACTCAGCAAAGACTGCCGTAGCGAAGAATGAGCAAGATTTGCAAAAGGCCAGCGAAGAAGCAAGTACGGCGAAAAAGGTCAATGCTGATGCGGTAAAGGCCCAGGAAACGGCCAAGGCGGCAGCAGAAGAAGCCCAAACTACTGCAAATCAAGCCCAAACTGTCTATGATTCAGCCAAAGACAATGCTGATCAAAAGACTGCTGGCCAGGAAGCAGCGCAAAAGGCTTACGATGATGCGCAAACCGCCAAGACTACAGCAGAAGCTGAGCAGACCGCGGCGGCTAACGATGAAGCCAAGGCTAAGTCTGCCGTAGACACTGAGGTAGCAACGGAAGTTTTATACAGCGGCGAGCTTCCGGACTTAGAGAAGAAGGTCACGACCGCGCAAGCTGCTTATGACTACCACGAGAATTTGACGAAAGAGCGGCAGAATACTTTTGAGAATACTTACCAAAAGGCTGTGACTGACGCGGAAGCCAATCTTCAAACTATCAAAACGGCAGAAGGCGACGTCAACAAGATCGTTTTGCCAGATGGCTTCTTAGAGGCGGCTCAGGAATACTATGTTGCGGACGAAAACAGCAAGGCGGCAGCCGCCCAGAAGCTGTATGAAGTTGGGCAAAAGGGCCTGCCGGGCTTTACCTACAACAACCGCTACATTTCCGCGGCCGCTGATGAAGGGCGGAAAGTGGAATTTGTTGATGGCCAGGTGATGAACGCGGATGACGCTAAGGAACTGACTTTGTACGCGGCTTCCTTGATCAATCCGCTGCGCGAGGCCAATGGCCGGAAGGCTTACAAGGTCAGCCAGAATTCAGTGCAATATTCCAGTGACGTAGCAAAAGAATATGATGCTGACCAATGGCGGCTGGGAGCAAGAGGTCACGACGTGCTGGCCTTAAATAGAGTTGCAATGGACTACAGCAGCCGCGGCATCACCAGCAACAGTGAAACGGAGAACGCGACCAACGGCTTTGTCTGGCTGAATTACACGCAAGATGAAAAGGCCAAGAATCTTGCTGAATACACGGCGGTCAGAAACGCGGTGCAAAAGGGCCAGGCCTACACGGGCACGATTGGCATGAACAAGCTCAAGCAGGCGATCTATGAGTCAATCTTGGGCTGCCTGGTTGACGACTCCGGCTCAAATTGGGGGCATATGAAGGCCTTCCTTTTTGCCAACCCAGCCAGAACGGAATACTTGGGCGTGTCGATTGACCACTTCCTGCAGATCCACTTTAACTCAGTCAGCTTCACCAATGACCATTCAACCGAATATGAAGTTCCGGCGTTAGGGACAGGGGACCGGCAGAAGGTAATTGACGCGATGACTGAGCTGTCTAAGAAAGAAAGCGCGCGGGATCAATACCAGTACCTTTACTTGGAACCAGAAAAGAATTATCTCGCTTCCGCAACTAGCAAGTTAGAGACGGCCAAAAAAGATCTGCAGACAGCAAAAGATAAGGTAGCCGCGGCAGATGAAGCTATAAAGAAGGCCCAAGAAGCCTATGCTGCTGCCCAGGAAACGACGGCGGCTAAGGCGGAAGCTTTGACCAAGGCGCAAGAGCTGGCGACTAAGGCAGAGACTGCTTTAAACGCGGCCAAGGCTGAAACGGCAACTGCGCAAACGGCGTTGACCAGTGCCCAGACCGCTTTGACGGAAAAGCAGGCAGTTTTAAAGGAAAAGACTGAAGCGGCAAGTACGGCAGAAGCCGAAGTAAAGAGCACGGCGGAAGCTTTGCGGGCGGCGGAAAGCAAGGTGGCGGATTTGACTGCCAAGCTGGCAGCGACTAAGGCAGAGGCTGAAGAGAAGGCAAAGAAGCTGCGAAGCGCGCAAGCTAGTGTTGGTGCGGCTGAAACGGCAGTCGGGGATGCAGAAAAAGCTGCAGCTGACGCAAATGCCGCGGTAGAAGCAGCAAGTGCTCAAGCAGCAGCAGCTAACGTGGCCAGTCAAAAGGCTGAATCTGAATTGGCAACTGCTCAGCAGAAACTGGCGGACTTGCAGGCAGTAAAGGCCCAAGCAGAAACTGCTGAAGCTGCGGCGGCAGAAGTAAAGGCAACTGCTGATGCTCAAGTCAGTGAACTTGCTCTTAAGGCAGAAGAAAGTGCCAAACTGTCAACGTCCACGGAAAAGGAAGACCAGGCTTTGGCAGCCGCAAAGGCAAGCGCGGCAAGCGCGCAAGCTGCTTTGACCGCGGCGGAAGCTGATCTGGCGGAAAAGAAGGAAGCATTGGCCACTGCTACGGCAAAAGCGGCCGCAACTTTGCACGCTTTGAACCTGGCTAAGGCCCGCCTGGCTGCCTTGGAAGTAACTCAGCCGACCGAACCAACGACTCCAACGGAGCCAAGTAAGCCGAGCGAGCCGACGGAACCAACGGAGCCAAGTAAGCCGACTGAGCCAACAACTCCAACGGAACCAAGTAAGCCGACCGATCCGACGGACCCAACGGAGCCAAGCAAGCCGACCGATCCGACGGACCCAACGGAGCCAAGCAAGCCGACTGAGCCGACGAACCCAACAACTCCAACGGAACCAAGCAAGCCGACGGACCCAACGACTCCGACGGAACCGACACAGCCGACGGACCCAACGACTCCAACGGAACCGACACAGCCGACAGAACCGACAACTCCGACGGAGCCGACAAAACCGACAGACCCAACTGAGCCGACGAAACCGACAGACCCAACGACTCCAACTGAGCCAACGACTCCAACTGAGCCGACGAACCCAACGACTCCAACTGAACCAACGGAGCCAAGTAAGCCGACTGAGCCAACCGAGCCGACGACTCCAACGGAACCAAGTAAGCCGACAGATCCGACGATTCCAACTGAACCAACAAAACCGACGGACCCAACGACTCCAACTGAGCCGACTCAGCCAAGCACAGAACCGTCAACGGATCCAACGACTAAACCAAGTGCTGAGCCATCAACAGAGCCAAGTATTGAACCATCGACGGAACTGTCTACTGAGCCAACGACAGAACCGACTACCGAGCCGTCCGAAGAACCTTCTACAGAACCAACTGCTGAGGAAAATACTGAAGAACCAGCTGATACGGAAAAAGATACTGACGGCGGTGACGTTGTGACTATAGTTAACACGGATGAAGAGCCAGCAACTAAGTCAGCAGCCAAGACGCCAACTCCTGTAACTAAGTCAGCCAATACAGCACCAGTAGCCAAGGCTCCAGTTGCTACTGCAGCCCAGCTCCCGCAAACTGGTGAAAAGGACGCTAAGCCAGGCATCTTGGCAGGTATTCTTTCTCTGCTGGCCGGAGTTTCTCTCTTTGGCTTCAGCCTTAAGAAAAGAAAGCAAGAAAAGTAATCCCTAATTTGGTAAAAATCAGTCTATAAATAAAGAGCTTCAGAAGCATTTAGCAACTTCTGAAGCTCTTTTTTTTCCTTATATTTTTGTCTTTGTGCTGGGGATGCAACTGCCAAAAATCCCTCATTTTTCAGCTATGCTCATTTTGCGCATTCTTCTCAAAAACGATGAAAACGTATTATTATAAGAAAAAAGCTGCCTGAACCGCTTTTAGCAAATGAATATTTCACAAGTTACATTTTTCATTAACTTCCTGTAAAAAACAGGCCGAAAAAATTTTGCTACATCAAATTAAATTGCGAAAAGCTTCTAGCAATCGCTTACTTCTGGCTGAAAACTTTTACATTTTAAGAATTTTGCTAAAAAATTCCCCGAATTTCAAAAAATAGATAGCTCTTGAAATTCTTTAAAAAACAGCAAAAAGCTGTGTTATTTTTAACAAAATTCAAAAAAGCCGTTATATAATGCAATTAGTTAAGCAAGAATTTTGTAAAGTTTTTTTGTAAGGAGATTTGTAAGATGGCAGAACAAGAATACCGTATTGAATCAGACACGATCGGTGAAGTTAAGATTCCTAAGGAAGCTCTCTGGGGCCCGCAAACTGAAAGAAGCCGCAACAACTTCCCATCCGGCGAATTGATGCCATTGGCTATCATCCGTGCTTTCCTGCACTTGAAGAAGGCTGCTGCTGAATCAAACGTTGAAGTTGGCGACGAACCAGCTGAAAAGGGACAAGCAATCGAAGAAGCTATCGACCAATTGCTGGCACTTAGCGACGAAGACTTGCGCAAGGACTTCCCACTTCACGTATTGCAAACTGGTTCAGGTACTCAAACCAACATGAACGTCAACGAAGTTGTTGCCAACCTGGCTAACAAGCTTCACCCAGGCTTGAACATCCTGCCTAACGACGACGTCAACCGTGGCCAAAGCTCAAACGACACTTACCCAACTGCAATGAACATCGTTGCCGTTGAAGCTGTCGACAAGCTGGAACCAGCTATTGAACACCTGATTGACGAACTTAAGGTAAAGCAAGACAAGTACTGGAAGACTGTCAAGGTTGGCCGTACCCACCTGCAAGACGCTACTCCTTTGACTTTCGGCCAAGAAGTTTCCGGCTACATCTCAGCCTTGAAGCATGACCTGGCTTACATCCAAGAATTGAAGCCAAGCCTTTACGAATTGGCTATCGGTGGTACTGCCGTAGGTACTGGCTTGAACGCTGCCCCAGGCATGACTGAAGCAATCGCCGGCAAGCTGTCAGAAGTTTACGGCCACGAATTCAAGGTTGACACCAACAAGTTCTGGGGCCTGGCTCACCACTCAGCTTTGAGCGTAATGCACGGTGCCTTCAAGACTTTGGCCAACGACATGTTCAAGATCGCCCAAGACATCCGCTTCCTGGCTTCTGGCCCACGTGCCGGCTACGGTGAACTTAACATCCCAGCCAACGAACCAGGCTCATCAATCATGCCAGGCAAGGTTAACCCAACCCAAGCTGAAGCCGTAACCATGGCTGTAGCCCGTGTATTGGGTAACGACGTAACCATCAACTTCGCTGCCAGCCAAGGTAACTTCGAAATGAACGTCTTCAAGACTGTCATGATCGCTGCCTTCCTGGAATCAGCTGACATCCTGGCCGGCACGATCACTGGCTTCGCTGACAAGATGATCCACGGTTTGACTGTCAACGAACAAAGAATGGACGACTTGCTGGAAAACTCCTTGATGACTGTTACTGCTCTGTCACCAAAGATCGGCTACCACGAAGCTGCCGTAATCGCTCAAACTGCTCAACGTGAAGGCACTACCTTGAAGGAAGCTGCCCTGAAGAGCGGCAAGGTGACTGAAGAACAATACGATGAATGGATGGACTACATGGCCATGACCAACATCGACCGGACTAAGCCGGAAGAATAGTTTTTCAAAAAGCGGGAGAAAAAATGTTAGCAAAAGTTAATTACAAAGGCTTCATCTGGCCTTTGATCATCGGGATTGGGCTCTTCCTGCTCACTCCTCTGCGCCCGGCGACCATCACCGTTGCCGGCTGGCATATGTTCGCCATCTTCCTGGCGACGATCATTGCCTGCATTACCAAGCCCCTGCCAATCGCCGGGGTGTCCATCATCGCCTACGTGATCATCATCGGCTTGGGCCTGGTGCAAATGAAGCCAGCCCTGTCAGCCTTTGCTGACTCAACTCCATGGACCATCGCCATGGCCTACATGATTGCCCGGGGCTTTACCAAGACTGGCTTGGGCCGGCGGATCGCCTTGATCTTCGTCCGGGCCTTCGGGAAAAAGACTTTGGGTCTGGCCTACTCCTTGTCCATGATCGACTTGGTTGTTTCACCAGCCACTCCAAGTAACACTGCCCGGTCTGGTGGTATCGTCCTGCCAATCATCGAATCCTTGTCCGACACCTTCGGCTCCAAGGTTTCTGATGGCACGGAAGACAAGATCGGTTCCTACCTGGTCTTCAACGAATTCCACGCCAACACGATCTCATCCAGCCTCTTCATGACTGCCTCAGCTCCTAACGTGGCCGCGGTTGGTCTGGCAGCGGCTAACGGGGTCAAGATTTCCTGGTTCGGCTGGGTAGCAGCCGCTATCGTGCCAGCCTTGATCTCCTTCATCTTAGTGCCAATCATCATCTACAAGATGTACCCGCCTAAGATCAAGGAAACTCCTAACGCCAAGGAATGGGCTGACGGCCAATTGAAGGAAATGGGCGCTATGAAGGCTTCTGAGAAGGTTATGATGGCAGTCTTCATCCTGGCCCTTGTCTTGTGGATGCTGTCCAGCTTCATCGGCTTGGACGCTACCTGGGTAGCCTTCCTGGCAACCGCGCTTTTGCTGGTAACCGGGGTGCTGACTACCAAGGACATGCTGGGCGAAACTGGTGCCTGGAACGTTGTCATCTGGTTCTCAATCTTGATCTTCATGGCCAACCAACTGAGCCTTAAGGGCGGCGTGATTCCGTGGCTACAGACTTCAATCAAGTCTGTCATCGGCGGCATGTCACCAGTTCTGGTCATGGTCATCCTGGTTCTGGTTTACTTCTACAGCCACTACCTCTTTGCCTCCGGCACGGCCCACGTTGTTGCCATGTACGCTCCGCTGCTCTTGATTGCCAAGAGTGCCGGCGTACCGGTAATGTTCGCGGCTATCATGCTGGGCATGACTGGGGCGATCTTCCAGTCAACCACCCACTACTCATGTGGGCCGGCTACTGCCCTCTTCGCCCCAGGCTATGTCAAGCAGACTGACTGGTGGAAGATGTGCTTCGTTTTGGGTCTCTTCTACCTGGTAGTCTACGGCGGTATCGGCGGCTTGTGGATGAAGCTGATCGGCCTGTGGTAAAAAGTTTAAAAGCAAGTTTGCAAAGTACTTGTAAGTAAAGTGAAAAATTTGTAAGTGAAAAGGCAGCTCCTTAGCGGGGCTGCCTTTTTAGCGCGGCTTAAAATATCGATGTTACTATTTTTACTTGTTAAAGTACTTCTTGTTTACAGTTACTATGGAAATTACAGAAATAAAATTACTTGTTGAAAGTGAGCTTGGACTTGGTTACCGGAGCCAGCTTGTTGGAGTGGACGATCAAGCTCTTGTTCATGGTCTGCCACTTGCCTTGCGCGTAGTCAGCGTTCTTCTGGTTCTGCTCAGTCAAGTAGGCCGTCAGCTTGTCACCGGACAAAGTCTTGGCTACCTTGTCGCTTTGGGCCAGGTTGGCCTTGAGCTGCTTAGTTACGGCCTTCTTAGTTGGGTTAACGTCCTTGTAGATCAAGTCCGTCTTCTTGCCAGTTGAGCTGTCGATGAACTTCTTGTGCTTGTAGGCTTCAACTACCATGGCCGTGGTCTTGTAAGTCCAATAGGCGGACTTGGTATTAGTCGGGTCCTGGTAGTCGCCGTCAACCTTGTACTGGCTTGGCGTGTCACTGATGTTGGTGTAGAAAGGCAGGTAGACGCTGTTAGCCGGGGAGGCCATGGCCAGCCATTGGATAGCCGCGTATTCCTTAGGCACATTGTTTCTGATCTGCAGGATGTGGGATTCCACGTCAGTTGGCACGTTGATTGGCCGGTAGCCGCCCTTCCACTTGCCGTAGCTGGAGTACTTGGTCCCGGTGAAGTGGGAGGAAAGCACCTGGCCGACCTTGGCCGGGCTGACCTTCTTGTCCGGCTTGAGGAAGAGGGTGTAGGACTTCTTGGTAATTGACTGCTTCTTGCTTGGGGTCAAGATTCTCTGCCCGTCCCACATTCTTGGCCGGTTGTAGATGGCGTCGGTCTTGTCGTTGGTGCCAAAAGCCTTGGAGTAGTTGACCGCGCCTTTTGCATAGCCAGCCAGCTTGATCTTCTTGTTCTTGGACCAGGCCTTAACCTTTTTGACCAGGTTGCTTGAAGCCATGTAGTTCTTAGAGTCCTTGAGGTTGAGCTTGCCGATCACCATTTGGTTAGGGATGACGGCATACTTGTTGTCTGGAACTCTGACAGCTGCCCAGGTGTGGCCGGAGCCGATTTCCATGTACCAGATTTCGTTCTTGTCGCTAAAGATGACCCCGTTATTTTCGGCGCTGCCTTGCTTTTCAACGATCTGGCCCAGGCGCTGGACGCCTTCCTTAGCGGAGTGGATGTAAGGCAGAATCACGTCCAGCATGGAAGCTTCGGAGATCCCGTTCTTGACTAAGTTGTCAGCTTTCAAGCCCTTTTTGTTGGTCGTACCTGATTCCGTAGCACTCATGGCCACATTTTCGCTGTTAATCCCGCTCTCGCCAAAAATCCACTGGCCATTTTCCTGCTCGCCGTCTGGTGTGCTGGTGTAGCGCAGGGCAGTCTTCGGCAAGCTGGTCTTGAAGCCGTTGTCTTCAGAAACATAAGTGGTCGGGCCATTGCTGGTTGCCTGGTGAACATAGAAGTGCTTGGACCAGGCGCCCACGTCTTCATTACGGGCAACCAGGGTTGATCCGTCGGTCGTGGCCTTCTTGCCAACTACTACAGTCGTGCAGGCTTTAACAGGTGTGGCGGTAAAAGCAGCTGCCAGGCCGAGGGCACCGGCAGCCCAAATAAACTTACGCATGATATTTCCCCCTATCAAACATAATCCTATCAATCACACAGTAGCGCTTGTTAGCGCTTACCAAAAGAAATCATAAGCCTCTTGCCATTAAATTACAACCCTATACGAAAAGAGAAACTACTTTATTAAGAAGGAGCTGGGCAAGAAATTATCGGAAAATGAGAAAGATTTTTACATATAAAATAGGGGATAGCTAGATTATACCGGTTGAAAAAAGGACCGGCTCTTTTTCGGAGCTGGTCCTTTTGCCTGCTAAGCAGGGAAAATAATTAATTTTTTACCGGCCGCTTTCTTCTTGCAGCTGCAGGACCCGGTCAGCGATGGTTTCACTGGTGACCAGGTGGGTGATGATGCCCGACTTGAGGGCGCCTAAGAGGGCTTCAGACTTGAAGCGGTCGTTGACCACGACGAAGCGGACCGGGGTCTTGACGATCTGCTGGTCGGAGATGCCGATGATCTTGTCAGTAATTGAGCTGAAGAAGTGGCCTTCATGGTCGTATGGCCGGCCGAAGATCATGCCGGAGATGTTCTTTTGGTGGATGTTCTTAAAAAGGAGGCTCTCGTATTTTTCATGCAGGAAGCTTTCTTCTTCAAAAGCCTGCAGGGTGCCCAGGCTGGCGACCAGGAGATCCATGTGGTCATAGAGCTCATCCAGCTTCTCGTAAAAAGGTTCCTTCTTGATCAAGTTGACCAGGTCGGGGTTGGAGGAGTAGAGGGGAGCGGGCAGGGCGCGGAAGTGGCCGCCGCATTGGGCAGCGGCGATGCTTTCCAGCGGATTCTTGCGGCCGTTGCCTTGGAGAGGGTAGCCAACCAGCTGAACGAAGGTCAGGTCATCATTCTTAACTTCCGTAAAGGAGTTGATGATGTCGAGCATGGTCGTGCCCCAGGTGATCCCGACGTTCTTGCTGGACTGCATGTAGCTCTGGATCTGTTCAGCGGCAAAGCTGACGATCTTTTCGCTGTCCTGGTTCTTGGTCTCCAGCTTTTTTAAGATAAAAGCTTCCTTGAGGCCAAACTGCTGGCGGAAACTCTTTTCCAGGCCGGGATTCCGCTTGGCTCCTTCCTTGATGTTGATCTGGACGATGCCGGTCTTTTCAGCATCGCTTAAGGCCTTGTCGATGAGGTAGCGGGACAGGTTGTATTTGGCGGAAATTTCGGCGATGTTGAGTTTGCTGATGTAGTAGTCGTGTGCGATATTCGCAAGCTGGTCGTTGCTGAGCTGCATGATTTCCTCCCAATTTTAGACATTTAAAAGACTATTTAAATATTGTAAAGCAAAAGGTTACTTTTGTAAAATAAGTAAAAAGGTATCACTTTTTGAAAAAGGCAAAAAGAACAAAAAAGAAGGGGGAATCAAGCGATTCCCCCTTCGGCATTATCTGATTTTAGTACCAGTTGTGAGCCAGCCAGAATCTCTTGGCGTTGACCCATGAACCGTAACGGCCGTAAACGTAGCGGTCAGCAGTCCGTTCTTGGTTTGCCTTGGACAGGTTGCCGCCCAGGTAAGAGATCAAGAGTTGGTAGCGGCCGTAACAACTGCCGTTTCTGGCAGTGTAGGAACCGCCTGATTCCCGCATAGCGATCCAGTACTTAGCAGCCTTTTCAGCTGACTTCTTAGCCGCCTTCTTCTTAGCGGCAGCTTTCTTCTTGGCAGCGGCCTTCTTCTTAGCGGCGGCTTTCTTAGCAGCCGCCTTCTTCTTGGCAGCGGCTTTCTTAGCGGCTGCCTTCTTAGCGGCAGCGGCCTTCTTGGCAGCAGCTTCAGCCGCCTTCTTAGCAGCCTCGTCTTGCTGGTCAGTTGAGCTTTGGCTTGATTCTGAACTTTGGTCAGCAGCCTGGCTTTGGTCAGCGCTGGCAGTTACAGCTGCGGTAGCGGCCTTAGTAGTCTTCTTAGTTGACTTCTTCTTAGTAGTCTTCTTAGCAACCTTCTTGGTTGATTTCTTGACTGCCTTCTTCTTGGAAGTCTTCTTAGCCTTTTTAGTAGCCTTCTTCTTGCTCTTCTTAGTAGTCTTCTTGGCCTTCTTAGTGGTCTTCTTTACCGTGCTGGTTGAAGTCGCGCTAGAAGTAGAAGTGCTTGAACTGGTTGAGCTTGCTGAAGCAGCATCAGC
Organism: Lactobacillus delbrueckii subsp. bulgaricus; assembly: GCF_046938665.1. Classification (GTDB taxonomy): domain Bacteria; phylum Bacillota; class Bacilli; order Lactobacillales; family Lactobacillaceae; genus Lactobacillus; species Lactobacillus delbrueckii_C. Next base: position 31,258 of record NZ_JBKZCD010000017.1, read on the forward strand.
TGAGCTTTGAGTAGCAGCGCTAGACTGGCTTGCGGCCTGGTCTTGGCTGGCTTGTTGGTCTTGACTAGTTGCAGTTGCTGATTGTTGGGTAGAATTTGCGTCATTAGTAGCCGCTGAAACGTTAGCGGCGGGAGCAACCACGAGGGCAGCTGCAAAAGCAGTTGCTGATAAAACTTTCTTGAAATTGTGTTTGAACGTCATATGGTAGAAACTCCTCACTTGCTTCTCTTAAAAAACTAAGTCTATGCTACTAAAGGAATATGACAGGAGTGTTACAAAACGACCACAGCTCGTTAACAATCTGGTAAAATGAACATTTTTTTGGCAAAAAGATCATAAAAAAGCCAGAAACAGGGCTGAAATTATCATTTTAAGCGCTTTAAATTAGCTGTACAGATAAGTAACATTAGTAATAATTGTCAAGAGAATGCAATAAAAGGAAAAGGCCAGTCGTTTGACTGGTCTTTTACGTATATAATTATTTCAAAAATGGAATTAATTTCCGTTAGAAACTGAACTGGCTGATCGAGTCCAAGGGGCTGAGGTAGACGAAGTTCAGCTTGACCCGCCGGGTCAGCCGGGTTAATTCAGTCAGCAGCTCTTGCTGCTCCTTGGTAAAGCGGAGCTGGTTGAGGCTGGCCTTGGCTGGCAGGTAGAGGGCCAGCTTGGCTGTGTATTCCATCGGGTGGTCATTCGAATCAAAATGGCCCAGCACCAGGGCAATCGCGTCCCGCAAAGGCTTGTAGCGGCCGATGTTTCTTTCATTATAAATGTCAGAGAAAAAGCTGGCGTAGAAGTTTTTGAGAAGTTGGTAGGTTTGCTCACGCTCTTTCTCTTGCTTATTATTTTGAAAAAACTTGCGGAAAATTGCCTCTTGCATGGTTTTGCCTCCTAATCTAACTGCACGATCCGTGTATTTGGGCGGAAATATTCGCGGTAGGCAGACTCCAGAGCTTCATCGGTGATCACGACATCGATGGCTTCCAGAGGAGCTGCCAGGTAGGGAGCGGTCAGTTTAGAGGTGAATTTGTAGTGCTCAGCAACCAAAATTACGCTTTGCGCCCGGCTGACTGCCAGGCGGATTACTTCGGCATCGGCCTGGTCTTGCAGGTAGATCCCGTCTTCACCTACATGCACGCAGGCGATAAAGGCTTTATTGAAGCGGATCTGGCGCAAGTAGTCCAAGGTCAGGGCATCTGAAGTGTAGCGGTTGACCTTGTTGAGCCGGCCACCTAAGAGGGTGACGGCTGGCCAAGGGGCGTCCAGCAGAGCCAGGGCGTTGTCGATCGAATTAGTGATGATCTGCAATTCCTGGCCGCGGATTTGCCGGCAGAGCTGCTGCAGGGTAGTTGATGGACCGATGTAGTCGCACTGGCCGGCGTGGATGAAGTGGCTGGCTTTTTCTGCCATGGCCAGCTTAATTGGAGACAGGATCTTCTGTCTGGTTAAGTAGCTGGGCACATCGTCTTGCTTAAGGGCCATGACGCCGCCGTGTACCCGCAAGGCCTGGCCGGTTTGACTGAGCTTAAGGATGTCACGGCGGGCGGTATCGAAGGAAACTTGGAAATGTTCAGCGATTTCCCGCGTGCTTAGGCGCGGCTGTTTGGTCAGCCACTGGCAAATTTCTCTTAATCTGGCTTCTTGATTCATTTTTTCTCCCTAGCAATAAGATATCAGCAAATTTCTGGTCAATCATTATTTTATCAGTGTTTCCCGTAAATAGATCAGCATATGTCAGCGTTTATCCATGGAAACGCGTAAATTCCTTGAAGAAAAAGGCTTAAGGCCGGGCCCGGAGGCATGCGCGTTTTTTAAAAGCTGGCAGGGGAAAAAACAGATATTTTGCGTTAAAGAGGCTTTATTTGGGCTTTTTTGCTAGAATAGAGAAGTGTGAATACAATACGCGAGGAAAAACCAGACGCGGATTATAGGAGGAAACAATGGCTGTTAAGCGTTTTTACGAAACATTCCATCCAGATCACTACGATCTGTACATCGACGTTGACCGGGCAGCAAGATCTTTCTCAGGGACTTCCACCATCCATGGTGAAATCCAGGAAGAAACTGTCTTGGTCCACCAAAAGTACATGACCATCAGCAAGGTCACTGTTGACGGCAAGGAAGTGCCGTTTACTTTTGGTGACGACTTTGAAGGCATCAAGATCGAAGCCGGCAAGACTGGGGAAGCGGTCATCGCGATCGACTACTCAGCGCCTTTGACTGACACCATGATGGGGATCTACCCGTCCTACTACCAAGTTGACGGCGTCAAGAAGGAACTGATCGGGACCCAGTTTGAAACTACTTTTGCCCGGGAAGCCTTCCCATGTGTTGACGAACCAGAAGCTAAGGCAACCTTCTCCCTGGCCCTCAAGTTCGACGAACACGAAGGCGAAACTGTTTTGGCCAACATGCCAGAAGACCGGGTAGAAAACGGCGTGCACTACTTTAAGGAAACTGTCCGCATGTCCAGCTACCTGGTTGCTTTTGCCTTTGGTGAAATGCGGTCATTGACCACCCACACCAAGAGCGGGGTCTTGATCGGGGTTTACTCAACCCAAGCCCACACTGAAAAGGAACTGACCTTCTCCTTGGACATTGCCAAGCGGGCAATTGAATTCTACGAAGACTTTTACCAAACTCCATATCCGCTGCCGCAATCACTGCAGCTGGCCCTGCCTGACTTCTCAGCCGGCGCCATGGAAAACTGGGGCCTGGTAACCTACCGGGAAGCCTACCTGCTTTTGGACCCAGACAACACCACTTTGGAAATGAAGAAGCTGGTTGCGACTGTGGTGACCCACGAACTGGCTCACCAATGGTTCGGCGACCTGGTAACCATGGAATGGTGGGACAACCTCTGGTTGAACGAAAGTTTCGCCAACATGATGGAATACTTGTCAGTTGACCACCTGGAACCTAACTGGCACATCTGGGAAATGTTCCAGACTTCTGAAGCAGCGGCTGCCTTGACCCGGGATGCAACCGACGGGGTACAGTCAGTGCACGTGGAAGTCAACGACCCGGCTGAAATCGACGCCCTCTTTGACGGGGCCATTGTTTACGCCAAGGGTTCAAGAATGCTGGTTATGGTCCGGTCACTCTTGGGCGACGAAGCCTTGAGAAAGGGCTTGAAGCGCTACTTTGACGAGCACAAGTTTGGCAACGCGGCAGGTGATGACCTCTGGGATGCCTTGTCAACGGCTACTGACCTGAATATTGGGGAAATCATGCACACTTGGCTGGACCAGCCAGGCTACCCAGTGGTGAATGCTTTTGTTGAGGACGGCCACTTGAAGCTGACTCAAAAGCAATTCTTCATCGGTGAAGGCAAGGAAGTCGGCCGCAAGTGGGAAATTCCGCTTAACGCCAACTTCAAGGCACCAAAGATCATGTCTGATGTTGAACTTGACCTGGGCGACTACCAGGCTCTGCGGGCAGAAGCCGGCCACGCTCTGCGCTTGAACGTGGGCAACAACTCCCACTTCATCGTGAAGTACGACCAGACTTTGATGGACGACATCATGAAGGAAGCCAAGGACTTGGACCCAGTTTCCCAATTGCAATTGCTGCAAGACCTGCGGCTTTTGGCAGAAGGCAAGCAGGCTTCATACGCTGACGTGGTACCAGTTCTGGAACTCTTCAAGAACTCAGAAAGCCATATCGTGAGCGATGCCTTGTACACGACTGCTGCTAAGTTGCGGCAATTTGCCCCAGCTGGCAGTGATGCTGATAAGAAGCTGCGGGCTCTGTACAACGACTTGTCTAAGGACCAAGTTGCCCGTTTGGGCTGGCTGCCTAAGGCAGGGGAAAGCGATGAAGACATCCAGACCCGGCCATATGTTTTGTCAGCAAGCCTATACGGCCGCAACGCTGAATCTGAAAAGCAAGCTCACGAAATCTACGTGGAATACGCTGATAAGTTGGCAGAACTGTCAGCTGACATCCGGGCTTACGTTTTGATCAACGAAGTTGAAAACTACGGGTCAAGCGAATTAACTGACAAGCTGATCAGCCTCTACCAGGCAACCAGCGACCCATCATTCAAGATGGACTTGGAAGCTGCGATCGTGAAGAGCAAGGACGAAGGCGAACTGAAGAAGATTGTTTCCTGGTTCCAAAACGCTGAAATCGTTAAGCCACAAGACTTGCGCGGCTGGTTTAGCGGCGTCTTGTCCAACCCAGCAGGTGAACAACTGGCCTGGAACTGGATCAGAGACGAATGGGCATGGATGGAAAAGACGGTCGGCGGCGACATGGAATTCGCTACTTTCATCACTGTCATCTCCCGCGTCTTCAAGACTCAGGAACGCTACGACGAATATAACGCCTTCTTTACTGACAAGGAAAGCGACATGCTGCTGAACCGGGAAATCAAGATGGACCGGAAGGTCATTGCTACCCGGGTAGACTTGATTGCCAGCGAACAAGCTGACGTCAACTCCGCGGTTGCTGCTGCTTTGCAGAAGTAATTGAATAGAGCATAAGAAAACTGTTTCCGGTGAGAGCTGGAAACAGTTTTTTGTGTATTGTTTTAAAAAATTCTCGTCTCTTGTGTTATCCTGAAAGCGATAAATCTATTTTGGATAAAAAGCTAGGGGATTAGTTATGGCTAATAATAAGGGAAAACGCTGGACAGAAGAAGAGACAACGCTAGCATATGCTTTATATTGTGAGATGCCATTTGGCCAAATTTCTGGCAGTAATCCGAAAATTATTGATCTTGCACAGTTGCTTGGAAGAACGCCTGGTTCGGTAGGAATGAAGATGTGCAATCTTGCGCGTTTTGACCCAGAATTGCGAAAGCGGAATGTTGTAGGCTTGAAAAACGGCAGCAAGATGGATGAGTTTGTTTATAGGAAGTATGAATCAAATCTTGAAGAACTTGCTTATCAAGTCCAGTTGATCAAAAACAGTCTTTCAACTGGGGAAATACACGAACCAAAGTACTACAATCAAGAGCTAGTCAATATGCCAGAGGGTAGGGACAAAGTACGGAAAGTAAAGACCAGAGTTGGCCAGGATGCTTTTCGGAGAGTTGTTCTTAGCTCGTATCATAACAAGTGCTGCATAACTGGCATCAACAACTCTGAATTGCTTGTAGCCAGTCATATTAAACCCTGGAGTGTAAGCGATGCAGTAACTGAGAAAACTAATCCGAGAAATGGCTTATGCTTAAATTCATTGCATGATAAGGCCTTTGACTGTGGATTGATTACCATAGACAAAGAGCTTCATGTAATAATTTCTGATAATCTCGCCAAAACTGAAATGGATGATAATACTCGTGAATGGCTGAAAAGCTACAACCATCAGCAAATAGCCCTCCCAGAAAAATTTGTTCCTTCATTAGAATTTATCGAATATCACAATGACGTTATATTTCAAGGATAATAAATTGAACATAGAAAAAGAC
>NZ_JBKZCD010000018.1:0-34774 GCF_046938665.1 Lactobacillus delbrueckii subsp. bulgaricus
ATTTGGTGTCTGTGCATAGAACCTCGGTTGACGGGCTGTAAAGTCGTCCTCTAGTTTGCTTGATCTGACCTAACATAGATCAAGGGAGCATTTGTAATGCTCAAGCATTGCATGAAAAAGGTTGGTCTAGATATTAAGGCTGTTAAAGCAGACACTTGGCTAAATTATGTCAAATGACACAATTTGACCGAATTTTCTCTTACATGGTAAAATAGCAGAGTAATAGAGAACTTGCCGCGCGGCAGGCTCTATTTCCCGGAGCGGCGGTGTTTTCCCCATGTTTTCGCCGCTCCGGAGGTTATAAATCAGTCGAGTGCTGGTGACAACCTACATTTCCTATTAATCCTAATGAGAACCGGCCCCCTGGCCGGCTCTTTTTTTCGCTTGCACCCGGGGACTTTTTTGGTTAATGTAGATACAGATATAATTGGACGGTGACAAAAAATGCAGATCAACCTGAAAGACTTAACTAAAGCAATCGAAGAGCAGACTTACCTGTCTGACATGGAGACCATTAAATATTCCGAAGTCTCCCGGAGCAAGAAGAAGCTGCGTGAACACGCCTTGACCATGGTCCAGGAAGTGGCCACGGCCTTGAATAAAGACCGGCTCATGCAGGTCCAGCTGGTTTTGGAAGGGAAGAACCCCATCACTTTTGCCCTGGAAACCAACATCATCAACCTGCCCCTGGCCAACTACAAGAAGCTGATCAACTTCTTTGACGAAGAAGAAGCCCAGCCGGTCAAGGTTTACTTTGAAACGGCCAGCGAATACCTAAACGCTTCCCACTTCCGGATCGACCTCTTCATGGATGGCGACGAATTAGTAGCCGATGTTGAAGGGGCAGCCGACCGCCTGGCTGATGCCATGAGCGAGAAGATCAAGCAGGTCAAGGAAGGCGAAGCAGCCGCCAAGGAAGCGGCTAAAGAAGCCAAGGCCAAGACGAAGAAAGAGGAATAATTATGTGGAGCTGGAACGTACTGGGAGTGGCCCTCTGGGTGGGAGCCATCGTTTACCTGGTCTTTATCGTACAAAATATCCGGCACCGGCGGCTGAAGATGATCATCCAGCGCCAGCATAAATTTGAATGGGGCAACTTCCTGATCAGCCTGTTGGAAGTCGCCAGCTTCTGCTTTTTGGTCGGCTGGCTCTTAGCCGTCAGCCTCTTTGACGACCCGAACTTGACGGATACTTCCCGGATTGCTTCGTCCGTGACCTACAAGCCCCTGGTCCTGCAGCCTAGCGCCAGCCAGAGCTACTATGTCCAGGTCAAGTCCACCAAGAACCGGGATTTAAGCCAGCAGTATATTTTTTACCTGAAGGGGAAAAAGTATACCGTGCCCAGCCACCTGGCTACGGTCTCTTATGAAAAGGACCCGATCAACGTGACGGCCTCTGCTCTGCCATTCAGCCGCAAGGAGCTGAAGAAGGAAGATTCCCGCTACCAGCAGGCCTACGTGGCCATCTACACGGCCGAGTACAAGAACACCGCGGCTAACGGGATCGGCCTCCATGCTGGCCGCCGGGCCAAGCGCTTCTACCTGATCCGGGTGCCGGACAGTTCCTTTATTGACAAGGAAAGCAAATAAGAATTAAACAAAGTAAAAATCGCCTTCTAATTAAAGAAGACGATTTTTTTCTATAGTTTGCTATTACTTTTTCTCAAATCTGACGATTCGGAGTCCTTTGCTTCGGCCTTTTTCTTCCTTGATATAAGCCAGGAGGCCGCCGTCGAGGAAGGCTAAAAGCAGGTTAGAGGTCGGGAAGTCCAGGACATTGCCGGACATGTAGCTGGCCCCCAGCAGCAGTGCGCTGGCGATCAGCAAACTGGTTAAGTAGAAGGTCCGGCAGGCTTTTTCCTTCAGCCACGCAAAGGCCCCGTAAAGGATGATGGCTGGGTAAAAGGCCAGGTAAAGGAAGGCGCCGACTAGCCCCAGAGAGTAGTACTGGGCCGTGAAGTCCCGCTCCAGGTTAAAGATGTTGGTCTGCCGCATATAACCGATCCCCAGCCACTTGTCCAAAGGATCATTGTCATACTTGACCACTTGCTTAAGCATGGCCTCTTCGACCTTGCGGTTGGCTAAACGGACGTTGGCCGGCTCTTTAAGCAGGTCGATCCAGAACTGCGGGTCGTACTTATATGGGTAGGACTTGGTAATGAAGCGCTTGTTTAAGGCGTACTTCTGGTAATATTTGGCCAAAAAGTCCTTCTCAAACTCCTGCAGCTTGTCCGGGTCATTCTTGTACTTGGCCAGGCCCGCCTTTAAGAGCGCGTTTTCCTGGTCGATCTTAGAGTCGTGGCTGTTTGCCCAGTAGATCTCATACTTGTAGCGCTGGACAGCCGGGGAGACCGGCCAGCAGATCCCGGTGATCCCTGCTAAGGCCAAGAGGGTGACCAGGCCGCCTTTAGAGAACTTGACGTTTTTTAAGAAAAGCAGGTGGATCAGCCAGGCAAGCAAACTGACGGCCAGGGTCCCGGCTAAGCCGTAGAGGGCGACTTTCGTACCGACTTCCAGCATGGCCAAAGTCTGGCTGAGGGCCAAAAGGCCGGTCTGCCAGGAGAAGCGCTCAAGAAGCAGGTAGAAGACGACCGGGGCCAGCATCAAGAGGATGGCGCTCAAGGTGTTGGTAAAGTAGAAGAAGCCCTTGGAGGCACTGTGGGAGTAGCCGTAAAGCGGCCCCATGAACCAGGTGAAGATGTTGCCGGAGATCACCCCGGTTTCGTAGGACTTCAAAGAGACCACGAAGAGGTTGCTCAAGACGATGGTGCCGGTGAAGAGGCCGCTGACCCAGGCGAAGGCTTTTAACAAGAAGTCCTGGCTGATTTCCAGCTTCTTGGTCACCCAGATCAAGGCCAGGGGCAGGAGCATTCTGAAGAGGTAAAAAATCTCCCCGAAATTCGAGTAGCCGTAATCGTTCGGGCTGAGGCTCTTGAAGTTCTGCATGTGCCAGAGGTGGAAGATCCCGTAGAGGGTCAAGAGGGCCAGGTAGGCCCAGAGCCAGGCCGGAGGCAGCTGCTTTTGCCCCCAGACAAGCAGGCCCACCAGGACAACTACTCCGGCGATCCGGATGATGGTCGGGATGGTGAAGGGCAGGATGGTGGCCAGCTTCCCCCGGTAGAAGAAGTCCAAATCTAGGAAGGGCTGGAGGAGGATGAACCAGTAGAGCAGGCTTTTAGTTTTTTCTTTCATATTGTCAACTCGCTTTCTCTACTATCTTAACAAAAAACTCCGCGGGATAACCGCGGAGTTCTCTTACTTGCTCTTCTTGGCCGGAGCCTTCTTTTCCTTCTTGTCCTTGTCGTCAGCCTTCATGGTCGGGGCCACCTTTTCGATGGTCACGTTGTTGGTGGAGAGGGCCTTGGCCTTCTTGGCTGCCCGGGCCGGCTTCATGTTCTTGAAGTTGACGACCAGCTTGTAGTTGAGGTCGCTGACGGCAGTAGCGTCAACGTCGTCAAAGGAAGTGATGGCCAGGAGGGCGGAGTTTTCATAGATCTTTTCCACCGTGCCTTGGAACTGCTTCTTCAGTTCTTCTTCTGACTTGGCGTTAACGACGGCACCTAATTCAACATCGGCTTTCTTCATGGCAATCTCCTTAATTCGCAAATGGTTAAAATTTCAACTAGGCTATGATATAGTATAAGGCGAAAATTTTCAAGTTAGGAGATCCCTTTTGGCTAAAAAAATTATCTTGATTGCCGGTCCCAGCGGGGCGGGCAAGACGACTATATCTGAATACCTGACCGACCGCTACCAGATTCCCCGGGTGATTACCCACACCACCCGGCCAAAGCGGCCTGGGGAAAGCGGGTCAGCTTATTATTTTGAAGACGATGCTTCTTTTGCCCAGCTGCACTTCTTTGAACATGTCAAATATGGGGACTACCAGTACGGGTCCAGTAAAGAAGGGCTGGAAAGAGCCTGGGAGAAGAGCGACCTGGTCAGCTTGATCGTGGACATCAAGGGGGCCCGGTCCTACTTGGAAGCATTAGGTGACCAGGTTTACTTCCTTTATGTGACCTGTAGCCTAGATACCTTGGCGCAAAGAATGGCTGACCGGGGGGACGCAAGTGACCAGATCAAGAAGCGGCTGGCCGGCAGCGAGTTGAACGAATTGCCGGCAGATTTGGCAAAATGCGCCCATGTCCTGGTCAATGACGACCTGCAAGCGACCTATGCCAGCTTGGACAGTTTGGTAAGAAAATTGCAAAATTAAGCTTTTTTTCATAGATTGTAAAAAAGGCGTGACCTTTTTGAAACAGAATTGAAATATTTCTCCTGTAAGATGTTAAACATCAAGTTAAGAAAAGGAAGTAAATCATTTTGAAGTTCAAGAAGTCATTAGCCAAAGTTTTAGCAGCCGTATCCCTGGCCTTCGCCGGTTTCGTTGCCGTAAATACTGTTAACACTCAAAACAACACTGTCCAAGCTGCTTCTAAGACCAGCCAGCGCAACAAGGTCGTTTCCCTGGCCAAGAAGCAAGTCGGCAAGCGTTACGTTTACGGGGCAACCGGTCCTAACGCCTTTGACTGCTCAGGTTTGACCAGCTACGTTTACAGCCACGCTGTTGGCAAGTACTTGAGCCGGACTACTTACAGCCAGGTTTACCAAGGCAAGACTGTCCGGGTTTCAACTGCCAGCTTGAAGAAGGGCGACCTGCTTTTCTGGGGTTCCAAGTCTTCCCCATACCACGTGGGTATCTACGTTGGGGGCGGCCAATACGTGCACGCCGCTACGCCAAGCCAGGGTGTCCGTAAGCAATACCTGAGCTCCTACTTCTGGCCATCAACTGCCAAGCGGGTTATCTAATTAGCAAACTTCAAAATGATCAAATCAGCGTCTTTGAGGCACCCGCCTCAGGGGCGTTTTTCTTTGCCTTTTTGGCCTGCAGATTAAAAGCAAAAGCTGGACTTTTAAGGGAAGGATTTACGGAAAGAAAAGTCTGTCAGCCCTTACCTGGCCTGGAAAGGCGGGAGAAAATTAAATAGTTAAGAAGTTGAAGGAAAGGGTTGTAAATGAGAAAGGAATTAAATAAAATAGGAGAAATTATTGAAAGAAATAAAGTGAAGTCCTAGAAAAGAAGGTATTCAAGATGAGAATTGCATGTTACGGCGTTAGGCCGCTGGAAAGAAGTTATTTTGAAAAAATGAACAAGTATAACTACGACTTGAAGCTCATTCCTGAATACTTGAACCGGGAAAATGTAGTACAAGCAGCAGACTGCGACGCCGTCCTGGTCCGGGGCAACTGCCTCTGTGACCGGACCAACCTGGAGCAGTTCAAGAACTACGGGATCTCCTGGGTCTTCACCCGGTCAGTCGGCGTGGACCACTTCGACCTGGAAGCCGCTAAGGACTTGGGGATCTCCGTTGCCCGGGTGCCAAACTACTCCCCATACGCGGTAGCCAACCTGGCCTTTACCCTGGGTTTGACCCTGTCAAGACACGTTGGTGAAGCTGCCCATCATGTCCATGAACAGGACTTTGGGATGCATCCAGACTACTTCGCTACGGAATTCAACCGTTTGAAGGTCGGCATCTACGGGGCCGGCAAGATCGGGGCAGTTGAAGGCAAGATGTGGCAGGCTCTGGGCGCTGAAGTTTATGCCTATGACCCATTCCCATCTGACTTCGCCAAGCAATACTGCACTTTTGTAACAGAAGACGAACTGCTGGCAACTTGTGACATCGTTTCCGTTCACGTGCCATACTTCCCAGGCAAGAACGACAAGCTGATGAACGCTGAATTCATCGCTAAGATGAAGGAAGGGGCAGTCTTGGTCAACACGGCCCGGGGCGAACTGGCCGATGAAGCCGCCATCGCCGCCGCTGTCTCCAGCAAGCACCTGTCTGGCTACGGCGCTGACGTGGTCTCCAATGAAAAGAAGATCATGGGCCACAATTTTGATTGTGAAAGCGACGTGCCGGACCAGGAAGTCCAGTCCTTGATGGACCTTTACCCGCGGGTGCTTTTGACTCCGCACATGGGCTCCTTTACTGAACCAGCCCTGGAAGACATGATCTCCTTGTCATTTAACAATTTCCATAACATGGCCACTGAGGGGGCAGTTGATGCCCGCAATGAAGTCGTGGCTGCACCGGAAAGCTCCACTTCCGCATCTGAGAAGCTGCGGGCTTAATGAATTAAGGTTCTGGCTCTGTGCCGGGGCCTTTTTTTACGGAAAAATTGCAGGATGTTAAAAAACTGCAAAGGCTTATTAAAGGAACTGCAAACGGTCTGTAAATTTCCTGTAACACTCATCGGCTATGATATAAGCATCGAGAAAAGAGAAAGAGAGTTACAACGTAATGAAGCAGTTTAAGCAGATCTTAGCAAAATTAACCTTAGCCCTGGCCCTGGTTGTGCCAATCGCTGTGCAGGCAAACAGCCACCAAGCCCAGGCAGCAAGCGTGACGACCAAGCGGAACAAGGTGGTTAAGTTGGCTAAGAAGCAAGTCGGCAAGCGTTACGTTTACGGTGCTACCGGTCCTTCCAGTTTTGACTGCTCCGGTTTGACTAGCTACGTTTACAGCCACGCCATCGGCAAGTCCATTACCCGGACCACTTACACCCAGGTAAAGAAGGGCAAGACCGTTAAGGTTTCAACTGCCAAGCTGAAGAAGGGTGACCTACTCTTCTGGGGCTCCAAGTCCTCTCCATACCACGTGGGGATTTACGTGGGCGGCGGCCAGTACGTGCACGCGGCTACTCCAAGCCAAGGGGTCCGCAAGCAGTACTTGAGCTCTTACTTCTGGCCATCAACTGCCAAGCGGGTTATCTAATTTATCATTACCTGCTGAAATTACGATAATAACGATAAAAAAGAAGGTCAGCGCGGCAAAAAGCGCTGGCCTTTTTAGATTGGACTTAATTTTAACAATCTAGTATTCTTTTTGTAACATTCCTGTAACATTGGTAACCTATTATGGATCTTGCGTAAAAAAATCAGAATAGAAAAGGATATCTAAGTTTTGAAGTTCAAGAGTTTATTAGTCAAAGTTTTAATGGCCCTGGCCCTGGTCGCACCTGTTGCCGCCAGCGTCCAAGCTCCGGCAGCCCAGGCAGCTACTGTTAAGGCTGTTAACAAGCAGGTTGTAGTCAACTACGTGTCTGGCTACAGCGTTAAGGCCTGGAAGAATTACAAGGTTAAGCTTGGCGCGGCCAACGACACTGGCATCAGCTTCAAGCACGGGACCACTTTGACGGTGATCGGCGAAGTTAAGTACAAGAAGCAGACCTGGTACAAGATTGCCGACAACGAATGGATTCTGGCTTCTTACACTTTGAGTCCTAAAGCCTGGGCCAAGAAGGCAGCAGCTGCTAAGCGGGCCGCTGCCCAGGCAGCTAAGAAGGCTGCTAAGGCCAAGAAGCTATCTAAGAGCAAGAAGACCAAGCAAAACAAGGTTGTTGCCTTGGCCAAGGCCCAAGTGGGCAAGCCTTACGTTTGGGGCGCTACTGGTCCTTACAGCTTTGATTGCTCCGGCTTGACCAGCTACGTTTACAGCCATGCTCTGGGCAAGTACATTACCCGGACCACTTACACGCAAGTGCACCAAGGCAAGGCGATTGCTGTGTCTACCGCAACTTTGAAGAAGGGGGACCTGCTTTTCTGGGGTTCCAAGTCTTCACCGTACCACGTGGGGATTTACGTGGGCGGCGGCAAGTTTGTTCACGCGGCTACTCCAAGCCAGGGCGTGATCAAGCAGAGCCTGAGCTACTACTTCTGGCCATCAACCGCCAAGCGCTTGATTTAAGCGAGAAATATCCTTTTATATAGGACGCCAGCTGGCGTCCTATTTCTTTTGCCTTTTGCTATTAAAAAACAATTGTATTTTTTCTGTAACCTTTCTGTAACATAACTTGCTTACACTAGAAAAAGCGAATTCAATTTAGGAGCGGAAAAAAGAAAGATGAAGCGGAAATTCAGTTTAGTACTTTTGTTATTGGCAGCTTGGCTGGGCGGGGCACAGCCGGCCTACGCGGCAACTGACAGCCAGGACAGCAATATTACGATCGTGAAGAAGACCCGGGTAGCCTATAACAAGGGCAATAAGGTCAACACCTGGACCACTTACGGGGCCGGCAAGCAATTGCTTGGCCAGGTTAAGTCCGGCTACAAGTTCACGGCTACGGGTCAAGCCCAGTATAAGGGCCGGACCTGGTACCGGATCAAGGACAATAAGTGGATTCTGGGCACCAACACGGTCACGACTAAGAAGTACGCTTCAATTAAGGCTAAGGCTACTAAGACGGCTAAGCAAAAGAAGGTAGTTGCTTTGGCTAACGCGCAAGTCGGCAAGGCTTACGTTTGGGGAGCAACTGGCCCTTACAGCTTTGACTGCTCAGGCTTGACCATGTACGTGTACAAGAAGACAACTGGCTTGTCATTGCCGCACTACTCAGTCAGCCAGCTCTACTACGGCAAGGCAGTTTCAACCAAGAAGCTGGCCAAGGGGGATTTGCTCTTCTTTGGCTCTAAGTCAGCTCCGCACCACGTAGGGATTTACGTGGGCGGCGGCAAGTTTGTCCATGCTTCCAGCCCGACGGTTGGGGTAATCAAGTCTACTGTTAGCACGAACCGCTCCAGTGCTTTTTACCCATCCAGCGCGCGGAGAGTTATTTAAGCCGTGTTCTGTTCTTGCATTTTTCTACCGGTCTAAGTAGAATGAACTTGAGCCGGTGACGGCCAATTAAAAGTTTACACGTTTGAATTAGTCGTCCTTGCGACGGCTTTTTTGATTGCCAGCAACTTTGCTTGCTATTTTCCGCCAAACTGCGTAAAATAGGTAATAGAAAAAGGACAGGTGCTGGAACACCTATCCTTTCATTGATTGAGCCGGTGACGGCCAATTAAAAATGCTTTTTAGTTAGTCGTCGTTACGACGGCTTTTTTGATTGCCAGCAACTTTGCTTGCTATTTTCCGCCAAACTGCGTAAAATAGGCAATAGAAAAAGGACAGGTGCTGGAACACCCATCCTTTCATTGATTGAGCCGGTGACGGCCAATTAATTAAAAAGTTTTTTATCTAATTAGCCGTCGTTACGACGGCTTTTTTGTTCTCGCAATTTCTTGCGAAGAACATCCACCCAGTCGATTAGCAGGCAGAGAGTCTTTACCGTGGCGACACAGCTCTTCAAGAGCAAATTGGTCATGTCCACAAGCAGTTTCAATCCGCCCACCATCCAGATTAAGTGAGCCAGCAGGCTCATTTTACGGTGGCTCCTTTCCGTAATGATAGGAAGAAGCCGATGAAAAGCTCAAAGGCACCACTCCCTCCGTAGAGGCCGCCACCGTTATGCTCAATCGGAAATATTATAGCACGTGTGTTTGGTGCAGTGCTAGTATTTGCCAGCAACTTTGCTTGCATTTTTCTACCGATCTAAGTAGAATGAACTTGAGCCGGTGACGGCCAATTAAAAAATGTTTTTTATTTAGTCGTCGTTACGACGGCTTTTTTGATTCACTAGGACAAGTTGCAACGATTATTCAACACTTGCATATTTCCAGCGGGGAGGGCGACGGCGCCTTCCCCGTTTTTGTAATCATTTTGTAATCATCAGGGGGCTTGCGGGCCAGGGGGGCGAACGCTTATCATTAATATTAAGTATAAATTTTGCTTCCGCTGGAGGAAAAAATATGGGTAATGCAAGATGGATTAAATTTATGGGCGCGGCGGCGCTCTTTTTTGGGGGACTGGGCCTAGGCGGCCAGCCAGCAAACGCGCAAGTTAAGGGTCACCTGTCCAAGGTCCAGGTAGTCAAGAAGGCTCCGGTTTGGACTAACTATAAGAAGGGCAAGAAGACCCACAAGTACCTTAAGAAGGGTGCGGTCAAGAAAGTCAAGGCTTCAGCTACTGACAAGAAGCACAAGGTCTGGCTGAAGATTGGGAATAAAAAGTGGATTGCCAGCAAGTACACGGTTGTCTTGACGACGACCAAGCAGACTGCTTCCAAGAAACCGGCTAACCCGGTCTTAAATACTAGTCAATTGACGCAAGCCGCTTCTTCTCAGGCTCCAGTTGGTTCATCTTGGCGGCAAAATGCCGTAGTTACCTTAGCCAAGGCGCAAGTCGGCAAGGCTTATGTCTGGGGCGCGACCGGTCCAAGCAGCTTTGACTGCTCCGGCTTAGTCCAATGGGTCTACAAGACCGCGATCGGGCAGACCGTTTCCCGGACGACCTATACCCAGGTTAAGGAAGGCGTGGCAGTGCCGGTATCAACGGCCAGCCTGCAGCCGGGGGACCTCCTCTTCTGGGGGGATGTGGCAGCGCCATATCACGTTGCAATTTACGTGGGCAATGGTCAATATGTTTCCGCCGCTGATGAGCAGCAAGGGGTCATCTTGGCAACCATCAGCAGTTACTTCTGGCCAACAACGGCCCGGCGGATTCTCTAGTTTCCGTGTTAAAATAGAGTTAGCGGTGTAAGGGAGGAAATGAGCATGAAGAAGTCTAATATGATCAAGTTTTCTGCTGCAGCGCTGACTTTCTTAGGGATCTCAGCGACAGGGGTCAAGCCGGTCAAGCAGCCGGCCCAGGCCGCCAGCAAGCGGATCAAAGTTATCAGCAAACAATACGTCACCGTCTGGACCAACTACCAGAAGGGGCGGCATGTTGCGACCCACTTAAAGAAGGGCAGCAGCCACTTTGTCTACCAGACGGCAACTGACGCCATGGGCAATCTGTGGTACCGGATTGGCAAGAAGGAATGGGTCATGGCCAAGTACTTTAACCAGGTTAAGTCTGCCAAGAAGGCCGTGAAGGCCAAGATGGTTAAGAAGACCAAGGCTAAATCTAAGAAGACGAAGACGGTCAAGAAGGCCCGCAGTGCTGCCAGTTTGGCAGCTTCTTGGTCTGCCCCGATGGGGTCCAAGGCCCGGGCTAAGGCGGTCGTGTCTTTAGCCAAGCAGCAGGTCGGCAAGGCCTATGTCAAGGGTTCTAAAGGTCCGAATGCCTTTGACAATGCCAGTTTGGTTGCCTATGTCTACAAGCAGGCAGCTGGCGTCAACACAGGTTCTAGCACCAAGAGCCAGGTCAAGAAGGGGATCGCGGTAGATCCAAGCTCTGGCTTCGCGGAAGGAGACCTTCTTTTTTGGGGTTCCAAGAATAAGCCATATAATGTAGCCATTTATGTGGGGGACGGTAAATACGTTACCGCTGCTGGAGACCAGCAGGGTGTTGTGCAAGCGAGCCTGTCCACCTACTTCTGGCCTAGTCGGGCAAGAAGAGTCCTATAGCAATAGGAAAGCCAGGCTCTAGTGATAGAGTCTGGCTTTTTATGCGGTCTAAATTTGGTAAGCGCTAAAACGGGCTCGGTCTTGGGGGGACAGGCGGGCGGAAACTTCGATTCCGTCAGCTTGGTAGTCTTCCTTTAAGACCCGGGAGTGCTGGTGCAGGTAGGCCAGGTCTTTACCGGCTGTTAGCGGCAGGCGGAGGTCAGTGATCTGGTAATTGCTGAAAAGGCGGGTCGTGATCAGCTTGGCCAGGGCCTGGATGGAAGCTGGGTCAACCGCGCTGTAAAGCAGGTCGCCCCCTTCAATCTGCGGGTAGTTACGGTCTGTCAAGTCAGCCTTGTTGTAGGCGGTGATCATTGGCAGGTCCTTGACGCCGATTTCGTCTAAGACTTCCAGAGTGGTCTTGATCATCTGGTTCATGTTGGGGTCAGCGGCGTCAACGACATTGATCAAGAGATCAGCGTCTTTGGCTTCCTGCAGGGTCGCCTTGAAAGAGTCGACCAGCTTGTGGGGGAGCTTGGAAACGAAGCCGACCGTGTCGGACAAGATAAAGGAGAAACCATCCAGGTCGATCCGGCGGACTGAGGTGTCCAGAGTCGCAAAGAGCATGTCCTTGGCCATGACCTGCTTGTCTTCATTGCCAGCCCCAAAGGCCTTAAGCAGGCCGTTCATGGTGGTAGACTTGCCGGCGTTGGTGTAGCCGACCAGGGCGACCTTAGGCAGGTGACTTTGGTTGCGGCGGGCAGCCTTGATTTCTTCCTGGCCGGAGATTTCCTTTAATTCATGTTTGATAGCGGAGATCTGTTTGCCGATGGTCCGCCGGTTCATTTCCAGTTTGGATTCCCCGGCCCCGCGGTTGGCGAAGCCCCCGCTGGTGGACCCGCCGCTGCCGTGCTGCTGGTCGAGGTTGTTTTCAGACGGGTGCAGGCGGGGCAGTTCATACTGCAGGCGCGCTAATTGGACCTGCAGCTTTGCTTGCTTGGTCCGGGCCCGGGAAGAGAAGATTTCCAGGATGAGCTCGGTCCGGTCGATGACGCGGAGTTTGGTCATGTGTTCCAGGTTACGGATTTGGACTGGGGTCAGTTCATCGTTGACGATGAGGACGGAGGCCCCGAGCCCTTGGGCCAGGTCTTTGATTTCAGCCACCTTGCCCTTGCCCAGGTAGCTGGAGGCGACGATGTTTTCCGCCTTCTGCTGGCTGGAGCCGACAACGGTGAAATTATTGGCTTCTGCTAAATTGGCCAGTTCGGTCATGGAGTAGTCAAAGTTGGGGTCGTCTAAGTTGACTCCGGCCAAGTAGGCTTTGACTGAGTGAGTTTGATTGTCGATCATCTATATCTTCCTTTCTATATTGCTAGATGATGAATTTGTACATCTATTTATTATCTATTGTAAAGAAGCGGAGAAGAAAAAGCGCTGAATTTGCCTAAATTTGGGCGGAAATTGCTCAAACAGATAAATGTTAAGGAAATTTGATCTATGGAAATGGATTGGAAACGATTTAAACCTTTTTTGTGAAGGTTACATGTTGTATAATGGGATAATATCATGGATTGAGTATGCGATAGTAGCAATGCTTATCCAACAAGAACAATTATGTTCTAGGAAAAATAGAGATAAAAAATGGGCATGGAATATAAGGAGAGTAAGAAAAGATAATTATGAATGAACCTGATCAAAGTCGTGTTCATCACCACCACCACCATCACCATCACCACCGCCGCCGTAAGCGCCATATTGGCCGCTGGATCGCGGGAATTGTTGGGGTCTTGCTGCTGGCAGTGCTATTAGTGATTGGCTATGCTTATAAAAATGCCAGGGATGCAGCAACGACGATGTACACGCCGGTTTCAAAGTCTACCAAGTCAAACAAGAACCGGTCCAGCTTAGACAAGATCCTGGATGCCAAGAAGCCAGTAAACCTCTTGATTCTGGGGACTGACACCGGGGCTGAAGGCCGGAGCGTAAAGAACTACCACGGCTTGACTGACTTGATGATGTTTGTCACGGTTAACCCAAGCAAGAAGCAGACGCGGGTAACCACGATTGCCCGGGACTCCAAGGTTAACCTGCCGGACTATCCGGAGGTTTCACCGATCAAGCTGAACAGTGCCTACTCTTTGGGCGGGGTCAGTGAAACGATCAAGACCCTGGACAAGTACTACAGTGTGCCGATTGATGGTTATGTCCTGGTCAACTGGGAAAGCACCATGAAGATCATCACCAAGATGGGCGGGGTGGATGTCATCTCTCCATTGACCTTTGACAATATGGGCTACTCCTTTAAGAAGGGGCAGATGTACCACATCTCTGGTAAGAAGGCTTTGGCCTTTGTTCAGCTCCGCCACGGTGACCCGCGGCAAGACTATGGCCGCCAGGAGCGTGAACGGTTGGTGATGATGGCTGCGATTAAGAAGAGCGTGTCATATAAGACCATCTTGAACAGCTCATTCATGCAATCTTTGGGTGACAGCATGCAGACCGACTTGAGTATGAACGACATGATCAATATCGCTATGAATTACCAAGGGGCAACTGACAATGTTAAGTCAGATTACGCTCAAGGGAAGAGCAGCAGTGTCAACAACCAAAGATTCGGCAACATGGAAGTTGAAATCATGTCTACTAAGGAAAGACAGCGGATTTCCAATAACATCCGGCAAACTTTAGGAATTAAGAATGTCAACGTTTATAAGGAGGATAACTAGTGAGCGCTGAACAACAGAATAATGAAGAAGTAACCATTGACCTGCGCAGGCTCTTCATCTTAATCAGAAAGCACATTATTAGCATCTTGATTTGGATGATCGGCCTGGGCTTGATCGCTTATGGGGTTTCAGAATATGTTCTGGTGCCCAAGTACACAGCTAGCACTCAGCTCCTGGTCAACCGTAAGTCAACGGATGCTAACCAGGCTTATGCCAACCAACAAGCTGACGTTAATGCCGTTACTACTTACAAAGACATTATCACTAGTAACGTTATTTTAAAGGGTGCATCCAAGTACCTGGCCAACCCAGTAACTCTGGTTAAGAAGGCAACTCCAGCCAAGAAGGCTGTCTACAAGACCAATGATGATGGTACTAGAACCCTGGTTAAGAAGGCTGTTAAGGCCAAGCCAGCGGTTTACAAGCGTGAAAGCAAGAGTTACTCAATTTCACCTAGTGAATTGTCCAGCGCGGTTTCAGTAACTACCACGACCTCTTCTCAGGTCTTCACCTTGTCAGCTACGGCTGAAACTCCAGCCAAGGCACAAGCAATTGCCAATGCGGTTGCCAAGGAATTCAAGGAACAGATTCCAAAGATCATGGATGTTAACAACGTGACGATCGTGGCGGAAGCGCCTAAGGGAAGCCAGTCGTATCCAAATGTAAAGATGATTACTTTGGTTGGCGTTTTGGCTGGTTTGGTAATCAGCTTGTTGATCATCATCATCAAGGACTTGTCAGATACGACTGTCCGTGAAGATTCATTCATGACTAACGAACTTGGCTTGACTAACTTGGGTGAAATCGCAAGCATCACGATGCCAAAGGACTGGACTTTTACGGCCAAGACGGCTGAAAAGCGCGGCAGTTCCAGAAGACGGGTTTAGGAGGTCAGCATGGGCTTATTTGGCAGAAAAAATCATTTAGACAGTGAAACGATGAAGAACGGGGCCAAGCTAATTACCTTGGCTAACCCGCAAAGCGTTATTTCAGAGCAATTCAGAAATATCCGGACCAACATCAACTTCATGAACGTGGACAAAGAAGTAAAAGTAATTGCCTTTACTTCAGCCATGGCCAGTGCCGGTAAATCAACAGTCAGTGCCAATGTATCGGTTACCATGGCTCAAGCTGGCAAGAAGACGATTCTGATCGACGCAGACTTGCGTCGTCCAACTTTGCATTCCACCTTTAATGTGTCCAACAGCAAAGGTTTGACGACCCTGTTGACCAGCCGGGGCAAGGAAATGGATGCGGAGAGCGTGATCCGGGAAAGCGGAGTGGAGAACCTGTCAATCTTGACAGCTGGTCCAATCCCACCAAATCCTTCAGAACTGCTGTCATCCAAGCATATGTTGGACTTGATTGAAGACTTGAAGCAAGTCTATGACATGGTCATTATCGACTTGGCGCCAATCTTGGACGCGGCTGAAACCCAGCAACTGACTAGTGCTTTGGATGGGACGATCTTGGTTGTGCGGCAGGCTCATTCACAAAAAACCGCAGTCAAGCGGGCAATTGAGCTATTGAAGCTGACCAACTCACCAATCTTGGGATACGTTATGAATGACGTTGATGCCGATGGGGATGGCGGTTATGGCTATGGTTACGGCTATGGCTATGGTTACGGCTATGGCGAAGAAGAGGAGAAAAAAGGCCTCTTTGGGAGAGAGAAGTAACTTATGCCGGTAGTTGATTTGCACTGTCACATCTTGCCAGGCATTGACGATGGGTCAAAGTCCTGGGATGTGTCATTGAATTTGGCCAGAGCGGCTGTGGCGGATGGCGTGACACATGCCTTGTGTACTCCACACACATTGAATGGCCGCTACACCAACCATAAGCAAGATGTGATTAAACTGACAGCAGAGTTTCAAGACCGAATTGACCAAGCGGGGATTCCGCTTACAGTCTTTCCTGGCCACGAAGTCAGATTGTCAGGCGGCCTTACTGAAGCTCTAGACAATGATGATATTCTCTTCTGCGATGAAGATGGCCGCTACATGCTTTTGGAATTGCCAAGCAATGAAGTGCCGCATTATACCAAGAACATGGTTTATGAACTAACCAGCCGGGGGATTACCCCGATTATCGTTCACCCAGAGCGAAACAAAGAGATTCTAGGCAACCCACAGAAGTTGCAAGAATTTCTGGAAATGGGCGTTCTGGTGCAAATTACAGCTAGTTCATATACTGGCTTGTTTGGCAAAGAGATTGAGAATTGCAGCCGCAACTTTATCAAGGCAGGTCAATGTGCCTTCTTTGCCAGTGACGCTCATGATTTGCCGCGGCGGCAGTATCAGCTAAGTGCTGCCTTAGACAAGCTGGCTAAAGAATTTGGTGAAGAAAAGAAGAAAGAGTATTTGAATAACGCCCAAGCAGTAATTAATGGTGACCCAGTTTACTTGAATTGGCAGCCATTGCCTAAGAAGCGCAAGAAGTTCTTGGGGCTATTTTAAAAGTATAAATTTGGATGAAGGAGAGGAAAAGATGGATATGGAAGTTAGCAGTTCAGCCTATGTCAAACAGTCCAAAGTCAAGGGCCGCCCTATCTACCATGGGATTAAGCGCCTGTTTGATTTTCTGGCTTCTTTAGTTGCTTTGATTCTGTTGTCTCCGCTCTTCTTGTGGCTGGCGATTAAGATCCATGGCGAAGACGGTGGTCCGGTCTTTTACTCACAAATCAGAATCGGCAAGGATGAGAAACCATTCCGGATTTACAAGTTCCGGTCAATGGTAGTCAATGCTGAGGAGATGAAGAAAAAGCTCTTGGATCAGAATGAAGTTGAAGGCGCCATGTTTAAAATGCATGATGATCCACGGATTACCAAGGTTGGCAAATTCATTCGAGCCCACAGCCTAGACGAACTGCCGCAGCTATGGAATGTGCTGATTGGTAACATGTCGCTGGTTGGCCCTCGGCCACCTTTGCCGAATGAGGTTGACCAGTACACTGACTACGACAAACAAAGACTGCTGGTTAAGCCAGGCTGCAGCGGCCTCTGGCAGGCAACCAGCCGGAATGCAGCTGACTTTGCGGAAATGGTGCAGCTTGACATCGAGTACATTAATCGGAGTAGCCTCCTCTTTGATTTGTGGATCATCTTTAAGACAATCGGTGTTATCTTTCACCCAAATGGAATGTATGAAGAGTAGGAGTTTGCGAGGAATTTCAGACCTCGCTTTTTTATTAGGAAGTAAGCAATGACAAAGGAAAATATCAAAGTATGTTTGGTCGGATCAAGTGGTGGCCATTTGACTCATTTGTATATGCTGAAGCCATTTTGGCAAAACAAGAGCCGCTTTTGGGTTACCTTTGACAAAGAAGATGCTAGGAGCAAGCTTAAAGGCGAGAAGCTGTATCCATGCTATTACCCTACTAATCGCAATCTTAAGAATTTGATTAAGAATACTTTCTTAGCGATTAAAGTACTTCGTAAAGAAAAACCGGATCTAATCATTTCTAGCGGTGCAGCTGTCGCAGTACCATTCTTCTATATTGGGAAATTGATGGGAGCTAAGCTGGTATACATTGAAGTATTTGACCGATATGATAAGCCGACAGTGACGGGGAAGCTTGTTTATCCAATTACTGACAAATTTATCGTAGAATGGGAAGAAATGAAGCAGGTTTATCCTAAAGCAATTAACTTGGGAAGTATCTTCTAGAGGGACATATGATATTTGTAACTGTAGGAACACATGAGCAGCCATTTAATCGGCTAATTGAAAAGGTTGACGAACTGGTGGCTAGCGGTGAAATTAAGGAAAAAGTAGTTGTTCAGTATGGATTTAGTACTTACGAGGCTAAGCATTGTGAGATGCACAAGATGATGAGCTTTGATGAGATGCAAAATACCTTTAAGAATGCACGCATTGTCATCACTCATGGTGGTCCGTCTAGCTTTGTAGAAGCTCTGCAGTATGGCAAGGTGCCGATTGTAGTGCCGAGACAGTTAGAATTCAATGAACATGTTAATAATCACCAAGTTGATTTTACCAAGCTGATTGCGGAGAGAATGAATAACATCATTCCAGTTTACGACATTGGTGATCTTAGTAAAACGATTGCTGACTATGATATCATTGTGAAAACGAAGAACAGTGGTGAAAGTAGTAATAATAAGAAGTTTAATGAGAGTCTGGAAAAGATTGTTGATGGGTTGATGAGGTAGTTAAAATATCCATAATGAGTTATGTGAGGAAAAATTAATGAAGAAAATCTTACTTGGAATTAGAACTTTGATATTCTTCGTTGTAACAAAGGTGAAATATAGGAAAAAGGTTCAACTCCATACAATAAATTCTATACGAGGCAAGATAATTCTTGATCTAGGGCAGGATACAAAATTGAGTATTGGATCTTTTTTAATGAGTCAAGGTCCGTTATACATTAAGGCTGTTGGTAAAGGTAAAATTGATATCGGAAACAATAACTTCTTCAACCACAATGTGTCAATTACAGCAGCTAAGGCAATTATAATTGGAGATGGTGTCGATATTGGCAATAACGTTGTTATAGTTGACCATGACCATGTAATGAATGACAAAGGGGTCACTGGTGAATTGAAGTCGTCTCTAGTAAAGATTGATAATTATGTGTGGATAGGTGCCAATTCAGTAATTACTAAAGGTGTACATATTGGTGAAGGTAGTATAGTTGCAGCAGGTGCAGTGGTTACTAAGGATGTACCTGCGCATAGCATTGTAGCAGGAGTTCCGGCAAAAATATTGTAAGAATATCGAAAAGATAGTTTATTGTAAATGTTATTTTTATAATATTAATATTAGCCAGGCTTAGGAACAGAGTAGAATAAGGAGTTTATCTTGTCACCACAAGTATCAATTATCGTGCCAGTTTATAATGTTGATAAGTATTTACAACAATGTGTCGAGTCGTTAGTTAATCAATCATATCACAATCTTGAGATAGTATTGATCGACGATGGCTCAAAAGATACTAGTGGTCAAGTTTGTGATTACTTTGCTGAAAAATATAAAGAAATCAATGTCTTTCATAAAGCAAATTCTGGTTTAGGATTAACCAGAAACTATGGACTAGAACGGATTAATGGTGAGTATGTAACGTTTGTTGACAGTGATGATTATCTTCAGCAAGATGCAATTCAGAGATTAGTTGATGGATTAGATGACGGAAAAAATGATACGGTAATCGGTGGTTTTACAAAGGTTACTGATGAGGGTAAAGAACTTTATACGGAAACATATCCTGAAGAAGTTGTAGATAATGGGCAAGTGTACAGTCATCTATTTAATAGGATGTTAGGTAGTAGCCCGGATGAGCATGATTCAATTAAGCCATCTGTCTGGAATGCTTTATATTCCGTAAAATTAATTAAGACACACAACTTACGCTTTGTTTCAGAACGTGAGCTAATTTCAGAAGACATAGTTTGGGATTCAGACTACTATCGTTATTCTAAAAGTGTCAAAGTTATTACTTCATCCAGCTATTACTATCGATATAACCCAACTTCCTTATCTCAGACATATAAACCTGATAGATATGAAAGAAGCATTAAGTTTTATAAGTATATGATTGATAAAACGTCAAAAACAGAGATTGCAAAAGATGCATGGCTGAGGCAGACTAAGAATCTTTTTGTAGCTGTCAGAACATGCTTCTCTCAAGGAACAGATAGACCATTTAGTGAAGTACGTCAAAGTATTTCTGAAATTTGTGAAGATGTAACACTACAAAATGCAATTGCAGAATATCCAGTAAATAGGTTGGAATGGAAGCAAAAGATTTTTATCATGTTAGTTAAAAATAAACAGGCAAAAATTTTAGCATTTGTAGCTAAACAAAAATTGATATGAGGAATTAGTAGAGATAAAGCGGCATGTATTCTTTAAGCATGGAGTGTAATATATGAGTCAAAAAAAGATAATCCTAAATAATCTTTATTGTACAGCTTATGGCTTATTTATTGCTGGCATGATATGTGGACAAACATTATTGCCAGTATCCCCTCTAATTCGATATTCTATTATATGTCTAGGTTGTGGTTTGCTAGCAGTGAAGATGATTATCGATGTAATTACACACCCAGAACTGTCTACATCGAGGATAAAAATATATTTTTTATTTTTAATAATGCTTAGTTTGGCTATTGTGTCGGTCAAAAGCAATAAAGAATATGAAATTTTAGGTTCTGTTATATTTATTTTCGGTGCTTATGAAGTAGATTTTAGATCTATTTTAAAAACGTTTATATATGTTGCCGCTAGCGTATTATCTGTGATGATAATTGCATATTTTTGTGGATTTATTGGTGATGGAGTAATTCAGCGAAGTTCATTTTCGGGGAGAACTAGAATTACTTTTGGATATAGAAGCGCTACAGACTTAGTTCAGTTAGTTACGTATATCTTATTGACAGATATTGTCCTTTGGTTTAAAAAAAGGGGCATCATATGGTGGAGAATTGTATTGTATCTATTTTTGGGATCAGTTGGTTGGTTCTTTACTGATTCTAGATTAGCTAGTGGATCAATATACTTGCTTATACCAGTATTAATAGTTCTTAAGTATATAGATATTGACTATTCGAACAAAATTATAAGCTTCTTCTTGAAATACCTATTCGAAATCTGTTTATTAGTTTCTATAGCTATAGAAAATCTGTTTATGACACATAGGTATGCTGCTTTGAATAGCTTTGATACATTTTCTTCTGCAAGATTAACTAATACTGAAATCGGTATAAAACTATTTGGATATACAATTTTTGGACAAGACATCTATACTAGAATATTATTATATTGGTCTAAATGGTTTTATATCGATTCATCATACTATACATTTTTAATGGAGTATGGTATTGCCCTGCTGATATTTGTAGCGTTGATGTATACGGCTACTGTAAAAAAACAGTTGCAAAAGGGAAATATTGCAGTATCGATTGCGTTAGGAATAGTTTGTCTTGATAGCCTAATTTGCAGAGAGTATTTTTTGATTGAATATAATGTATTTCTACTGGCATTCTTAGCAAATACTGGTAATTCTTTTAATAGTAGTGCAGAAGAACTATTCGCCTAGATATTGCTAGACTTTAAGAAAAAATATATACATATACCAATGACAATACTATCTATAGAAAAAACTATTGCTATTTTACCGGCTAAAGGTTGTAATAAATATAGAGAAAGAGGATTGAAATGTCAATATTTAATAAAGTAAAGAAATTAGTTATGGGGTATAGGTCAAGTAGTGCAGATTATATTGATCATTTAAGAAGCATAGGGATAGCAGTAGGTGAAAATGTAGAAATTTTTAGACCGTTCAACACTACTATTGATACTCAAAATCCACATTTGTTGACTATTGGCAATGATGTTCAAATTACTGGACCTGTAACAATCTTGACACATGATTATAGTTGGAGTGTACTTAAGCGTAAGTATGGCTACATATATGGTAATCAGCGAAAGACTATTATTGGTGATAATGTTTTTATTGGTTGGGGGGCTACTATCTTGGGAGGAACTCAAATTGGTAATAATGTTATTATTGGAGCAAATGCTGTAGTAAGTGGACATGTTGATAGTGATTCTGTCTATGCAGGAAACCCCGCCAGAAAAATTATGACTTTAGAGGAGTTTAGAGATAAACGCAAGAAGAAACAAATTGAAGAGGCAAAACAAATAGTACTAGAGTACAAGAAGAGGTTTAATAAAGTACCGCCTGAATCTGAACTGGATGAATATTTCTTCTTATTTCGCAATAATGATGATCTGCCTGCTTTTAATAAAAAAATGAAACTAATGCGTAATTATAATATGAGCAAGAGGACTCTAGAAGCACAAAAGACAGTCTTTAAAAACTATCAAGAGTTTTTAAATTATTGTCTAAAAGAAGAGTAGCCAATACTCAAAGGTGATATGAGTGAGAGATTTAATTAGTATAGTCATTCCAGTTTATAATAGAAGTAATTACTTGGTCAAATGCCTCAATTCTATTGTCGAAAGCAACGATCATTCCAATTTTGAAGTGATTTTAGTAGATGATGGTTCTACAGATAATAGTGGTGAGATTTGTGATAGATATGCGACTGAATATTCCAATGTTCATGTGATTCACAAGACAAATACTGGGGTTTCGTCAACTAGAAATATAGGGTTAAGCATAGCGGTAGGTAATTGGATTTGGTTTATAGATTGTGATGATATACCTTTTTCTGGCGCTATTGATGTTTTATATAACCAGGTAAGAGGAAGTAGAGATGACGTAGTCATTTTTACTTATCAATCATTCAGAAAAGAGGATACTTTTACTAAAAAAATAAAAGCCCATAAGCAAGAAATTAGCAAAACGGACGCTATAGGTACTCTTCTTGATATGAATTATGCATCATTCCCATGGAATAAACTTTTTAGGAGAAGGTTGCTGTTAGACAATGAAATTAGGTTTCCAGAGGAAATGTCTATGTGTGAGGATATGGAATTCTGTCTTCGCGCTTATGATAAGGCTGAGAAATTCGCATTGATTTCAGAACCACTCTATGGATATCGTCAAGATAATAGTGGTGCATCGTCTAGTACTGATAAAAAACATTATAAGGATGCGGCAGTAGCAAATTATGACTTATGTTGCTATATTGAACAAAATTATCAAAAATATTTTGGGGATAGTTTTAAGAATGCTGTCATAGCTGCAATTGCGTATCTACACCGTTATGATCACCGTGATAATAGATATGCCGAATTAAGCGAGTTTATTAGTATACATGAGCAACAATGTAAGAGGTTGAATCGTAGATATAGAATAGAAGTAATAACTTTTTTACATAATAAACGGCTCTTTTATATCATTGGTTTAGCTGGGAAAATATTGAGATATATCAGAAAGTAACAGAAGCGATGTTATTTTTGAACGCATATTAAATAGGGAGAAGTGAGCCGTGAAAAATAAATCATTAGGGAAGAATGCATTTCTAAACGGATTACGAAGTGTTTTAAATATCATATTCCCTATTATTACATTTCCGTATGTTTCTAGAGTGCTGAGTGTTGGAGAACTAGGAAAATACAATTGGTCGAATTCGTTTGTATCGTACTTTTTGTTGATTGCTGGTTTGGGAATTGCGACATATGCAGTTAGAGAAGGCGCTAAGTTTAGGAATGATCGAAATGAAATTAGCGATTTTGCAAGCCAAGTTTTCTCAATCAATATATTTTCTACTGTAGCTTCATATATACTGTTGTTTTTGTGCATTCTCATATTTCGGAAAGTTCAAAGTTATTCTGTATGTATTTATGTATTTAGCATTCAGATTGTTTTTACTACATTAGGTACCGAATGGATATATAGCATCTTTGAAGAGTATACATACATAACTGTTAGAAGCATAGTATTTAAAATATTGTCTATAATTATGCTATTTATTTTTGTAAGAAAGCAGGGCGATTATTTAAATTATGCTGGAATTACTGTTTTTTCTGCAGTAGGCTCAAATGTACTAAACTATTTACATGCTAAGAAATTTTGTACGATTAGGTTTACTTTTAAAATAGATTGGAAGGCGCATCTCAAACCGATCTTAATAATTTTTGCGTCATCGGTTGCTACAACAATATATTTAAGTCTAGATACTACTTTATTGGGATTGATAAATAACAACTATGTTGTAGGTATCTACTCTGTTTCGACAAAGATGTACAATATTGTTAAGGAACTTATTGCTGCAGTGCTAACTGTTACGATCCCTAGGTTTGCGTTGTTGTGGGGGAGAAAAAGATATAGAGAGTATCGGAAGCTTTTACTACAAATATCAGATGTTTTGGCATTGATATCAATTCCAGCAGCTGTTGGTGTTTTTATGCTGGCTCCACAAATTGTAGTACTACTGTCAAGCGCAAAGTACATTAGAGCGGTAAGCTCGTTACGTTTATTATGTCCAGCGCTAATTTTTTCAATTTTTAGTTGGATTTTTACCAGTTGTGTATTAATACCTGCAAAACGTGAAAATAAGGTTCTGATTATTACAATAATTAGTGCTGGAGCTAACTTGATATTGAATTTACTGCTAATGCCATCTTTAGAAGAAAATGCTGCTGCAATAACTACATCATTGTCTGAAGCAATTTCTATGTTGCTTGGAATTTATTATAGTAAAGATATGATAAAGAGACTGTATGATAAAGAATTCTGGAAGGATATACTAACATATACTTTTGGTGCGTTGGCTATAGTAATAATTTGCATTTGTGGTAATGCAATATTTAAATCAACAATAATGATCATTTTATTTGATGTTATTCTATCTAGTTTAGAGTACGCTTTGATACTTCTTGGCGCTAAAAATAAATTTGCACTAGACGTACTAGAGTACATTCTAATGAGGTTTAAATAGTGGAATTTGATACGTGTGGTGCTAGTTAAAGAAGCTGAAGTCATGAAGGTAGGACGTAGTTAAGATTGTAAGTTAATACGATTATCTTGATGTTTGTTGGAAATCATCGCTGTTTCTTGCAAGTATTTTTTCGATTCTTTAGTATTTTATACAGAGAACATGTTCTCGATTGTTCGACGAGTTGCCATCAATGCTCTGTTGTTGTTCTGCTTAGCACCTTTCATATTTTTTCGATAAGGCGCCCACAGTACATAGCCACTTGCCAATATAGCCTTCATTAGCCAAGACATAGCACTTTTCAGGATGGGAAATTAGCAGTGGAAGACATGCTAAGATCGAAGTATGGTATAACTATGTTCTCTGGAAGATCCTAAGCTAAAATGCTTCGGAAGATCTCTTTGAAGAATTTATTTTGCAATTGACAGATAATTGCTAAAAGTAAACGGGAGGAAATATGAAGGTCCTATTGGTTAGTACAAATAATTTGAGTGACAATGGAATATCAACGTTTATTATTAATAATGCTAAGTTACTAGCTAAGAAAGATGATGTTCATGTTGATGTTTTAGCTCCTAATGAAGTTGCAAAAGATATTAAGAATGACCTTAAAAAAAATAAGATTAAGGTCTTTGAGATCCATAATCGCAATTCCAATCCTAAACAATATTTTAAGAGATTGATCTCATTGCTTAAGCGTGAGAAATATGATGTAGTCCATGTTAATGGCAGTAGCAATATCATGTCAATTGAGTTAGCAGCTGCTTTCTTCGCTGGAGTGAAAGTAAGAATAGCTCACAGTCATAATACTGTTACCGAACATGAAAGACTGCATAAACTTTTACATGTGCCATTTAATATGTTTGTAAATTGCCGAGTAGCTTGCAATGAAGCGGCTGGAAAATGGTTGTTTAACAATAAAACCTTTATTGTTATTGACAATGGTATTTTCTTAGACAAGTATCGTTTTAATTCTACTGTTAGAGAACAGATGCGTGAACAGTTAGGTATAGGCAAAAGCGATATTTTATTAGGACATGTTGGCGGCTTTAATGAACAGAAGAATCAAGCCTTTCTACTTGAAGTTATGAAAGAGTTGGATGCCAAGTATAAATTGGTTTTAGTGGGTCAAGGTGGCTTGTTTGATCAGGTAAAGAAACAAACAAAAAATATGAACTTGCAAGATCGTATTATCTTTACTGGATCAGTTCATAATGTGCCCGATTATCTTTCAGCCATGGACATATTTGTTTTGCCATCCCGCTTTGAAGGACAACCTTTCGTAGTTGTTGAAGCCTCTGCGAATGGTCTGCCAATTATCTTGTCAGACAAGGTTTCAAGAGAAATTGATCTAACTGGCAAGTTGAACTTTATTCCTTTGAATCCTAAAACTTGGATTAAGTCGGTTCAACAGATCGCTTTGCCATCACGTGATACTGAGTCAGAAGACAACATTAAGCGCCTAGCAGCTCATGGCTATGATGCTATTAAAAACGCAGATGACTTGTATAATCTTTACGTTGAAAGATTGAATAAGTAACCTGTAAGGTAAGCCCACAGCAGTGGGGTATCTATCGACCTCTGTTCAATAGTCATATACTGTTCTTAACAATTAAATATGGAGGAACACGATATTATGACTGAACATCCAATCGTACCGCTCGAGCAGCCAAAGGACAGAATCAGGCCTAAGAATAGGCCCGGAAAGAACCGGCTTGTTCTTAACCTGAAGTCCAATGGGGTTGAGCTGTCATTTTACAGTGAGGCCACTAGCGATCTTATGCTCGAAGTCGTAGATAGGTTCTTGAGCCATGATTAATCTGGCAGAACTGGGGCGCGTGTTCATTGTTTGTGGTAAGACCGACATGCGCCGAGGGATCGATTCGCTTGCTTACATAGTTAAGAAGAGCTTCAACCTTGATCCTTTTTTCTGAATAAACTTGCCCGTATTAGAAAGTCAACGTCTGGAAGCCTATTTACCATGCCAGAAAATGTTCAGCTCCACTGTAAGTAAAGTCCCATAAACTGATTAATCCCATCTTAGCATTGCTAGGATGGGATTTTAATATATTATGCTATTGGGTGCTTACGGTGCTTGTCTTTGATTTTAATGTGCAACTCTACTATACTTAGGTATAAAATTGATGAAAAAAGTAAGATGATATTTATGAGGCCAAAGACAAAAATGTGGATAAAATCTTTAACTATACATGACTATAGAGCATTTCAGAGAGAATTCAATATCGAACTAAGCTCAAATTTAACAGCAATTGCTGGCGAAAATGGTGTAGGCAAATCTACTTTATTAGCGGTGCTGACGAATGTTGGTGAAGTAAAAAACTATAAGACTCTAGCAGGGACTCCGTTTAGGGGGGAATTCAGCAATATTATTATGTTTGACCCAAAATTCGATACAGTTGGTGAAAAAGCGACGGTAGAATTTGAGGATATACCAGATTCACCAGAACAATACCGCGTATCAAAAAAAATTTCATTTCGTGCTTCAAAGCATACTGGAAAACGCAAAAAAGAAAAATATATAAAAAACAATGTAAATAAAGGACTATATTCAAAGAAGGTTGTACAAGAGAAATATATACGTTATCGCTTAATACCAATTAAGACGAAAGAAAGAAATAGTGAAAGTAAGGTTCAATTTCCAACCTACTATTTAGGTCTGTCTCGGCTTGATCCGTTAGGTGAGTTCGATACTGCAAAATCGAAAATTATTCCCCAAAAATGGCAAAAAAAAATAGAGGAAATACATGCTAAGATTTTGGGAGAGAATAGAGAGCAAATTGAAACAATTGCTAATTTAGATGTTGGCACACGTCATAATAAGGCCAATATTGAAACTAGTTATTATGGATATGAATCAAATTCCAGTGGTCAAGATAATACGGGACAAATTATTGAAGCGGTTTTGTCATTTGAAAAATTAAAAGAAGAGATGGGTTCCAATTCTGAGTGTTTCGTAGGAGGTATTTTAGCAATAGATGAGATTGAATCTACCCTTCATCCAGCTGCACAAAATCGCTTAATTGATTGGCTACTGAAAGAATCTATTGACTTAGGTGTACAAATAGTTTTTACGACACACAGTTTAACATTACTAGAACATTTGTCTGTTTTGAGAGCAAGTAAGGAAGATGCAATTCAAATTAATTATTTGAAGGGTTCTAATAGTGCGCCTGGAAACATAAGCTGTTATGAAAATCCGGAAAAAATTTTCTATCGCTTTAATTTACAAGAAACATATAGAAAAAATACTGAAAATATTGAGCCGCATATTAAAGTGTTTACGGAGGATGGGGTCGCTAGATGGGAGCTTAATAAAATTGTTGACTATCTAAATTTAAGGAAAAAAATGCCAGAAATAGAGATGATTGAGTGTAATTTGTCTTGGAATGTTATGGTAAACTTGCTTCAAGCAGATCCTATGGGATTTGATAACTATATTTTTATATTGGATTCCGACATGAATCCGAATGATAAAAATACCGAATTATACAAGTATATGCATTCTGAGGATAGGGTGATCAAGTTTAAAGTTAATAGTCAAGATGGAAATCTATTAACTTTCCCAGGTAAGTTTGCTCTTGAACAAGAACTATGGGCATATGTTAATAATCAAAAAGCAGGCTCAGAGCTATTTAGAAATAATTATTTAGCAAATCGAGGTATTACAACACCCGAGATGATTGAAAAAATGAATGCTATACACGTTAATAACAACGGAAGTAGTGAATTAAAAATGATCAAAGCTGATAGCTCAATAAATGATTATAAGAGATGGTTTAAAGAAAATAATACATATATGGATGCTTTTTTGGGGTCGTGGATGAAGTCAAATAGTGACGATGTACAACGATTCGGTGGATTGCTTGATTCAATAGCAAAGAGAATTTATAAGAACATAAAATCTGCAAATACGGAAATCTTCTGATAGTAAGGAAATTGAGATGCCAAGTACAGATTCAATACTCCGATATCCCGGGGGAAAAAGTCAACTATCAAAATATGTAGCACACTTAATTAAGCAAAATAAGTCGTCTGGAACGTATATTGAACCCTTTGCAGGCGGATTTGGAATAGCTTTACACCTTTTGCTTAATAATCAAGTTGATAGAATAGTTATGAACGATTATGATCCTTCAATCTATTCTGTTTGGTATGCTACTATTAATATGCCAGAAGAAATTATAAGCCTTATTGATCAAGCTGATGTTACCTTGACAGAGTGGTATAAGCAACGTTCAATTCATGAAAAGTCATGCAAAGATCCTAAATCGTTAGAAAATGCTTTTTCTACTCTTTTCTTGAACCGTACTAATATTAGTGGCATTATTCAAGGAGGACCAATTGGCGGTCAGAGTCAAGCCGGAAAGTACAAGATAGATTGTAGGTTCAATAAAGAAACCTTGAAACAAAAAATAAGACGTATAGCAGCTAGCAAAGATCGGATTATTTTAAGTAACCTTGATGCAAAAGATTTTATTTGCACAGAGTTACCAAATTATGATTCAAAAGATTCATTTATTTTCTTCGATCCACCTTATTTTAAGCAAGGTAGAAATCTATATTTATCATTTCCAAGTAATGTAGAGCATAAGATTTTAGCAGAAAATATTGTTGATTTAATTGATTACAAGTGGATTACTACGTATGATCATGAAGAGGAGATACTGAACTTGTATCGTCCATATGTTCAGTCTTTTGAATACAATCTTAGGTATTCAGCTAATCAAAAGAAAATAGCTAAAGAGTATTTATTTGCTAGTAAACTTACTAAAATTGATTCGTACGATAATGTGAATCTTACTAAAATCTAGTCTTATACAGATTTTATTCTGTTTCGCTTAATCTCCCCCTTAATCTCCACATCTCTTTGTCTTATAATTAGACTGGTGTTTAAGAGAAATAGAAAGAAGGAAGTAGCACAAGCGACCGCCATCCATCAAATGGTCCTGTGTGTAATCACTATGAAGAAATTACTTGCTGCATTGGCAGCTGGCTGCATCAGCTTGACAATGTTTGCTGGTCAGCCAGTTCACGCTGCCAAGTTAGGGCGCGGGACGATCATCACCATTCCTAAGCAGATGCGGGGAACCTGGTATAGTTACGATGCAGGTGCCGGACTTGAGCACAAAGTAGTCTTTACCAAGCATACTTTTACCAACAAAAGATTGCATAAATTGACCTTGTATAACCAATTGACTAGCGAGTTTGGCTACACGATTATCCCATAAACGGCGAAGCAAAAGACCAAAAATAAACAGATCCTCAAGCAGACCAAGTACTGGAGAATTGGTAGATGGGTCGCTATAAAGCCTACTACGAACGATCTTAAGAAACGCCTTAAGGCGGGGAAGTTTTTGCAAGTTAACCAATGGACGCCAACCTTAGCGGAATACTTCCCAATGTATCGTAGCGTTACGGCCAAAGTTGGTGGCAAAAAGGTGCCAGTGCTGGTTTACTATGATATCTACCTGCTGGCTAATTACTATCCGACTAAAGCATTAGCTAAAAAATACTGGCACAGTAGTGTAATACCTTATGTTTTTGACTAAACATGAGTATAAAAAAATCATTTTCCATTCCCGGTAATCCAAAACAACAAATCCCCGTATCTGCGGTAAAACAGGTACGGGGATTTACAGTCTAAACTGTTTAGTTGTTGAGACTTCATCTTTCTTCGGCAGGTGAGAGATCAAAGTGTTAGCCTTTCAAGGCAAGGCAGTATTATAATGTCTAGTAGGAATTTGTGTTTTTCGATAAAGGAGTTTGGCATGAGTAGAGAAATGGATTGGGAAACTTTTTAAGCTTTTACAAGAATACTGTCTTAAATTATTCTTTGGCGATGAAGAAAGCAATAATTCATCGTTTACAGCAAAAGAACTTAATTACTTTTGATCCACAAATTACTCTGGGAAATCAGTCTGACTCCCCATTATTCTTGCCAAACAAGGATGATATTGACTCAACAATTGTGGAGACCACTACCGATAAAAAATGTTCTCAATTTTATGAAGAATGGGAACTTATCAAGCTCTATAAATACTCAGTACCATTTTTCTTTGATACTGATGAGCCAGTTGAAAAAATGTTGGCAAAGGCTGAGGTGTCAGAATTGGGTAGCCAGATTCTACGTACTCTTCCAGCTGAATTGAAGGACGTTCAACCGGTCTATAAAAAAGTAGCTGATCAGACTGTCTTAGTAAAGTTTGTTTTGCAGAAATCTTATACGGACAGAAGCACTAATGAGCTTGTCGATTATCGTTATCCGGTTGTTATCTATTTCGATTTAGAAAATAAGTGTCTCGAGATTAGATACGACGCTATCAAGAATCGTAGCTATTACCCTAATGCGGGCGATGCTTATAGTGACATAGTCAGCTACTGCATCAAGTGGTTGAAGAATATTTTGAAAATTGAGCTGTTTAAGTGCGATTATTCACAGGCTATTGATAAGCTCAAGGGAGCAACTGACGATCCAGTCAAAATTTATCGGCAGATGATGTTGCTTAATTCAGGTGGTTCAGCAGATTTAACGGCTGCGATGGATGAGGACTCTGTTTTGCCATTTATTGGTGAACTGCGGGAACTGATCACTGAAAATGAAGAAGTTTTTAGCAAATCACCTGAAATTACGGAATTGCTCATCAGATACTTGGATGATAAAGAGGCTACTGCCAATTATCCTTACGTTTATGTGCAATGGGAGAATCCAGTTGTTTCGCAAAGCTATCTGGTTAAGATAACTTTTGGCTTTTCTAATCGGGAATATACAGTATTGCAACACTTGACGGGAACTTGTAAAGACTTAGAAATGGGGCGAATGAACAATGCAATCAAATATCTTTGCACAAGTGGTACCTTTACTAAAGGAGAAGAACTTAGATGCTAACATAGATGACTTTGTAGACTTCATGAGCCACTACCATGCAGGCGATTGGGTTTACCCAAGTGTTATTCATCGGAATCTGCAGCTTGATATCAAAACTGTTTATGAGTTGTTGGAGTTTCTAACGACTCAAAACTACTTAACTTCATATTTGCAGATCTACTGTCCAAATTGCAAGAAGTATACGGGCTTTTGCTATAAAACAATTGGCGAGATACCAAGTGAGCTTAGCTGTGCAAATTGTGATTATGAAATTACTGACCCAATCAATCATGCTGTAGTAGTCTATCGGGTGAACAAAGCATGAAGGATGATGCTAAGAGCAAAAAACTGAGCCGACTAGCTGATGATCTGACTAATCTAGGGCTGCCATTTTCAGATCTATTTCAGATGTTTGTAGATAAAAACGCGCAAACATTAAGCCTGTCAGATGAGGCATTTGTTCGCTTTGCTTCTTTGTATGATCAGTTGGATCGTGGAGATTGCGACTTTGGCGAAAAAGGTAAATTGCTTGAAGAATTGATCGCGATACTCTTCGAAGACGGTTATCCTGAAATGTTTGATGTCAGACGAAATCAGCGAACTAGCAGCAATGAGATTGATTTACTGCTTAATTGGTCAACAAGTTCTGCTATGCTTGGGATGCAACTTTTTGATGAAAAGATGGGTTCTTCTTTTCTCATTGAATGTAAAAACTATGAGGAGAAGGTTGGAGTAACGTATCTAGGTAAGTTTTTCTCATTGATGTGTTATACCGATACCAAATTAGGCATCTTTGTTGCTTGGAATGGCATTACAGGCTCTGATAATTCTTGGAATGACGCTATTGGTCTGGTTAAAAAAATAGCGTTAGCCGAAAAAAAGTATATCTTGGTTCTTAGTAAAGCTGATCTGGCAAGAATACGCCGAAAAGAAACCAACATTTTTACTCTGCTAGAAAATAAATATCAAGCTTTAAAGAATGATATTTCGTACAATAGCTTTATTCAAAAGCACGAAATTGAACTTGACCATTCATGGCCAAAAGAGTAACTTGATAAAATTCCAGCCCTTTATACTGAGGTGCTGGGATTTTTGTTATGGAGTAGAATTTCTGTCACCCTGGCAATCCGGTCTTCTCCAGCCAGCTGACGAACTGTCTGGCGGCTTGCGGACTGCCTTGCTTCAAGATGGCGACACCATAGTCGGGCACAATCTTGGTGGAAAGGGGCAGCTTCTTAAGGTCGAGGTCATTAGGATCGGACACAAAGTTGGCCCAGATTCCCCAGCCAAGCCGTGCCTTAACCATGGCCCGCGCGGTCGCGATATTGTTGACATAGGCCAGGTCCAGAGAATGGTTGTTTCTGCAGATCTCTTTTTGCAATAGGTCTTGCGTGGGCGGGCACCAGCGGTGGTCCAGGAAGATCAGCCTGTTCTTGCTCAGCTCTTTCAAAGAAATTGGCGGAGGA
Organism: Lactobacillus delbrueckii subsp. bulgaricus; assembly: GCF_046938665.1. Taxonomy (GTDB): domain Bacteria; phylum Bacillota; class Bacilli; order Lactobacillales; family Lactobacillaceae; genus Lactobacillus; species Lactobacillus delbrueckii_C. The sequence goes on from NZ_JBKZCD010000018.1 coordinate 32,666, forward strand.
CCAAGCTTGACTTCGCTAGGCACGATCAAGCAATAGTAGCCAATAAGCAAGCTGTGGTAAGCCAAGTTGTCCATTCCCGCAATGATGTCTGGCATGGTGAAGATCGCTCCGCAATTTTTATCATTTTTTGGACAAACGCTTACAAATTGTCCGTTGATTTAATCCGCTTTCGGGCATATTATTGATGGTAGCCGCTAGTCGCCATTAACGATAGGCAATTATATAATACAGGCTGGAGTAATTGATACTATCTCCTAAAACGCAATATACGATATGTTCTATTCTGTCCGGCTTGGCGTGAGTACCGGATGGTCTGTTTGCACGTTATAGCAGCTAGCGGTTATGGTTTAAAAATGAGACAACAGTTTTTAGCGACAATCAGTCTTAAGAAAGCGTGATCCGATGTCCGAAGATCTTAAGTCGCGCATTGCACTCGTGTTTAGGGCTGAAGTTGCTGAAACTGGCTTTAACCACGTTAGTGTAGTTCACCTGATGAAGAAAAGCGGTATTAGGAGGCAGACTTTTTACGATAACTTCCAAGATAAATATGATTTGCTCGGTTATACCATCCAGGCAATGATGGAAGCCGATGTCGAAAGCAACATCGACAGGCTGGATTGGGAGGAAATTATCGCACAAGTTTTCTATAGTGCTGAGCTGAACAGGGATTTTTACAAAAGCGTGTATTCAAGTCAAAAAGAGATCGACGTGATTGGTGAGATTTCGCGGCATATTACAGTGTTGCTGCGAAAGATCATCAAAGAAGAAGGCATGACCGACAATCGTAGGGCCAGCAACTTCGTGACGTTTTTCAGCATTGGCTTGACCTATACGATGATTGACAACCTCTTCAGCCATCACCCGCTCGACTACGATGTAATCGCTGACCGGGTTAATAGTGCCTTGCATTTTACACTCTCTAATCACACTAGTGAGGAATAAATGTTCTTTCCGCGCACCCCCCTTGAAACGTGCTCTCTTTGTTTCAAGGGGGTTCTTTGTGTGCCATAACATGAAACTTGAGTACGCAAGTGGTCCAAAATAAAAAGCCCCCGCGAGCGGAGGCTGGGTTGCTACCTAAACAAGTGCTTAAGCAGTTGTTTTCAGGTACTTCGGAGGTACCACTATCACGAAAAAGAACCAAAGGTTCATAGGGGAAACACCCCCAATCACACATCCTAGTTTTGAGATTGATGGTCTCGATGTGCATCTTGATTTAGCACATTTGAATAGTATAATGTGGGTATCACGAAAAAGAGCCGGAGATCACATCTGATGTGCAAAAATGGTACCAGCTGATTACTTGTGCCGAACCGGTAAGGGCGCTTAATAGGCGCTCTTTTTTATGCTCAAAAGCCCCGTATCCAACTTACGGATGCGGGGTTTTCTGTCTTTACTGATGGTCTTGGTAATTCTGCAGGTTTTCTGCAGGTCAATGTCTAGAAACGGCGTCAAATCAACGTTTTTTCTGCAGGTATTCGAATCGTTTCTGCAGGTTGCTGGTCAGAAATGCGTCAGATTAGCATCACTTTGGCATCAATTAGACATCTTTCTGCCAGTATTTTTAATCTTGCAGTTCAAAGCAGTAGATGTAGCAAATCTTAATTTCTTGATCCGTGTAGTCGCCAGCGGAGTAAGTTTTTATCGCTTCTTCGTAGTTTGACCAACTGGGGTCGTTACGGGTTAACTCAATCAACTTCCATGTGGGGATGCTGAGTAATTTGGTCAATTCAGACTTAAGATCCGCAAACCTATAACTGCCAATATCGTTAGCTGAAATAGGGGGAATATGCGTAATTTCAAAAGTTTCGGTCGAAAAGTCAAAAGCTTCATCATGGATCGGTAAAGATCCGTATGACCTAAAATACTCATAAGAATCTCTTTCTATCGGTCCAAATTGCCACTTGGCAAACTTTCCATCTATCAAGCGGGCCTTATACTTGTAGAGGTAAAAGCCTTGCAAGAAGAACAAAATTTTCTGAAGTTTTAAACTAGTCAGTTCAATGTTGCTTTCCTTGGCCGTATCAATTACTAAATTAGAAACGCGAAATACGTCGAAGCCATTAGCCATTACATTTCCCTCCCGTATTTGAGTACATCTATGTTATT